>NZ_JBXARG010000010.1:0-181430 GCF_058808015.1 Undibacterium sp. GW821-FHT11H02 | reverse complement strand
GTGAAAGTAGGTCATCGTCAGGCTTTTATTCCAGCATGCCCCGTATTCTCCACTGAATACGGGGCTTTTGCTTTTTGCGATTCGCAACAAAATACACTACTCACTTATCTCTATGCCGGAGGTCGATGCATCCATCGGGAACGAATAGTTGATGTTGCTTCTCCACAGGTGTGCTTTTTTCTTTGTCTAATTGCTGTAGATATTGTCGGGCAGCTTTGTTGGCTTGAAACTCTTGGGATCATGGAAGTGTGCAATCTACCTTTTTTGATAGCTACCTTACTTTGGACATATCGCAGTTAAACCTTTGCCACCTACAGCTTCGAGGTATAATCTAGGCTGTATTCATTGGGGAGTAGCCTGTTTTCACCAACTAGGGAAAATAAATGCATCAACATACTTGGCCGTCTGGTCATGGTGCATTTGATTCGAGTAAAACCCGTTAATACTCGAATTTGGCAAGACCTTTGAACACTTCATTTTCTTTCACCCAAGATGGGCAAGGAAATGACTTGTTCATTGTGTAAATCAAACCCAATGCCCATCCGACAGCAATCATGGAAGCATTTTTAGTTTCAACTCTGGCGGTTGCCATCGGCGAGATAGGCGACAAAACTCAACTTTTAGCCTTGCTACTTGCGGCTCGTTATCGTAAGCCGATTCCGATCGTTCTTGGAATTCTGGTCGCCACTTTAGCAAATCATGGTTTGGCCGGGCTATTTGGGCAATGGGTCGTAGGTCATTTTCATCCAGATGTTTTGCGTTACTTATTAGGGGGCTCTTTCTTAGCGATTGCAGTTTGGACGTTAAAGCCAGACCAAATAGAGGACGCAGGCGTCAACGAAGGGCGATTCGGTGTATTTATATTGACTTGTGTGACATTCTTTCTTGCTGAAATCGGCGATAAAACGCAATTGGCGACGGTGGCGCTCGCTGCAAAATATAGTAATTTAGGGTTGGTCATTGCTGGGACTACCCTTGGTATGCTGATCGCGGATGTGCCCGCAGTATTATTAGGAAAAGTCGCTTCGCCTAATTTCCCTTTTCATTATGTCCGATGGCTAGCCGCTATAATTTTTTCTATTTTAGGCGTCATGGTACTGCTGAATTTGAGTGGTTTTTAAGCGCTGATCAGCACCCCAAAATATTTGACTTAAATAATAAAGAAATAAAAAGGCTACGTATGACTAACTTTACTTTACCTCGTGGTACGGTCGTAAAACTAGGTACTATCTCAAGCTCGCTCTACCCATTTCTGAGACAAGGTATTCCTGCGAATCTCCCGCGCGAGGGTCTATTGGCACCGCGAGAGTCGGAGGTAAGCAGTCATGGTGTATATGTGGGTGAGTTGATGGCATATTTTTCTGCATCGGCTGCATTTTGTCAGTCCACCAGCGCGCAATATGTGGAACACGAAGCTGCCCTGAGCGACTTTGTTGCTCAACTTCAGGCCAGTCCTGGTGTTAAGCCTGCGATTGAAAATCTCGAAGCGATTGCAAGCCAAGTGGGTCTGCCTGTGGTGCTCGAAGTCGTCTTGGATGAAGACTGTGAAGTTTCTTCAGATACCCACTTTGAATCTGTCGATAATTCAGCTAAAAGTTGGAAATTGTGGCGTAGCGTCTTGTTGAATCGAGAGCAAGGAATTCCATCGGCTTGGATTAAGAAATTCTATTTTCCGCGCTTGCTTGATTATCGTGATCTTGCCAGCGCAAAAAATCCGCGTTTGCTGGAGCAAACCATCGATAGTTCGTTAATGGTTGGTGGAATGATGCAGTCTTGGCACAAAGATGCACCCGGTGATTTGTTGCTGGCTTTCAAGAAGCAATATGGCAAGACTAATTTTTCGCAATCTATGAGTTTTGACGAGACTTCGATCGAGCGTTTCTTCAATTTGAATGGCATGCTCGACGGCGCAACGCGGTTACTAAATCAAATGACCATCTGGCAGGATATCGATGCCTTAGCCAAGAAACAGGGCATTCCCTTACAGTAAGTAAGCCTACTGTCGCTTGACCATGGCATTCATGAGTTGTGCTTTTAAGGTCTTGATAAGTGCCGTTTCGTCTGGAGGTACTCCCTCCAGCGCCGGAGAACTACGGTCAGCGTAAAACAGGCCTAGTGGTTTTCCATCAATGACCAGAGGCAGAATGATGAAACTGCGGGTATCCGGTAGCAATTTTTTGTGCCATGCCGGAAGTATATTTTGTACCTTCGGGCTCGAAGCATCGGAAATCATTAGATCCGCGTTGTTGCTCATTGCTAAATGGAATATTGAATTGTCATTTTGAGCTGGAAATTGAAAGCAACGCTGACGCTCCAAATAATTTTCTCCTACTGCGACACGGGCGGTAAACTTGCCTTGCTGCAGGTCTCGTAAGCAAGCTGTTGCGAAACGAAATCCCATCGCGCCATATAATGTTTCTAATACCAGCAAAATGAGCTCACTCAATTTGACTTGGCTTGAACTCAACATTTGCGTTGCGTCTTGCACGCCAGCTAATAGTAAATCGCGAGCATTCAGGGGTTTTCCGCTTGGGTGTCTCGCGCCGGCTGACAATTGCTGCGAATTAAATGGCGTCATCATAAATTCATTAAACGCCTCGGATTCGCTCAGTGAAGTGTTGCTCGCAACGCTAATTGGTGCCAGTGTAACTTCTAATGTCGTGGCTAACTGACGTGCTTCTTTGTCGACACATTTTAGAATGACTTGTAATTGATCCGCATCGAATTCAAGTGCTGTTCCGAAGCGCTTTACCAAAAGATTGCAGCGTTCCACAACTGAAGATGTTGGTGCACTGGAATCTGTGTTGACCAAAATCGATGCTAATCCTTCACTAAAGCTGGCAACCTGTCTGTTCCATTCATTCGCCAGGCTTGTCTTCTTTTGCTCGCCGTGAGTTGGTTGTAAGGCATTAATAATGCTATTGGGGATTTTCCAGTCTTGTAACACGGTTTCACCGAAACGTTCGAAACTACAACCCAGTAACTTGGAGCAAATTTCCGTGGTATCGGCAGGATGCGCTGCACTTGCAGACTGAATTTTGTCGTAAATATGATGGTCAAACGAAGCCACCAAGATACGGCCTATATTCTTAAACAAGGCGGCAACCGCAGCCTCTTCGTTATTGGGACGGTGACAATGGCGTGCAATTTCTCTGGCACTCACACTGGCGCATAGTGCTTTCACCAATTCTTGCCTGACCACTTGAGCTTGGCGACGATCATTAAAACCATCAACAAGGAGGCTTGCCAAGGCATTCGCTTTAATGGTGTCAAAGCCAAGTAGAAAGATGGCGCGTGAGATGGTTGTGACAGTAACCCCGCCTAAGGTTCGATAAGTAATGGTATTTGAGAGCCTTAGGATTTTTTGCGTTAAGGCGACATCAGACAAAATAAAATGAGCCAGATCAGCAACAGAATCCTCGCCTGAGGACGTCATTTGCACGACCTTGGCAATGGCAATACCTAAGGTAGGTAAGCTCTTATCTGCGCGTATTTGTTCCAGTAATTGCTCGCGTGCTGGCGTGGCATTCGAAGTGACATTCATAGGAGTCGAAGTATTGATACTGAATAATCGGGATAGGGCTTTGGGTCTACTTTCGTTTGATCAGACCAACAGTATGACAATCGAGTAATCCTAACCAGATTTGACACGCACGGCATCGATGCCGAAGCGTTTTTGTAGCTCTTCATACAGACCACGAATAGCTTTCAGGCGATTATTCATTGGGTCCAGGCGTCCCGCTGAATCAATCAGCTGTTTTGCCAGTGCGCCAGTGGCGGGGTCCCAACCTAAATTTTCTATGCATTTCAGTGCCGCTAATGCTGCATTTAATACTACTTGTGGATTGTCAGGCGATTTACGAGCGGCACTCGACATTAAATCGACCGAACCACGGTAATCACCCTCTTTGGCTTTTTGCACGCCCAGTGCGACTAAGTCACGTACTTCTTTCTGACTGCGTTGCGCCAGCTCTTTTCCTAAATGCCCTTTGCCTGCATTCTCAAAAACATCCATGGCTTTGGCCACCATATTCTGATTGGGGGCATTGCGCATCACCTCCATAATGACTTCAGATGCGGCATCTTCTTGATTGTGCTCGAGGCAGCTTTTTGCCAGGTCTAACTTCATTTCATTTGACAATCCTATGTCTTCCCGGTTTGCCTCTACTGCCGCGCTCAGCTCTTGAGCGAGGCGGGCATCACCGGTCGCTGCATGTAGCATGGCAGATGAAATAGCACGGCAAGCCTCGGTTTTCTTGACCCCCACCATACTTTTTTCTAGATCGCGAATGACTGATTTCGCTTGTTCATGGTCGCCTTTTTTAACCAAGGCATTGACTAATCTGACATGATCTTCCGGATCGCGAAATTCTGAGAACTTAGCTTTGCTGACTACTTTCTTCAGTACATTTTCTGCGGTGGCAATATCTCCCGTCTCAAGTGCTAGCCAACCCAATTTCCGTAAACGTCTGACGGCATGTGGCGATATCTCAACAGCGGTGTCGAGTACCGATTTCGCCTCGGGTAATTGACCGATCGCTTCATGGGTCTTTGAGAGCCAGTCGTAGGCATCCATGTATTTGTCATTTTCTTGCACCAAGTTATTCAGTATGTCTTCTGCTTCTTGGTAGCGACCTTGCATGAATAAGGTTTTGGCAAGGCCAAGTTTGGCCCATGCGACTGCTTTGAGATCATAGAGAGCGCTGTACAACTGCTCTGCTTCATCGGCTTCACCTAAGATTACATGAAGTTCCGCACGCAGACGCATGAAATCAATTGCATAGCGAGGGAAATTTGCTTCGCCATCCACGCATGCACCGATAGCTTCGCGCAGGAAGCTTTGCTCCATGAAGTTATAGACATCAACAAAGGCTTTACGTTTTTCAATGGCCTTAAGTACTCGTTCTAACAAGGTGTCAGCTGTGAACGGTTTGAGCAAGTAATCTGAAGGTGCCAATTCAGCGGCGCTGACCACTTTCGCATAAGCACGTTCGGCTGTCACCATGATGAAAATGGTGGAAAGCGGTGTGAGCTTATGATGGCGGATGTCCTCGAGAAGTTGTTGACCATCTTGGCCTACACCGAGATCGTACTCACATAAAATCAGATCAAACGCCTTGCCCTGAATGGCTCGAAGTGCTGTGCCCGCACTAATTGCATGGTCAACTTTGGTGATGCCACACAAGTTGAGCATATTGTGCAGGCTTACTCGCATACCCGAATGGGGCTCGACTAATAAGGCGCGTACTTCAGCTAACTTGCTCATGAAATCCTTTTGTACCTAGAGGCTGTCTGCGTTTTTTGATTATTCTCAGCAAAGCGGAATTTACTGTTGATCTCGCTGCTCTTACTGGTGTTGACGGTTTTCTTACGATAAAACTTTAACCGATTCCGTCTTACCAATGTAGCTGCGTAGCAATTTATTTCAAGACAATTTATACAACGTCGCTGGAATGCGACGATATACCCTATTTGAGTACTTTGGCAATTAAAAGAATGGCAAGTGAAAGCAGGATGGTGGAAGCAAAAGGGATAGTGAAGACCCTACCAAATAATCGGAAACGTAAGTCGCCGGGCAAGCTGCCTAAGCCCCATTTCTGCAGCCACGGCAAAAGATTAGCGAATACCACCAGTGCGACAAAAATGACAAGAACCCAACGTATCATGCCTATTCCTTAAGCGTGTTTTTTTAGTAGAAAAATATTTGAAGGTTATAGCCTGTGGCTACGGTCATGGCGTAAAAGATAGTCGGGTATATCTATGCCGCAACCAAGTATCAATACTTTGAATAACTCCCCCATTTCCGCGGGCGAAATCAGTTTCTGCATGGCGTTTGACATAGGTAAGTAACGCGCACTGTCCTCGACTGGAACTCTACTTAGAATACTTGTTAAGCCCGTTTCCAATAAAAATCCCGCCTGGCTAGTGTACGCTAGTAAATCTAAACCAGCTTCCACGCCTGCACGTGCCATGGCAGTAAAATCGACATGAGCGGTGATATCTTGCAAGCCGGGCAGGTAAAAAGGATCGGGGTGCGCATGATGTCTATAATGGCACATTAAGGTGCCCTTATCGCGCTGTGCCAGGTAATACTCGTGTGCCGGGAATCCGTAATCAAACCAAATGCTGATACCCGCCTTTCCCGTTTGTGCCTGACCCGTCAGCAGCATGCTGGCGACACTGCGTATAAAACCATCTGCAACTGGATGAACCTCACAGATATAGCCGTCAGGTAGTGATACTGCATCGGGAATTTGCTGTAGTAGATGAGCGATATTTTCTGCACGATCTTGCATACTTATTAATGAAAATAGCTCATTTGTTTCAGGATGTTGTGCAACGCCTAAGCGACTCCAACTGCCGGCTGCTTTCATTAGCAACTCGACGGGCATGGCATCCAAGACTTCATTGCCGATCACAAGGCCTGAAAAAGCCTCCGGCATACTGGACAACCAAACTACTTGCGGAAAATCTTTTAATCGTTCTTCTTGTCGGGCTCTGAGCTCACCAGACAATTCCACGATAAAATAGCGCCTTATGGGAATATTTGAATACTGACATTCTGACAAGATGTCGAAGGCCAATTTGCCTGAGCCTGCACCAAACTCCATGATGTCGGGTGCTGTCTGTGCAAATAGTGAATGCGCGACTTGGGCCAGGGTGGCACCGAACAAGCCACTCATTTCGGGTGCGGTGGTGAAATCGCCGTCAACGCCAAGTTTTGCGGAACCGCCACTGTAATAGCCTAAACGTGGCGCATACAGTGCCATCTCCATGTAGCGTGAGAACGGTATCACGCCGCCGGATTTTGCGATTTCAGAGAGTATCAGTTCTTGTAGTTGCCGTGAGGCTTGCTGCGCATCGGCAGAGGGCACCGGCAATGTAAGTTTTTGCTTGGGAGTGGGAGTAAGTTTCTGCATTTCAGCATTGTATTAAAAAGTGGGGCGATTCCCATCATTTAGTGAAAACATTTTCGCCAATTTCACTACCAAATAATGTGAGAAAAGCTGTTAAGGTGTTGGCGCTTGGTCTTAGGGCGTACCGTAGCAGATTAATCTCGATAAAGTCGGAAGATGATTAGTATGAATTCAGTTTCGCCCAAGCCTTCATCGGTACCAGTAGCGTTGGTCACCGGTGCCGCCAAACGTATTGGCCGCCAGATTGCGCTAATGCTGGCGCAGCGCGGCTGGGACATCGTTGTGCATTATGGTAAGTCCGAGCAGGAAGCGGCACAGGTCGTGGTTGAGATTGAGGCCTTGGGCCGACGTGCAATGGCAGTGCAGGCCGATTTGGATAATGCGGAACAGCTTAAGAAACTGGTGCCTAAAGCATTGGCGTATTTTGGCCGACTTGATTGTGTTGTGAATAATGCGTCTTTGTTTGAGGCCGATAGTGCAGAAGATTTTTCACAAGCTTGCCTGGATAAACACATGCATGCCAATTTGATGGCGCCGCTGATGTTGGCACAGGATTTAACCGCTAGTTTGCCAGTCGATGCGCCAGCCGGGATGGCGGTAGTGATTAATATTCTCGATCAGAAGTTATTTAACCTGAATCCTGATTATTTGTCGTACACCTTGTCGAAAGCCGCCTTGCATACGGCGACCACCATGTTAGCGCAGTCCTTAGCGCCGAAGGTGCGGGTAGTGGGGATTGCACCCGGTTTGTCCTTGGTGTCAGGTGATCAAAGTGCAAGCGATTTTGAAGCTGCACATAAAGTTACCCCCCTGGGCCGTTCCAGTACGCCGCAAGATATTGCTGAAGCAGTGTGTTACGTGGCGACAGCAAGAGCGATTACAGGTACGACCTTATTGGTTGATGGTGGCCAGCATTTGATTCCGACTCAGCGTGATGTAATGTTTTTAACGAAGGCAAGCGCCGATCATACATCCTAGTTTTACTATTTTTAATTTATACGTTCTTTAAGTGACCATTTAAGCGATTATTTATGTTATCCATACTCCATCACCCGCAGCTTGCCGATTGTCGTCGTTTGTTTTTGCGTAACTACGAAATTTCTATCAACATAGGCGTTCACGAATTCGAAAAAAAAGGCGAGCAACGTGTGATGATCAACGTTGATCTGTATATTCCATTAGCGCTTTCCACGCCTAAAGATGATCAACTTGATGAGGTCGTTGATTACGATTTTATGCGCGGCACAATTGCAGCGCGGGTTGCGCAGGGTCACGTTCACTTACAAGAAACCTTGTGTGATGATGTCGCAAAAATCATGTTGGCACATCCGCGCGTACGTGCTGTTCGTGTCTCTACCATGAAGCCCGACGTCTATCCAGACTGCGAAGGCGTAGGCGTAGAAGTGTTTCAAATTAAAACCGAAGCGTGAGTCAGCATATGCAAGTCATCTCCATGCCAACGCCAGGAAAATTGGCACAAACCGCATCGACCCGATCGCCTGAAAAGATCGCCTACGAGAATAATAAATTGCACAAACGCCTGTGTCGTCTGGTAGGACAAGCGATTGGCGATTTCAATATGATAGAAGATGGCGACAAAGTTATGGTGTGTTTGTCGGGCGGTAAAGACAGTTACGCTTTGCTCGATATTTTGATGACTTTACGCGAGCGAGCGCCGATTAATTTTGATATCGTTGCCGTCAATCTCGATCAGAAACAACCCGGTTTTCCAGAAGATATTTTGCCTGCGTATTTGGATAAGCTTGGCATTCCTTATCACATCGAAAATCAAGACACCTACAGCATCGTCAAGCGCCTGATTCCTGAAGGCAAGACGACGTGCTCATTATGTTCGCGTTTGCGTCGCGGGATCTTGTATCGAGTCGCGGATGAATTGGGCGCGACCAAGATCGCACTCGGTCATCATCGCGACGACATTATGGAAACCTTTTTTCTGAATATGTTTTTCGGCGGCAAACTCAAAGGCATGCCCGCCAAATTGCAATCCGATGACGGCAAGCACATAGTGATTCGTCCTTTGGCTTACGTCAAAGAATCGGATACCGAGCGCTATGCAGAAGTGAAACAGTTCCCGATTATTCCTTGCAATTTGTGTGGCTCGCAAGAGAACTTGCAACGCAAACATGTGAAACAATTAATGCGTGACTGGGATAAACAACATCCGGGTCGTGTTGATAATATTTTTTCTGCTCTATCGACCGTAGTGCCGTCGCATTTGATGGATAAAGATTTATTCAATTTCCGTGACCTAGCATTGACGGGCGATGCGGTTCCTAACGGCGATATCGCGTTCGATGATGAGCCTTGCGCTACGCCCACGACAGGGATAATCAATTTGCTTACGGATCAGGACTGATGTTTAAAGCTGTGGAAAGTGCGCCTTAGGGGCGCATTTTTTTTACCTGTATTCCACAGCTTCTAGCATTGCCACTAACTTCTGTCGCAACCAAGAAAAATTTCATCCTGTTTGGCGGGCATTCGTCACTGATAAATCGTCGTTTATCGCATCCTCAGCCTGGCTAGTGTTGCGCCGATTACACTTTAGCACGTGGAAGTTAGCTGTAAATGAGTGCAATAGCGCTATCTGAGCATCGTGAAAGCTCAGATTTTCTGCGGACTTCGTGAGCGAAACGCACAAATGCAGAAAATTCAGCGTGCAAAGAAACCTATTTCTACCGAATTTAAAAATTATGCAATTTCGACAAGCTAGGATTATGATGCTGTCTGTAATTCGACAAGCATTTGTCGAAACAAAGTCTTGAAATAGTTTGAATCTCAGTAAAACCGGGTAAGCCTTCCCTTCATCAATAAAAAAGAAAAGGAAACATGATGTCTACAAATGCACTATCGACTCTGGCAAAAATATTTTACGAACCAAGATCAGCCTTTGAGTCTTTGAAAGAGAAACCGGCAGCATGGCTGCCTTTAGCATTGATTATCGTTGGTACCATGGCCGTGTTTTATTGGTACTACTCGACGGTCGATTTCGCCTGGTTGCTCGAACATACTCTAAGCGCTCAACCAGACTTGAAGCCTGAAGCGCGTGCAGCAATGGCGAGTTTCATGACGCGTAATGCCATGATGTATTCGACCCTGGGCGGCGTGTTAATTGCAACTCCTATCATTTACGCTGTATTCGCTTTGTACTATTGGGTTGCGTCTAAAGTTTTGGGTAGTGAAATCGGCTACGGCAAGTGGTTTCACTTTGCAATTTGGATTAGCGTTCCGGCATTGTTGGGCTTGCCATTGATGGCAATCCAAGTTGCAACAGGACATGGACAAGTCGCATTGGAAGACTTGAATATGCTGTCTATGAATTATCTGCTAGCGCACGCGCAACTGGGAACACCATGGGCGAGCTTCTTGAATAATCTGAACCTGCCTACGCTGTGGACTGTGTTTTTGTCTTTTGTAGGTTTGCGTGTTTGGACCGGACGCAGCAATGTTGCTTGCGCAATCGCAGCCGTATTACCCTACGCCTTCTTCTACGGCGGCTGGGCATTAAAAATTGCATTCTCTAATTAAGCGATAGCGACTATGAATAAAAGTAAACTGATTGGAATTACCGCGTTAGTCGCTGTAATTGCTGTACCACTTGCCATTAAATTTAGTGGTAGTAAGCCTAAGCTGGAAGTTGAATTAGCCGCAGTCAGCAAGAAAGAAATTCAACCTTCGATTTTGGCATCGGGAAATTTTGTTTTCCGTCAGCAAGTGCAATTATCGAGTGAGGTGATCGGCAAGGTTTCTGAAGTGCTGGTCAAAGAAGGCGACAAGATACAGCAAGGACAAGTCTTGCTGCGTCTCGATCCTACCTTGATCAAAGCGGAAGTGACACAACAACGTGCCATTGTGCGCAGTGCACAAGTGAACATAGAACGTGCGCAGTTGAACGTCGATCGTCAACAAGTCAATGTAGATCGTAGTCGCCGTCTTGCCGAAGCGAAGTTTATTGATACCAGCAAGTATGAAGATGCTTTGCATCAGTTCAATGTCGCAAAGGTAGATTTGCATGCGGCACGTGAAAGCATGCAACAAGCCAATGCATCATTGGATCAGGCATTAAAGCGTTTGGATAAAACCGAAGTCAAAGCGCCAATCAGCGGTACTGTGACCGCAGTTCAGATTAAGATAGGTGAAACAGCGGTTGCAAGTGCGACGGGCATGGCGGGTTCTTCTTTGATGACGATAGCCGATGTGGGCAGCATCATGGCGGAGGTGAATGTCGATGAGGCTGACGTAGCAAAAGTCGCAGTGGGACAGAAAGTCAAAGTGTATCCGGCAGCTTTCGACGACCAAGCTGTAGCGGGAACTGTTGAAGAAGTCTCGATGGCACCAAAGCTTGCTGTAGCGGGTGCCTCGCAGGGCAAAAGCTATGTAGTGAAGTTACGTCTGGCGGAAACCATGTTGGGTATTCGCACCGGGATGACCTGCCGGGTTGAGATTATTACTGGCGGCGGCAGTCCAAAACCAGTGTTGCCAATTCAAGCGATCTTGACCGGTGATAGCATGAAGTTGGATAAAGACACGAAAGAGGCTAAAGAAACAATTAAGGGCGCTGGCGTGGTCTTTATTGTAAAAGATGGCGTCGCGCGTAAAAAGGAAGTCAAAGTCGGCATCGCAGATGACAATAATCAAGAAGTTTTGTCAGGTGTCGCGGAAGGCGATAATGTCGTGACGGGGCCTGCGCGAGTGCTGCGTGCATTGCGTGACGGTGACCAAGTCAAGGAATTAAAGCCGGCCGATAAAGCGAACAAAGAGGGAAAAGCATCTGAATCTAAGTCCGAAAGTAAGCCCGCCAGCTCAGCCAGTGCGGATGGGAAAAAACCGTGATTACGCTGACCGCTATCGAAAAAAACTATCAAATGGGCGACCAAACTGTGCATGCCTTGCGCGGTGTGGATCTGCACATTGCACGCAATGAGTTTGTTGCGTTTATCGGTGCTTCCGGTTCGGGAAAGTCAACCATGATGAACATCGTGGGTTGCCTCGATAGGCCGAGTGCGGGTACCTACCAACTTAATGGTCGCGATGTGGCAACGATGGAAAGCGATGAGTTGGCCTTAGTGCGAAATGCTGAGATCGGCTTTATTTTCCAAAGCTTTCATTTGTTACCGCGTGCTACTGCACTCGACAATGTGGCGCAACCTTTGATCTATCGGGGCATAGGGTATAAAGAACGCAGTCGTTTGGCGGCCGAGGCACTTGATCACGTAGGCTTGGGGTCGCGTATGCATCATCGTCCGAATGAGCTCTCGGGTGGTCAAAGGCAAAGGGTTGCGATCGCGCGTGCGCTGGTCGGTAAGCCGGCGATTTTGTTGGCGGATGAGCCTACAGGAAATCTTGACTCCAGTACTAGTTTGGAAATTCTGGATTTGATCAAAGAAGTGCACAGGAATGGTCAAACGGTCGTAATGGTGACGCATGAACCAGATATCGCTGCACAGTGCCATCGCGTCGTCAGATTGCATGACGGTCGTGTGTTAAGCGATGTTCGTAATGTCCCGGGAGCGTAAATATGTTTCTTTTATTAGAAAGTATCCGGTCAGCGCTTAATTCAATTCGCGCCCATCGTATGCGCAGTTTTTTGACCTCGCTCGGAATTATCATTGGTGTCGCCTCGGTGATTACCGTGATCTCGCTGATTCAAGGTTTGTCGAAAAGTGTGACCAAGCAGTTTGAAGGTTTGGGCGGTAATTCTTTAACCATCACTGCGCATAACACTATGAAAGACGCGATGCGCGGCAAGTTCAATGAATTGCGATTTGAAGACATAGAACAATTGCGTACGCATGTTGATGAAATCGCCGATGTCAGTCCTTTGGTTTTATTGTCGTCACCCACGGTTCGTTTTGGTAGTACTGATACCACAGCACGTATCATGGCGACCACGCCGACCTATCAGGAAGTGCAACAACGTTTCGCAAGCATGGGACGTTTCTTGAGTGATTCGGATGAGTCGAGTGCGCGTAGAGTGGCGGTGATAGGACCTAAGCTGATTGAGTCTTTGCACTTGCCAGAAAACCCTATCGGTCAATACATCAGCTTCAGTAATGAGTGGTTTAAAATTATTGGTGTGATGGAAAAGCGTGGTGAATTGTTTGGCATGTCACAAGATGATTATGTGATCATCCCTTTCCGCACAGGGCGCAGTTTGATGGGCAATAATCAGCGCCTGCGTAATATGCAATTTACGGTGTCCTTGAAAGATATTTCTAAGCTGGAAGAGGTCAAACCGCGTATCAAAGCTGTGATGCGTAAATCGCATAAATTAGATCCCGATGCGCCCGATGATTTTGATATGGAATCCTCTGATCAGTTGTCTAAGAGTTTAGATAGTATTACGGCGACGGTAACTTTGGTGATGGGCGGCATTGTCGGAATCGCCTTATTAGTCGGCGGTATCGGCATTATGAATATCATGCTGGTATCGGTCACTGAACGTACGCGCGAAATTGGTATCTGCAAAGCGATTGGTGCACGTAGCCGCGACATCATGATGCAGTTCCTGATCGAAGCCATTACGCTCTCGGTGTTAGGTGGTTTGATAGGCTTGATACTCGGCTATGGTTTGGGATTTGGGATCTCAAAAATGATTCCAGATTTCCCTGATGCCGTCGTGCCGTGGTGGGCTGTCGTATTGTCGTTTGTGTTCTCGGCGGGGGTCGGTATCGTGTTTGGTGTGATGCCGGCCAGCAAAGCAGCAAAGTTAGATCCTATTGATGCATTGCGGTATGAGTGAGTACAAACCAAGTGCAAACTCAGTATGAGCTAAGTGAGGTGAATTGACAGTAAAAAAGCTGCAGTGATCATCGATCCTGCAGCTTTTTTACTTATTTAACCTTGATGTGAGCCAATCCTTACCCTCGGCAATACGTGTGACTAGCATAGACGATACCAGATCGCCATTGGCATTGAGCAAAGTCGCAATAGGGTCCACTAAAGTGCCGATCACCATCGCGACTGGTAGTGCCTGTTCCATAGGAAAACCGAAAGCGGTAATCGCAAATACTTCGCCTATATAGCCGCCATTAGGAATGCCACCTTCCACAATCGACACAATGACCGTGATACCCATAATCGCTAACAACATGGTGGGCGCAGAAAAATCTTTACCAAACATCGCGAATAATAAAGCGAGTTTGATAATCGAGGACATGCTGGAGCCATCTTTATGTATTGGCGCGCCTAGTGGTATCACGATGTTACGGACGTAATCAGGAATATGCATTTTTTCTGCCGCCAATAAATTGGCTGGAATCGTGGCGATACTGCTGCAAGTGCCGACTGCAGTGAGCGCCGGTGTCAGATTGTTTTTCCAGAAAATTGTCAAACCTAATTTGCCTGCAGCCATGTAGGCATACAGGCTAAAGAAAATCACAAAGTAGGTGGCACAAGTCGCGTAATACAGCGCCAGAGGCTGAACATATACACCTAATAATTGCGGACCGAAGACACCGACTTGATAAGCGAAATAAGCACCTAAACCCAGGGGCGCAGTTTTCATAATTAACTCAAGTAATTGTTTCATCACTTCATTCGCCGAATCCAAAAAACTCGCAAACGCTTTGCCTTTTTCTCCGGCGCGTAGCGTGGCAAAACCCACCAAAAGTGAAATCAAGATTAATGCCAGCATATTTTTACGTGCCATCAATTCAAAAAAATCATTGACCGTTAATACCTGAGTGATACTGGTGCCGGCGCTGTGATTGTTATTGGCGGGATTGTCTAATAAAGCCTGCTGTGCCATCGCGCTCAAAGTCGCATCATGTGCAATCGGGAACATGAGCATCACTGCCGTCATCACCGCAGCGGAGACTAGTATAGTCGCCAAAAAAACACCGCTAACGATACCAAATAGCTTACCCAGACTATCGGTTCTTTGCAGATTCGCGATGGAGGAGGCAATCGTAAAAAATACTAAGGGAATGATGGCAGTGAATAATAAATTTAAAAAAATATCACCGATGAATTTGATACTTTCAATTCGATTGCCGTAGATGAAACCCACTGCGCTACCGATACAAATTCCACCTAAAAGTAGCAAAATGCTGGCGTAATTTTTTAGTAGACTTGAAGAGTTCACTGTTACGGTAGTATGAGAAGTCATGTTCTGCAGCCAAGTGGATAGATAAGAAGTTAGCGCCCGAGCGATCTCATCTTAACCGAAATAGCTAGCCTGGTTGTTGTATCAAATTGACCGAAACAGATAATTATGCTGAGCTCATAAAAAAAAGCAGATTCTGCGTGACAGAATCTGCTTGATGTCTACTTGAGTTTTTCAAAAATGCCCATTTTCAGATAGCTAGGGGTAGGGCTCAATTCAGTTTTGCAGGTATGTCTACATCGCAAATACTAAAATCGCCGCCTTTTTCGTGGCGCTTTTGAGCGACTAATTTTTCTAAAGCTTGGCCACTCATGACTTTGATTTTGGGACGATCATTGACAGGCAGATCCGCTAATAGCCTGACAGTTTTCATGATATCGGGATTGGCGGGTGGTTCACCGTGGGTGATGTTAAGCAGAACGTCCATGCCGATGACGACCCGGCCAAATACCGTGTAATCGCGATCCAGACGACGGCTGGCGTCGAGCATGAAATATAGTTCGCTATTGGCTGAGTCGCGTGCTTCATTGCGCCCCATGCCAGCAACGCCAGGACAATGCGCGCCCCAACTGCGTAACAGACCGTTGGATTTTGTGATGGCATCGGTGACCGGCAAAGACTGCATGGGAACGCTACCGAGAAAGCCTGTTGCCGCATCGCTGCTCTTGCTGGCAAAGACATCGACCGCTTGATACGGGAGTTTGAACATCATCTCTGGCGGCAGATTTGGATAGGCTGTGCCACCGCCATCTTTGTTATTGGGGTTACCAGTTTGTGCGACAAACTTGGCGATCACGCGATGAAATTGCAGGCCATCATAGACCTTTTCACGTGTCAGTAATTTGATGCGCTCGACTGCTTTGGGCGCCATTTCTGGCCGCATTTCTATGACCATGCGACCTTTGCTCGAGTCGATGATTAAGGTGTTTTCTGGGTCTAGACTGCGCCAGTCATCTGCGGCGTAGCTACTTCCAGCGATGCAAACGCTGAATAAAGTGAGGGAGATGCAGCGAGATAGTTTCATGTGAATTCCTTGATCAAATAGGCTTGAGCTATTGTAAGGAAGCCGCAGGCGGACAGCTAGCTATTTTTGTAATAATCACCTACGCGGCATAAAAAAATGGCTAGTGTGATTTCCTCGCTTTGGATGGAAAACCAGACTAGCCATTCTTTTTTCAACTAAGGTTTAATGCAATTGCGGTGCAGGCTTGATGTGCTTGCCCTGCGCACTTACCACTGGATCGCCACGCATCTTAAACATATGCACGACTTGCGTTAAGGCGTGAGCTTGTTCTTGCATGGCACCTGCGGCGGCAGCGGCTTGTTCGACCAGCGCGGCATTTTGCTGAGTGACATCGTCCATTTCATGAATCGCTGTATTTACTTGCGCGATTCCGGTCGCTTGTTCGTCTGAGGCCTTGGTAATTTGCTCCATGATTTGGGTGACGTTCTCTACACTTTCTAAAATTTCTTTCATGGTGTCGCCCGCTTGGTCGACTAATTGCGTGCCGCGCTTGACGCTCTCCACTGAGTCGCCAATCAACATCTTAATTTCCTTAGCTGCGCTGGCAGAACGCTGCGCCAGGCTGCGTACTTCCGATGCAACCACGGCGAAACCACGGCCTTGTTCACCCGCGCGGGCAGCTTCAACCGCCGCATTCAATGCCAAAATATTGGTTTGGAATGCGATGCCATCGATGACCGAGATGATGTCGACAATCTTCTGTGAGGACGCATTAATCACACTCATGGTATCGATCACTTGATTCACCACGGCACCACCTTTGATGGCCACATCGGATGCTGACGCCGCCATTTGATTGGCGTTACGTGCGTGGGAAGAATTCAGATTGACGGCATCAGTTAAAGTCAGCATAGACGCAGCGGTTTCTTCTAGTGCGCTGGCCTGGCTCTCGGTGCGTGAAGATAAATCCATATTGCCGCTGGCGATTTCAGTCGATGAGGTAACAATCGATTCTGTGCCTTTGCGTACTTCACGAATAATATCGCGCAAGCTGTTACGCATGCTGAAGATGGAATACAGCAGGCTAGATTGATTTTTTGTATCGAGTTCAATATGCACGGTCAAATCGCCCGCAGCGATGGCGCTGGTAATATCCATCGCATACTGCGGCTCGCAGCCTAATTGTTTGGTTAAGCCACGGGCGATAATTAAACCGAACGCAAATAGCAAGAGGGAAAATAGAGAGACAATAATCAGAATTTGTATCGTGCGCTGATAAATGATGGCATCGATAGAATCTAAATAGACGCCAGAAGAAATGATCCAAGACCATTGTGGATTGAGTTTGGCGTAGGCCAGTTTTTCGACAGGCAGCGAGCTATTTGGTTTTGGCCACATGAAAGAGACAAAGCCCGCACCTTTGCTTTTTGCAATATCGCGCATCTCGATGTAGAGCGCTTTACCTTTGCTATCTTTCTTTTCCGAAAGATCCTGCCCCTCCATCGCGGGTAAAATGGGGTGCATTAACATTTTTGGCTGGGTATCGTTAATCCACATATAGCCGTTTTCACCAAAGTGTAGGGCTTTCACCGCGGCAAGTGCAGCTTGCTTGGCATCTGCTTCACTCATTTTGGATTCGGTGACTTGTTTTTGGTAGTGCTCTACTAGTGAGTTGGCTAATTCAACATTGTGTTGAATACCGAGTTGATGTTCCTTTAGGATCAGGTTTTTTTCTGTGACGACAAAAAACACACTGATGGCAACAATGCCCAGTAGCGAGCTGAGTACTAGCGCACCCAAGCGTTTGCTGACATTAATTCGATGAATGAGGCCTAGGCCGATCATAGTGCTCTCCTGAAATTGGTCATAAATTAGACCGCAAAAAATACCTCAAACGAAAGCCAGCTAAGTGATGGCGGTGGGTATTGAGGTGATGGGCGGTCTTATTGGATTAGAACTGGGAGCTTGTTGGAGTTGTAAGTCTGTACGCATAAAGTTCGAAGATCCTGCGGGCAAAATCCTACCACGCGCACCGCGCTTTACTAAAAGCATTTCGATATAAATCATTGTTCTATAGCAACAAGTTTTGCAAAATCTTGCAAAACTTGTTGGATGAGACTAGGTTCTGGTAAGAAGTATTAGATTTTCAATTACGAGATGGGGTTTGTTCTGTGGACTGCTTGCGTATTTTTCGAGTGCTAGTGCCGACGCCGACTGCGGTAAATATGGCTAACAATTGAAATAGGCCTATACAAGCGAAAACCCAATTCGGTTGGTGCGCATCCATAATGGCACCAAACAGCGCTGGTGAAAAAGCCAGGCCTATATCCAGACCCGAATACACCACGCCATATACGCGACCAGTTGCGTTCTTAGGTGAAGCGGCGCGGATCAACAAATCGCGCGAAGGACCTGCGATCCCGGCACCCAGACCCACCGCGCCCATTAATATCACCGCCATCATGCCTGAGACCCAGCCGGTTGCCAGCAGCAAGGCAATGATTGCTGAGAAAGAAAATGCTATTGTGATCGTACGGTCATGATCCGTGGTTTTGGCCGCAATAAAACCACCCCAAATCATACCTGCTGCTGACGTCAACATATAAGCAGTGTAGGCGGCGGTCGCCCAGGCCAGAGACATGCCGTAGACATCGCGTAAGGCCGTTGCGGAAAAACTTTGTATGCCGCCTATGCCCATAGAAATCATGAAGAAAAATAAGAAGCACATCCACACCGCAGGTAAGCGCATAAAGTGAAACAGGCTGTTCTCAGCACCATTTGCGTCGGGCGTATTTTTTACTGAACTTGGGTTTGCATGTGGCTTAGGATTTGTGTGCAAGAGATGGCGATAGAAGAACAAAATCACCAATACGGCCACTGGCAAAGCGGCGGCTGCCATTAAAGCGATGCGCCAGTTATACAGATTAGCGAGTGTCACTAAGAATACGGGGGCTGCCGCCCAGCCCAGATTGCCGCTGATGCCATGCACAGAAAAAGCGTGACTTAAGCGTTGCGTCGTCACACATTTATTTAAGATGGTGTAATCGGCAGGGTGAAACACACTATTCCCCAGGCCAGCCAGCATAGAACCCAACATCAACATCGTATAGTTCGGAGCGACTGCCAGCACCAGCGCAGATAATGCCAGGCAGCTAATCCCAAAAAACAAAACCGCACGAGCACCTATCCTATCGACGACGAATCCCGATAAAGCCTGACCTAGGCCAGACACCACAAAAAATGCACTCATCAACAAACCAAGTTCAGCATAAGACAGGCTAAATGCCTCCTTCAACCAAGGAAACAGCGGTGCCAAAATCATATGGAAGAAATGTGAAATACCATGTGCTAAACCAACTAGGCTGATCACCATAGCATCTTGTTTGAAGCTATTGGGTGTTTGTTTAGGTTCGTGGCTGGCAGTGATACTGGTCATAATTTAGTGCTTTCTCTTAGAACTTACTTAGCGCTGTATTTTTTGCGTGCTCGATGCCCGCTTGCACCGCTCGATTTAATTCAGTGTAAGCAAAAAAACCTCGTCTGTTTTAAGATAAACAGTCATAATTTATTCAAATTGCGCCAACTCCTGATTTTGTCGCCATCACTTGAGTTAAGTTGTGGCTAATAAAGTAAGTAAATTCAAGCACTATCATCCTAAAAACCTCAGTTGACCGCTTAATTCCGCCTAGGATGCCGTATGAGTATTAGCTTTCATCATGTTTTTTCTGTTCACCATTTTGGTGGGAGCGCTACGAATTCGATTGCCCATTTTGCCGCGCTTCTGGACTTCGTTGTTCCTCCTATCAACTTGGAGGTTGTGTCGTCGTCACGCCTCGCCAGCAACGCGGAAAAACGCACACTCGAACCCGTCCAACTAAGGTTTCTAGGATCATAAAACATGTTGCACACACCGCTCACGCATACCGGTTCACCCCCCGCTAGTTTATCGCCGACACCAGCACGTCCGGTGCGCGTGGTCGCCCGCGATTTGGAGGCCGATGAATTACTCAGCGCGCATCAGCATGATTGGGGTCAGGTGACTTATGCAATTGATGGTGCGGTGCAAGTTAATGCCAATCATCAAACCTGGTTTGTCCCGCCACAGCGGGCGATCTGGATACCCGCTCATGTGGTTCATGAAGTACGAACATTAGAGCGAGCGAAGCTAAGAGCCATCCATATTGAGAGCTCGGTGGTGCCAATCATGGGCGTAGAATGCGTGGTGTTGGAGGTGTCAGGCCTGATGCGCGAATTGGTGCGCTGCTTGACCGTGTTAGAGCTGTCTCAAGACTATCAAGCGGGTAGCATTCAACATACACAGCGTGAAGCCCATTTGGCGGCTTGCTTATTAGACGAACTGGCGCATGCGGCACCCTTGCCTTTAAATGTCCCTATGCCGCGTGACAATCGTCTGCGTAGCCTGTGTAAAATTTTGATCGCAGAACCTGCTTCTAATCTCAGCCTGCAAGATTTGTCCAAACAAGTCGGCGCCTCCGAGCGTACATTAGCGCGCTTGTTTCAAAGTGAAATGCAAATGAGTTTTGGATTGTGGCGCCAGCAAATGCGCCTGGCACGTGCCGCCCCTTTAATTGCCAGTGGAAAGCCGCTGTCCGTGGTGGCCGCCGAATTAGGCTACGCCAGCCAATCGGCCTTTTCCGCGATGTTCAAAAAAACTTTCGGGCAATCGCCTTCGCAGTTTTTTAAGACATGACCATTGAGTTTTAATCAAATTTGGAAAACGAAAATCAGCAGCCTATGGCTCGATAGCTAATTCTTCAATAAGGCGGAATTGAATTAGGTAGAGCTCAGCATTCTTTTCTTGTCTTTATTGTGCGCGTGCAGGCTAATAATGGCGCAGACCACGCCTAACATAATGATGGTGCTATGGGAGTCCGTGTAGGCTTTGATCAAGATTAAATTCGTTATCCCTAGCGTCATCAAAATGACAGCCCAGGCAATAAAGCAATTGCGACGCAGCGCATATACAGAAGTGAGCTTAGAGGACCATAGCAAGCCCAGACTTATTACTGGCAAAATAAGTAATGTGCTGGTGCCTAGTTGATTGGCTTTTGCCACGTCGCCTGTGATTAACACGAATAGTGGCAGACAAGCTAAACCACCCATCATAGATAAAACCAAGAAAATAATACTTAAGAATAATTTTTCGCGCAGCATAATAGTGAAATAAGAAAACGACAGGCTTAAAAAACGCCTAAGCGCAGCATCGTAGCAAAAAATAGACGGCTCTAGGAGTTTTCTTCATGTGGTTCGAAAACGCAATAAAAAACGCAAACCTTAATAAGGCTCAAAATTAATTTCTGCTTTTTTTAATTGCTCTGTGATGAGCTTCTTCCAAGCGCCGCTCGGTGACCATACTCTCGCCACGGATTCGTAGGCAAGCTCGGGCTTTTCGCGTCCAACAATGACACGATATAGAAAAGTCATACTAGAAGCGCGCATGTTCACCTGGCAATGAACTAGTAATTTGCGCTGGCGAAATCGGTTCATAGCCTCGACGAATGCTTCGAAATCTGCTTGTGTCGGGTTGCCAAATTGTATCGGTATGTTGACGAACTCCATGCCTTGTCCGCGGATAATTTCAGCTTCGCCGGGAACCGCATCAGAAGAAGTGGGCGGTGCAAGATAGATGAGCGCTTCAAATCCTTGCTTTGACAAGTTGGTCAGCGTTTCTAAGTTGGGTTGCCCGGAAGTGAACAATCGTGCCGAGATCGGCACTACATTTGGCGCTGCTATCCGCGTTTCTCCTGCTTGGACAAGTTGAAAGTGAGAAAGGCAACTGCCTGCAGCGAAGGCGAGAAAGGCTCTACGGTGATGATAGAAACAGTTTTGCATGATTTTGGCCTGTGTTTTTTGCAAAGCGAGCATCAAAGTCTTATTTTACTTATTTACGAACATCGCTCGGCGCAATAGGTAAGTAAATTCTACGCATGCCTCGCCTTTATACATCGTTTCTTGTGTCTCCGTCTTTTGCATGCCCAAGCGCTCCAGTAGTTTAATGCATGACAGATTCCTCGCGTCAGTGACAGCCTTAATACGCTGCGCCCGGGTTTGCTGAAAGATCCATTGGATCACTAACTGCAGTGCGACTTGTGCCAGGCCTAGTCCTTGATAAGCCGACGCTAGAGAAAATCCTATTTCCGCTTCATCTTGGTCGCGTGATACGCAAATGCCAATGTCACCGATCAGACGCTGCTCGTCTCGCAGTACTATGCCAAGCTGACACCACTCGCCCGGTATGAGTAGATTGATTTGCGCCATTTCAGCCAGAAAGGCCAAGGCATCTTCCTGAGAAGTGGCCTGCCAACCTTGATATTTTCCCACTTCAGGATCTAAGCGATAGGCTTGGAAGTCAATAATATCGGCGACGTTTAGTCTTCGTAATTGAAGTTGGTCAGACAGTAAGGGTAAATTCTGTTTGGTGTCCATATCGTAAATTAAAGTAATCAAATCGTCAGAATGAAACGAGGTGAAGAATTGATGCTCATGTTGGAAGTATCCTAGAACTTGCCTTTTGAAAAGGTGAGGAATCGTGCTTTACGCAGGCACTTATTACATCAACCAGAAAACGGCGTGCAAATAAAATTAGTCCCAATAAATACCATCTGGTAGATGCCAATTGCTAAACTCGAAATGCAAAACACGCCGGTTGCCGGGGATTGTACTTTTACTTGAGGCGTGCAGCAAATGCGGACGCATGATCAATGCGGCACCTCTCTTAGCTTCGCAGTAATACGCTTCATTTGTCGCTACGATATCGCTGATCTGCTCGGGTGACAATAAACCCAACTTGTGACTATCGGGAATCACTTTGAGACAAGCATTCTCTTTTGGTGTCGCATCTAAATGCATACGTATGGTTACCATTTCCGCTAAAACTTCTAATGGCGGTTGCACGTGCAAACTGCCATCCTTCACACTCCATGTACGCCAGCCAGTTGCATCAAATTGCTTTGAAACGGAAACGGTTTTGTCCTGATGCCAGCTCACGTACCAATTGGATTCAGGCGACTTATTGAACAAGATGGCTCTGACCAATAAGGCGCTGACTGGCAAAAAAATCTGAGACTTTTTTTGAAACTCGGCGCTGTTAAGATAATCCGTAATAACAGGCAATTTCTTATTGATATGTCGGACACCGCTGTTGAGATTCAGATCTTCGGATTGCTCTATTTTACTTACGATTAATTCTAGCCAATACTGAGAGATAAAATCGTCGACGATCTCAAATCCGTTTTCAAGAAAATGCATGGTGAGTTGCTCTCAGTTTGCGTGTAATTTTGTGCGAGCGATTGTATCCGACAAGACTTACTTAATCATGTTCCTTGTATCGCATCAGGAATGATTTCATGTGCGCTAACTGTTGTCGTGTAAGTGCTTCATCAAAGTGAGGCGAGCGAGGATTCATGAAGCCGTGATGGGTCTCTTTGATGATGCTGCATTCAACTTGGGTGTCCATCAATTTGGCGACTACGGTTTCTGGCTGGAAGGACGATTCCTGTTCCGCGAAGGTGAGTGTAGTTCTGCAGCGTGGAACAAGGGACAAATAATCTCTGATGCGAGAACCATAAATCAAATGAGCATAACTTTCAGGGTGACATTTTTCGCTGGCAGTATGTAGCCAGATACTCGTAGCGCCCACGCTGAATCCAATTAAAAGGGCGGGGGTGGTCCCTGCCGCTTCTGCAATTTTTTGTTGATAGGTGACGAGACCGTTGTCGGCATGAAAAGCGGCGACCGCTTCTTGTTCTGTGTCAAATGGATGACCATCAGTGTGCCATGGCGACAGGAATTTAATTTGATTGCCGACATCTTGAAACAGTGTTTTGAGATCATCGTTGATGCCGTGTATGTCAGTTGCGACAATGATTTGCATATCTATTTGTCCTTGGATAGCCACATTGATTGAAAGCTGGAAATAACTTGTTCCCGATAGCGAGAAGTAAAAAATGATGAACGGTATCTGTAGCAGCGAGCTTGTAGCGATGAATTGCTTGTACTCTTCAATTATCTATTTTGATTTCGCAAGCACGTCGGCGATTTGATCAAATTGTTTTATTAGGGCCTGTTAACATTTAAATCGGGAGATGCGTTCAAGCCAAAAGGTGGGATGGCAAGGCGTAGTTCGCCGCCGAGGCTGGTGCCTCGGCAAGAGCTGCAACGCTGTCCATCGCGCCTTTTGGCTTTAACCCTTCGGGAATGGGTAAAACGGGCACATGGCGTTGTTGCAAGTCGCTTACAGTGCTCGCACTGCGGCGCGCCTTGACGCCTAGCCCTGTGCCCGTTTTTCCGCATTCGCACTCCCGATTTAAATGTTAACAGGCCCTAATTGAGCTGGTACAGTTTTCTTTGCTATCTAGTAGCGATAAAAACCTACTATTTTGGTTCAGCGCTATTTTCCTTATCGACAGGGTTTTGTGGCCCGCCCAATACGATTTTGAGGAAGTGAATTACTAGTGTACTAAAGCCAGCGATGGAGCCCCAAAACAAGCTTGCAGGTAACAGCATGCCCTCAGACGAGATTCCAAACATCTGGCGTGGTACATCGATAAGTTTCAACATGAAATAAGTGAATGCAGGAGCAGATCCATCTCCGCCAACTAAAAACATGGCGCTAACGGCGAATATTAAAAAGAATATGCTTACTAAGGCAGCGACTACAATTGATTTGAAAATCATGGTCATGGAAGTATAGGAAAAGTAGAACAAGCTTGTATTAGAAGGCATTCATTTTGTTTGCTAAGTTACATCTTATCGATAGCGCGTCTTCTTTAGCGTTTGATCGAATTAGTGCTCATTATATTTCTTCAAAATCTTAAGAAAACTTTTGTCTTTTTTCATGTCCTCTAAAGTGCTATTCCATTGAGCGACGATGGCTGCATCCGTATTTTTTGAAACGGCAATGTAGAGCGGATTTTTAAATAAATCGTAGGCTAGTTTGACATCCGATGCTTGATAGCCCGCTAAATTAGCCGTGATAGCGACGCCTTTTTTTGCGTCGGCGTAGGCAGCAATTCTGCCTATCATTAGTTTCTTGAAGCTAGAGGATGCTGAGCTGGCACGATCCAGATTCGTGAAGCCTAATTTGCTGAGGGTCTGGTCTCGGATATCGTCACGGTACACGCCAATCAGGCCAATTTTCTTGGCATCTTCGAGCTTTTGAATATGAATGGTGGAATCCGCCTTGACGTACAGACCATATTCAATAAACAGGATAGGACCTATCCATTGATAGAGATGTTCTCGGTCAGGTGTGCGTGCCATTGTGAACAGAAAGCTATTGGGCTCTTTGTTCAACTTGTCGACGCCGCGCGACCACGGCACGACTTGGATGCGATCTTTATTGCCTATGCGTCTTTGGATTTCTTGTACGACTTCGACGCTTAGTCCAGTTAGTTTTTTGTTTTCATCATAAAACTGCAGTGGTCTATCGTCTTCGCAATACAAAGACAGTACAGGTGAAGTTTTGTACTGTGCGAGCACTTGCGTAGGAAAACTGAGTAGGCTGGCCGCTATCAGGAGATTTTTTATTACGGCCATCATTTAGTTTTACCAAGATTTTTGATCAATGTGAGTAATATCGCAAGAACTTGTCTTTTCGATGTTTTCAAATATGGACTATAGCTAAATTCATTCTGACAAGCAAACATCTAGGTTCTAATAAACATCTCGCCGATAAACACCTTCTTCACGCATACGCTGCAATTCGGTATCTCCCAAAATCTCACGCAGTGCTGCATCGACGCCGCCCGCCATGCCCTCTAAGCTACCGCACACGTAGATTGCTGCGCCTCGTGTGACCCAAGTGCTTAATTCGGCGGCTTGCTCGCGTAGTTTATCTTGCACGTAGATACGTTGAGCTTGATCGCGTGAGAAAGCTAGGTCTAGTTGGTTGACGGTGCCATCGGCTTGCCATTGTTCGATTTCTGCTTGACAGAAAAAGTCGTTTGCACGATTACGTTCGCCGAAGAATAGCCAATTTTGATTTTGCCCATGTAGTGCACGTTGTTTGAGGTGAGCGCGCAGGCCAGCGATGCCGGTGCCGTTGCCGATCAGTATGAGGGGACAGTGATTGGCCGGTGGATGGAAGCTGCGGTTGCTGCGCAGGCGCAAGGCTATTGTGTCGCCGATATCGGCATAGTGAGTGAGCCAGCCTGAACCTAGTCCTAAGCTACCGTCGGCTTGTTGCATCTGGCGTACGATGAGTTCGACTGCGCCGTCTTGCTCGATAGAGGCAATTGAATATTCGCGGTGCGGTAAAGTTTGGTCGTTACCTGGGCGACGGGGCAGGATTTCGGCGATGTCGCCCGCTTGCCAACTGCTATTCTTAATGCGGGTGCCTGGGATGATGCGTAGTAGGTAGACGGGATTGCCCTGACTGCCCGGATTGAGTAAGCGGCGTTCGCTCAAGGTCCAATTCTCATACTCGGCTTGATGCCAGTCGGCGAGGTCGGTGTGACCGCAAAGCACGCCCAGATGATGTTGCCAGTGACGTAGTGCGCCATCGTCGCCGTTGTCAACTTCAACTGTATCGAACAGGGTTTGCGCGCCTTGTTGATGGAGCCAGTGATCGAGTTGGTGCCCAAAGGCGCAATAGGCTTGGTAATTGCGATCACCAAGCGCGAGTACGGCGTAATGCAGTTGTGCGAGTTTATAATTTTGACTCATTACACTGCGGGTGAATTTGGCGGCACTATCAGGGGCATCGCCTTCGCCAGTGGTGCTGACCAGGAACAAAATTTTATGTGCCTGTTGTAGCGCGTCAGCATGGAGTTGACTGATGTTGCAAAGCTGGGTTTGCATGCCGCCTTGTTGCAGGCTGTGTTGGGTTTGTGTGGCAAGTTGTTCCGCATAGCCAGTTTGGCTGGCGTAGACGATGAGGACTTGTTCTTGGCTAATTTTGTGTAAGTCTACCGTGGCCAGATGACTGGATTGATGAGCGCGTTGGTGTCTGACTTGTATCCAGTAATAAAACAGGGCGTAGCTAATCAGTAAGCTAATGACCGTGCTGATACGAGCGCCGTGAATGCTTAGGACGTGATTTAATGGTGCGAATAGGCATACTGCGCTGATGCTTAGGGCTAACAGTAGTAGGGTGTTTAGTCTTAGTTGTTTTTTTTGTGACTGCATTTTTTTAAAAATTTTTAAGTAAATTATTTGTTTGAACTTAATAATGCTGGCGCTGGTCGGGGTTGACCCCATAGGCGCTAACCAAATTCTAAAACCACTAACCACAGAGGCTCAGAGACACAGAGAAAGCACAGAGGAAATGTCTAGCTGAAGAAAATTGAATAATATTAGCCTTCTCCGGCCTTTCTCTGCGCCTCTGTGTCTCCGTGTTGAGAGGTTTTGGTTTTGACTTTCTGATTTTGGTTAGCGCCTATGGGGGTTGACCCGACAGCCAGTTACCTTTTTTGCTTTGCCAAAAAGGGTAACCAAAAAAAGCCGGCGCAGGCGCCATCGCGCTTCGGGTTCCCATTTGTGCACGATAAAAAATGGCGCTGTCACATGCGATAAAGGCGGTTGCTCGAGTAGTTCTCGGTGACTAAATTTCAGCGTCAGCACTTTTTCATTCATCTAAATCTTCATCCATCATCGCCAGAAATGCGGGACTCAAATGTTGGCTGTAGCCATGGTCTTCGCGTACGATAAAGCGTGCTGCGGCGTGTAGTTGTTTGGCGTAGTGCATGCCTGCATCCAATCCCAGTACGGTCATTGCTGTAGCTAGTGCGTCGGCGATCATGCATTCTGGGTGAAGTACGGTGACCGATGCGACGCCGTGTTGTACTGGGTAGCCAGTGCGTGGGTCTATGCTGTGTGAATAGCGTTGTCCTGCCACTTCAAAATACCTTCTGTAATCACCTGAGGTGGCGATGGCGATACCGTGCAGGGCTGCAACGCAAGCCGGGTCGCGGGATTCTGGCAGGTCTTCCAACTCTACCCACCAAGGCTGACCGTCGGGTTTGCAGCCTAAGCCGCGTAACTCTCCGCCGACTTCTACCAGGTAAGTTTGTATTCTTAAAGCTTGCAAATAGCGCGCTACTTGATCTACGCCAAAGCCTTTGGCTGTTGAGCATAAATCGAGGTGAATATTACCTGGCTGCAGGGCGCTCTGATTGTCCACGTTGAGTTTAATTTGCTGCCATTTTGTGAGCTGTAATGCTGGTTTGATGATTGCCGCATCAGGTATTGCGCTTATTTTTCCATCTGGACCGAAGCCCCATAAATTGGCGAGGTGTCCTATGGTGGGGTCGTAGGCACCGTGGGTCTGTTCCGCGACAAATAAACTATGTTGCAATACTTTGAAAAAATCTTCTGGTAGTACCTGCCAGGTATTGGCCGGCGCACGATTGAACTTACTGATGTCAGAATCGATTTCCCACTGGCTCATCTGCGCGACGACTTGATCTAGCTGTGCTTGTATTCCTGTTTGTAGGTCCTCGCTACTGAGTTTGGTCCCGGCATAGCACTGCACCTGCCAGTAGGTTCCCATCGTGACTCCGCGCAGATCAAGATATCGCATACTGGCATCAGGAATACTCGGTTGACTCATGTTGAGTGGTATGAGTACCTGCCTTTGATTTGGGATAGAGGGATTAAGCGTAGTCACGAGCTGATTGAGGGGCGGCGGTTGATCAAAGTGGCGAGTACAAATGTTGATACCAATGAGCCCTGCGCGCCAGTAAAAAGAGTGGGGTGGCGCGCAGTAACTTGAGGGAGAAATTACTGAGGCATGACTTCTAAAGTTGCGATGTAGCTGGCACGACGCTCTTTGGCTGCGGGGATCACGGCTTTATTATCGCTGGTGCGCGCTTGTAGCCAGTACATGCCTGCGCCTTGCCAGTTGATCTTGACTTTGCCCGCTGCATCGCTGGTGTAAAACTGCTCGCCTAATTTTTGACGGTAACGCGCACCACCGGCAATGACGGTGACCTTGACGCCTGCAGCCGGTTTGCCATCCAATAGAAATTGAAAGCTGGCAGGTTCGCCCTCAACGATATCGTTTGGATGCGATATCGCTTGCAACTCCAAACCTTTGCCGCTGGGTTTGAGTGCAGTGTTATTGGGGTTGCCGTTGGTGACAAAAGTTTCGATACGGCTTTGGTTTTGGAAGACTTGTAGTTCTTCTGCATTCGCAGGCACTTCTTTTGCAAAATTTTCTGCATTGCCGCGCCAGCGTTTTGGCGCACCGTTTTCTTTGTAATTTGCGATCAGCATATCGTTGACAATACTGACTTTATAAGTGCCTTGGAGATTGGCACGCAGATCAAAGCTATTACGTAATTTGCCTAAGGCTGTGCTTTCCGGTTTGACGATGCTGCCATCTGCTGCTGTGATAATCAAGTTATCGATGCTCAGTGTATTGTGATCAAAGTAAAATAAATTCTCTCCGACCGCAGCGTCAAACGTAACGAGTGGGGCATTGCCTGAGTTTAAGGTCATGCCAGGCAAAATAAAAGGACGGTCAGCCAGCGCGCTATAGCTCACTAATAAAGTGCTGCACAAAGCAAGTGATAAGGTGATAGGAAGGGCGATACGTTTCATAATGAAATCCTTGGGCGGGTATGGGAGTAGTGAGATTATTTTTTGACCTGAACACTGACTTTGCCAAGCTCATTGCTGCCTTGTGCCGTCACTGCCGGGCTGTCTTTGCCACCCCATTGAAATGGCACTTTCAAGACCTCGCGACCACCGCCTTCACGTGCTGCTTCAACGATTAAGTTGTAATCGCCAGCAGGTAATTTTTCTAATGCACCACTATTGCCAGAGAAGCTCACTGTATGCTCACCAACAATGCGAGTTGCCGCGCTGACGCCGTCGATAGGTAATGTTAATTCGCGCCCTGTACGACGCCACCATTGACGCAAATCTTTTAGCCATTTTGCACCTTGATTATTACTCTTTTTGACGTCATACCAGACTTGCAGGTTGGCTGCCATCGTTTGATCTGGGCGTTCTATCCAAAGTGCGACATAGGGCTTGTGATATTCGGCGACATCGAGTTTGGGTATCTCGACTTTGACTACAAGTTCCGCAGCCATAGCGGAAGAACCGAGTAAAGTGGTGATTGCGAAGGGGAGAAGCTTTTGCATAAGTACCTCGTCAATGAGCGATCTAAATAGATGAATCAAAAATAATTAAGTAAGATGAAATCAAAATCAATGGATAAACATAACAGCCAATAACATAGGTGTTACTAATCCCAGCACGACCAGTGGCCAGGTTAAGGCGCGATTATTGGCATGCATTTTTAATAGAAATAAGCCAGTAATGCAGAATATCAAACAAGCCACAGCGAAGACATCAATAAACCATGACCAGGCTTTGCCCGTATTACGACCTTTGTGTAAATCATTGAGATAAGCAATCACGCCGCGCTCGGTTTTTTCATACTCCATGGCACCGTCTTCCAGATTGACTCGTAGCCAGGCATCGCCGCCTGGCCTTGGCAGTGCGATGTAAATTTCTTCGGGCGACCATTCTGCGGCTTTTCCTTCGACCTCAATTTGATGATTTTGTTCTAGCCATTGTTTGACGCTGCCCGGTAATTCTTGATTTGCGCCTTTTTTTGTACGCTGCGGAACTTCTTTTACCAATTGGCTTAGCAACGAGTCTGGCAGCGTCGCTTGTTTTTTACTGATAGAGGGCTGAGCTTCGATATCGCCAGCATGGTTTAAAGTGAATCCCGTGATGGAAAACAAGATCATAGCGATCAGGCAAATAGCTGAACTGATCCAATGCCAGTTATGTAAGTGGCGTAGCCAAAAAGCGCGTTGTTGTTGAGGTGTGGGCACGGTGTTTTTGTTCTAAAGTGGAATGAAGATTTTTGTGGCAAATTATTTTGATTGGCAATTCAAGCGGTTCAAGAAATGCAGCGCCTGTACAAACAATAAGTGACATTTTATTGGAGAAGTATTCCTATTCGATTGAATCTTGACATTTGTTTTGTATCACTTTGTTGTCCTGAAACGAAAATCACTGTTTGACACTAAGTCTCCGCCCACATACGAACTAAGTTATGGTACTGCGCTGTCAAGCTAAGCACTTCGGCGCTATCACCTAATTGAGTACGTAAAGTTTGTATAGTCTGATCCATATTGAACAGCATATTACGGCGCGCATCGTCACGAACCATGCTTTGCGTCCAAAAGAAAGAACAAACGCGGACACCACGCGTCACCGGTCTGACCTGATGCAAACTGGTTGATGGATACAAGATTAGATCGCCAGCAGGCAGTTTGACCTCATGCGTGCCATAGGTATCGACCACCTCTAGTTCGCCGCCATCATATTCATCTGGATCGCACAAAAATAAAGTGGACGAGACGTCGGTACGTAAGTGGTGAACAGTGCTGTAGTCAGTATTCGGTAGCTGACGAACCGAACCATCGACATGCAAACCATAGTGCTCACCACCCGCATAGGCATTGAACAAGGGCGGAACGATACGCAAAGGCAGCGCCGCGGAGAAAAAGAGCGGGTGTTTTTTGACTGCGGCTAAGACAATTTTTCCTAGTTCTATACTAACTTCGGCGTGTTCTGGTAATTGCCGGTTTTGTTTTACTTGTGCGCCTTGTGCTCCCACCGTCTGTTTGCCATCCACCCAATCCGTGGTCTCCAAGCGACTGCGCAGATAGTTGACTTCTTCAAGACTAAGTACAGCGGGAATGTGCAGCATCATGATCGATCAATTGGTTGAGTTGGCAAGGTCAGTGTGTCGCATTGTAATCAAACTCCCTCGATAAGTAAATAAGAATCATTATCATTTAGTTCTTGCAAATCTAAATGAGAACTATTATTATTTGCGTAAATAAGCCTCTAGCCAGCCACCGATACTGCTCACCCCAAGCAGTTTTTCACCAGCCAGCCTCCCCCCCACTATCTTGTTCTAATTAATTTTTCCGGAGAAACTCTGTGGCAATTATTCGTAGTCGAAAACACGCAAAAAACGCGGTTCAATTGAGCCATACCTTGATGACTTTAGCCGCATTGGCTATCCCCTTGTCTGCACAGGCACAAGAAAACAAGGCAGCAAAGCTGCAAGAATCTGCGCAAGAAAAATCTAAGCAAGAATCTGCACTCCCAGAAGTGAGAGTGCAAGCGACACAAGATGTGCCATTTAAGGCCGATGTTTCCAGCTCCAGCAAATTGGTGAAACCATTGTTAGAGACCCCGCAAATGGTGTCAGTGATCAAGAAAGAATTACTGCAAGAGCAAGGCGCTTTCAACATGATGGATGCCTTGCGCAATACGCCGGGTATCACCATGCAATTAGGTGAAAACGGCAATACCAGTGCAGGCGATACTTTCCAGATGCGCGGATTTGCTACGCAATCTTCAGTGTTCGTCGATGGTGTGCGTGATCTTGGTGCGGTGACGCGTGATACCTTTAACGTAGAACAAGTTGAAGTGGTGAAAGGCCCTGCCGGCGCCGACGTGGGTCGCGGTGCGGCATCAGGCTATATTAATCTGGCGTCGAAAGTACCGACTCTAGAAGATGCGATCAGCGCTACAGCCAGTATTAATAACGGCAATAACAAACGCGTCACTGTCGACATTAATCAAAAAATGGGTGACACAAGCGCCCTACGATTGAATGTATTCAAACAAGCTGGTGGCGTAGCAGGGCGCGATCAATTAGAAAATAATGGCTATGGTATTGCGCCCTCTATTGCTGTAGGTTTGGGCGAAAAGACGCGCGCTTATTTCTATTCCCAACATATACGTCAAGACAATGTACCTGATGGCGGCATCCCTACTGTCGGTTTAGCGGGTTTCTATAACGCTAATGCAGCACTGCTGGCTGCACCAAAAGTGCGTTCAAAGAATTACTACGGCAGTGTCAATGATTTTGAAAAAGTAGCAGCCGATATGGCAACCGCGAAGTTCGAATTTGATCTGAACACAAATACGGTATTGCGTAACGTGACGCGTTATGGCCAGTCATCGATGAAGCGCGCATTGACTGGCATTAACGGCCTAAGCGCAACCGGTGCGCAAAATACCTGGACGGTAGCGCGTACTCGTCAAGGCCTCGATCAAAGCAACGACATCTTCGCCAATCAAACCAGTGTCAATAGCAGTTTTGACGCGGCGGGACTCAAACATAGCCTATCGGCCGGTGTCGAGCTGCTGCAAGAACGTCAAACCACGAACACCCTGGCGGTTGCCACAGGGGCAGTCATTCCCGCGGCGAACTTATACCAACCCGATGCCAACACCGCGTTGCCTGCCTTGCTAAAAAATGGTGCGAGCAGCGACGGTCAAACTAAGACCGCAGCACTCTATGTATTTGATGCAATTGATGTGAATAATGACTGGCAGTTGAATGCCGGTTTGCGTTACGAGCGTTACAGCACAGAATCGCGTACTGTGAGTTTGTCCACTGTGGCAGCGAATCCCACTCTACCGGTTGGCACTTTGATTGCGGCGAAAGTGAAAAAGAGCGACGATTTACTCAGTTGGAAGTTAGGTACGGTCTACAAGCTTGCAAAAAATGGTCGCTTGTACGGTGTTTATGCAACTTCACTGACGCCACCAGGCAGTGCTAATTTCTCTTTGAGCAGCGCAGCGAACAATGTCAATGGCCCGCTCGCCGATCCACAAAAAACGTCTAACTTAGAACTGGGTACCAAATGGGATTTGTTAGATAAGGCTTTGGCATTCACGGCCGCTTTTTATCGTACGGATAACGCCAACGAAATCGTACAAGTCGATGCGGTGACCAATGTTTTCGCTCAATTTGGTAAGCGCCGCGTTGAAGGTGTTGAGTTGGGCTTGGTCGGGCAAGTGAATCCAGATTGGCAAATCACGGCAGGCGTTGCGACGATGAAGACCAAAGTATTGCAAGGTTCGACGGGCAATAATTCGGCGGGCGCTGCGACACGTTGGTCGCCTGATTTAACTGCCACTTTGTGGAGCAGCTACAAAGTGGCGCCAAGCTGGACAGTCGGTGGCGGCCTTCGCTATACGTCTGAGCAAAAACGTATTGTCGATCCTAGTGTTAATACAAGCTTGCAAAACATGCCCTCGATTGCATCAAGCTGGGTAGCGAATGCGGTGATCGGCTATCAGGCAACGCGCAATGTATCTTTGCAATTGAACGTGAATAATTTGACGGACAAGAAATACGTCAGCACTTTGAATAATAGCGGCGCGCGTTACAGCATCGGAAGCCCGCGAACGATATCATTGAGCGCAAACGTACTGTTCTAAATTGATTTAAAAAGCAACGGCAGGCCATCGTCATTGAATGTGACAGGCTTGTCGTTTTACGTTTACATAGGCAGGCAATTAGGTACACAATGCTCCAGATGTCTGGCGTAGTATTTTTGTGTTCTATTGTGTCGTGAAAACTTCAAAAAATCAGGAGAAATAACATGGATGATGTAAAGAAACAGCAGGCGATCGACGCCCTCAATCACATTATGGAATTAGAACTCGCCGGCGTAGTCAGATATACCCACTACTCTTTGATGGTGTATGGCTATAACCGTATTCCTATCGTTTCCTGGTTAAAAGGAAATGCCGATGAAAGCTTGGCGCATGCGCATAAAGCGGGAGAATTAGCGACCTTACTTGGAGGTCATCCTTCATTAAAAATAGGCGCCTTATTAGAAACCGAAAAACACGACATCGGCGACATCTTGCGCGAAAGTTTGGAGCTAGAAACTACCGCTTTGTCGGCATACTATGCTTTGCTTAAAATCGTCGAAGGCAGCTCGGTTCTGCTAGAAGAATATGCGCGAGAAATGATCGTGGCAGAAGAATTGCATTTGGATGAAGTCAACAAGATGCTGCGCCGTCCGGGCGCGATTGAGGTGTTTGAGGCGTCTTGATTTGAATTGTTCTGAAGATCATGTTGGGTTTTTAAGGTGACTCAACATGATTTCTAGTGTCTCAATTTTGTTTTGACATCGTCTGTTCTTCTTTGATAGTAGTGTCCCTCAATTTGTTTGCTGAAAAGTATACATCTTGCCTCGCGGAAGAATGGTTTTTTTCTTTAGATTTGTATATGTTCTAAGTATCGATTACTGTGACTTACCAAAGAATGAGTAATGCAGACTACCGGTTGCGATTGCCGTTTTCAGCGATTGCACCTGCATGACATTGCTCATTATAGGATCGCGCCAAACCAGCGATCGCTGCGCTCAGAAAACCTCGCAAGACTTTAGAGGAGCGCCCCCGCACGAAGATAGAGTCTTGCGTCTCTCGTGGCAAACGCCATCAGCGTTTGCGGGAGGGCGCTCATTGATTCAACGGAGCGCTATTTAGTTAAAATCAACTTTCCCAAAGCAGTGCAACGTAGGCGATACAAGGCGCCCTTGTGTTCGATTTCTAATTCTTTGTGCCCCTGCAATAGGTCTTTGCTGTTAATCCTCAATGCAGTTGCCAATGGTGCAGACGGTATTGCGGATACTTGAGCGGTTTTAAGTGGGTCTGCGAGATTCATAGATCAAGTTTTATTAGTCTTTGTTTGGGGTGTAAAGCCGGTTGCTAGATTAATTATAAATGAGAATCATTATCATTTGCAAATTAAAAAATCCTACTTGGAATTTTTATATGCAAATAGAGATCAGATGAGTCATTTCTTAGTCTGGCGTTGTATGCTTTTGTGGTCTTGATGTTCATATAAGCTGAACTGAACGCCAGGCGTTTTTGCTGTTAAGCTTTGCTTTTAGTCTTCGCTATTTATCTTTTTTGAGAGGATGATTACTGTGCCATCGAAACTATTCCTACTGCAGCCCGATGCGCCCGATGCCAGAGATCATGCGTTTCAGGTGCCAGCCTTGCTCTTGCCAGCTCGTGTCGATTTGCGGCGCCATTGTCCCCCCGTGTTTGATCAGGGCTCACGTATCGGTAGTTGTACTGCGAATGCGGTTTGTAATGCGTTTCGTTTTAATCTGATGCGCCAGGCGCGCGAGCAGGAACGTGCCGTGCCGGTCTATCATCCATCTCGCTTGTTTTTGCATTACAACGCGCGCGCATTGGCGGGTAAGCAGCGGCAAAATAAAGGCGCGCAAATTCGTGATGCCATGAAGAGCGTAGCAAAACAAGGCATTTGTCGCGAGAGCGTTTGGCCGTATCGTGCTCATCAATATGCGACCAAGCCACCGCGCCATGCTTATCAACAAGCATTGGATTTTCAAAGTGTCGCTTACCAACGATTGCGGCATGACTTAGATGAGTTGAAGTCGTGCCTGGCAGAAGGTTTTCCTTTTGTGTTTGGTTTAACGGTGTACAGTGCGTTTGAGAGTGCGCAGATGACCAGTCGTGGCGTTCTGAATTTGCCTAAAAAAGATGAAACTAAAGTGGGTGCGCATGCGGTGTTGGCGGTTGGCTACAACGATGAAAGCGAGCGCTTTATCATGATGAACTCATGGGGCAAGAGTTGGGGACAGCAAGGCTATTTCACTCTGCCCTATGAGTATGTAGTGCAGGAAAAAATGGCACGCGATTTTTGGACTTTGCGGGTGGTGGAATCTGGCTAAAATGCGCTTCAATCGATATGAATTTTTGTGAGGACAAGATGGAGACTACAATTTCTGGCATAGGACAAATCGCCATCACGGTCAGTGATGTTGCTACTGCGCTGCCTTTTTATCGCGATGTGTTGGGACTGCAATTCTTATTTAGCCCAGCCCCGACATTAGCGTTTCTGGCTGCAGGAAGCGTGCGTATTATGCTGAGTACGCCACAAGGCGCAGGTGCGGTGGGCGCTAATTCTGTTTTGTACTTTAAAGTGCAAGATATAGAAGCGAGCTTTGCTGAAATTGTTGCCCGTTGTGCTGTTGCTGAACGTGCGCCGCAATTCGTCGCACCTATGCCCGATCATAATTTGTGGATAGGCTTTGTCCGTGATCCTGATGGCAATTTGGTGGGTTTGATGGAAGAGAAGCCGCAGTGAAATTTTGACCGACTCCGGTTGAAGCCTAGGAAGTAAAAAAGCGCAAAGTGGTCAATTCTTTGCGCTTTTTAATTTTTGATTCTGAATCGACGCTGCGCTACCGCGCGATTATTTCTTTGCTTGTAATTCTTTGGCGACTTTTTCAACATCGCTCATCACGCGTAACAGGTTACCACTCCAGAGTTTGGCGATCTGCTCTTCGGTATAGCCACGACGTACTAATTCTAAAGTAACGTTGAAAGTTTCACCGGCGTGATTCCAGCCTTCGATACCGCCACCGCCGTCAAAATCGGAAGAAATGCCGACATGATCTATACCGATTTTTTTCACGGCGTAGTCGATATGATTGACCAAATCTTTGACTGTTGCGCGGGTCGGTGCTGGGAACTTGGCATCAACTTCATCGAAGCGTTTTAATATTGCCTGGCGTTGCTCTTCGCTAAAGCCGCCGACGGGGCCGCGACGTATGCCAACAAGCGACACATTGCCCGGCAAGTTAAATTCGTCGCGCACCACTTTAATGGCGGCACGACGTTCTGCTGAGTCCGTTTTCAAATAACTGTTAAAGCCGACGATCTGGATTACGCCATTGTTGGCTTTCAGTGCCAGCAATTGTTCATCGTCCATATTGCGGCTGACATCACACAAAGCGCGTACAGATGAATGCGAGGCGATGATAGGTGCTTTGGTAATTGCCAGGGTTTGCATCATCGATTCTTTGGACGGATGCGATACGTCCACCATAATGCCCCATTTGTTCATTTCACTGATGACTTGCTTGCCGAGTGGGGATAGACCATTCCACTTCCAACCGATGGCTTCACCAGTGTTCGAATCAGATAATTGGCTATGACCTTGATGCGCGAGTGACATATAACGTGCGCCGCGTTCGTAGAATTGTTTAACGCGTTTTAAAGCGACTTTTTCGTCACCTAAAGGGTAGGCATTTTCTACACCGATCAAGGCGACTTTTTTACCTTTGGCATAAATCCGTTTGACATCGGCAACGCTGTGCGCAAATTCTATTTGGCTGGGCGCGAGCACCGTGGTCATGCGATGTATGCCTTCAAACATATTGATGGCGCTGTCGTAAGCACGTTTATAGCCAGCGGCTTCAAAAGCGTCTGCCTCGGTCGATTGTCCGGTGTAGACAATGAAAAATGAAGCGTCCAAACCGCCCGCAATCATTTTCGGTAGAGTGACTTGATTTTCTAAATCTTGTGAGTAATTGCGAGAAAATCCGAAATTATTAATATCAATATCATTATGTGTATCGAGCGTCAGTACACGTTTGTGTATCGCTTTAGCTTTCGTGACTAGGGCATCTTCGCTTGAGGCTTTGCCGCTGGCCGGAGTGGCGAGGCTGACAGTGGTGATCGTTACGCTGGCGCAGGCAACGAGCGCACCGATGAGTACAGCCATAGGGATTTTGTGGCGCAGGGACAGTCTCATAGTTTTCCTTGTTGATGTTGTAGTAAACCGGGCTACTTATAGCGAATTATTTAATTTTTTACATCGCTTTCCCCTTGCAAGCGAAAAATCAGCAGCAAACAGGTCGGGGGAATTCGTGATCCACAGCGATAGACCCGTCTTGCGGGTGAAGGTTCCCTTGTTTACTGTTTGTCTTTTTCTGGTTTATGCCGTGGTCTCCGTACTGACCTTGTCCCAGTCGGCTTCATCGTCGTAGCAGCACATCCAATTGACTGCCTGATGCCATTCTCTGACCATGGCACTATCGATATTACCGGGACTGGGTTTGTTGTTCAGTTGGGCATGGCGTACCGCCCAATGCAGGCGATATAATAAATCTGACCAGTCCATAATGACATCTTTGCGCCGCAACTTGATCGCATCCGTCAAGGGTAGCGCTGCTTCGCGCTCTACTTTGGAGTCACTGATTGCAGGAAAGTATGGCAATAGGGGGGCGCTGTTGATGGGTTTCGTGCTTAGATCAATTTTGTCCAATAAGCCCGCGCACCAAGCGAGAAAATGGAAGGCATGCAATCGCTCGCGAAACATGTGGCGACGCTCCGCAGGTTCAGATCGGTGGCTGAGAAAGTCGGATTCCTGAGCCGATAAGGCTTCAAGCAAACCGTGTTGACGCAGATACTCGTGGATCGCGCGAGTTATTGTAGGATTATCGCTCGCGCCTGCCTGGCTGACTGCCCACAGCGCCCAAAGTCTGGCTTCGACTTCCTGCTTGCTGCGCAACTTAACTTCCTCATCAGCTTCGATCACATGCAGTTGCACATTGATGCGTATGCCGCGTTTATGGAGCTGTAGTTCTGAGGCTTCTTTTCTAAGTTCTGGCGTCATGGTGGAACATTCAATGCGATGGAATACGGGATTATGACACCGCCGCGCTGATGCTCCAAGGCGGATCGGCGTGATAGACTTGCGCCTTCCAGTTTCTTACTTATACAAAATTTATGAACGTCGTTATTCTTGCTGCCGGCATGGGCAAACGCATGCAATCGAATTTACCTAAGGTCTTGCACCCCATTGCTGGTAAAGCGATGCTGCAACACGTGATTGAGACTGCACGGCAATTGCAGAGCAAAAGCGCAGCCAAGATTTGCATTATTTACGGTCATGGCGGTGAGCAAGTGCCGACTGCAGTGGCTGCGGACGATATTGCTTTCGCTAAACAAGAGCCACAACTTGGCACGGGTCACGCCGTGGCGCAAGCTATCCCGCATCTGGACGAAGCTGTACCTACTTTGATTTTGTATGGTGATGTTCCTCTGACTCGTGCCAGCAGTTTGCAGCGACTGCTTGCGGCCGCTGGCGTCGATCAATTAGCAATTCTGACGGCACAAATGACGGATCCGACAGGCTTGGGGCGCATCATTCGTGAAGACGGGAAAATTCGTCGCATCGTGGAGCAAAAAGATGCCAACGAGACAGAGCGTGCCGTGACTGAAATTAACACAGGCATCATGGTGGCGCCGACAGCGGCATTGAAAAAATGGTTAAGTCAACTCTCTAATCAAAACGCGCAAGGCGAATATTATTTGACCGACATCGTGGCTAGCGCGGTGGCAGATGGCGTAGCAGTCACATCGGCGCAACCTGATGCGATATGGGAAACCATGGGCGTCAACAGCAAAATACAGTTGGCCGAATTAGAGCGCGTACATCAGAAAAATATCGCCTTGAATTTGTTAGAGCAGGGCGTGACTTTGCTCGATCCAACGCGCATCGATGTGCGTGGCAATCTGATTTGTGGTCGTGATGTGACGATTGATGTAGGTTGCGTGTTCGAAGGCCAAGTTGAATTAGCCGATGGCGTCAAAATTGGCGCCCATTGCGTCATCAAAAACGCCAAGATAGGTGCGGGGTCTGACATCAAGCCCTTCTGTCACATAGAGGAGGCGGTCGTTGGGGAAAAAGGCCAGATTGGCCCTTACGCCCGCTTGCGTCCAGGCGCAGAGCTGGCGCAAGACGTGCATATTGGTAATTTTGTTGAAGTCAAAAATAGTCAAATTGCGGCGCACAGCAAGGCCAATCATCTGGCCTACCTGGGCGACGCCACTATAGGTAGTCGTGTCAATATTGGTGCAGGGACGATCACCTGCAATTACGACGGCGTGAATAAATTCCGTACCGTGATTGAAGACGATGCTTTCATTGGTAGTGATAGCCAATTAATAGCGCCGGTACGGGTAGGCAAAGGTGCGACCTTAGGGGCTGGCACAACCTTATCTAAGGATGCGCCTGAAGGTAAATTAACAGTGTCGCGCGCCAAGCAAATAACCGTAGAAGGCTGGCAGCGCCCAGTTAAAATCAAAAAGTAAATCCCAGAAGACACGGTGAACTAGGAAAAGGCTGCGCTCGCTGATTGGGTCAGTTGCTGTTAGGTTTGACGGGGGAGTTGAATTTGTTTGGATTCTTGCCACTAGCCAGGGGGAAGAATATCCCCCTAGTCAGACAACTGTCATAGTGCCCTTGAGACTCTGGGCGGGATACTTCTTGCATCCCTACGACGATGGTCTTTGCTGCAAGCTTATTGCTTTGTTGTACTACTTTAATAGACTGCTTTACGATACTGCTTTGATCCACTGTTGCGAACCACTACTGCGATCTACAACTAGAATTTGCTAATCTGACTACCGCACATTAATTTTTATTGCTGCATTTGCAGCTTTGCTACTAATTGTGCTTTGAACTGTACTATTAACGACCTTACTAATAATCTTCAAAATCGCTAAGCAATTAATTGGTAGAAGAATCGAAGAAGTAAGCAGAGAATACAGCAACAACAGCGACCATTGTTACTACCAGTTGGATTTCTACGAATGCGTTTAACATAATATTTCCTTTGTTTGAGATAAGTTAATTTCAATATTTGTCGCTACTTTGTGTGCTTGTTGCATGCATCGTTGCGACAGGTAGAATCATATCAATACAATAAATATAAATACAATTTTGATTTGTAATGTCGACCATTCACAAATCGTATATCTTGTCATAGTCAAGAAATAATTTATATTTCCCCCTGAGAAAATAAGATTTTTGTCGTTGAAATGCGACGTTAAATTATGATTTAAATCATTTAACTTATTTGTTCTATCACTTTTTCATAACTTGAACTAAAACGCTGACGTGGTGCAAAGCCTGTTTAGTGCATTTTTTTTACTGATTTGCTTAGCTATAAAGTCTTGGCCTTCATGTCGAGCACACATTGTGGGCATGCCTTGCATCTCAAAATGAATTGCAAATTCAGCTTGATAACATGATCTGGTTATTTTTAGCGTACTAAGTCGAAGTCCGGGCTTAGTGACTTAGCTTAGTGACTTGGCTTTGATACCAATTTGTATGGGTATTTGAATTTTGGGACAAAAGTTCTGATGCTGACAGATCTCAGGCTATCGCCGCCTTATCTAAATATCTCCCAAAAATAACGCGCGCGCAGACCTTGTTCAGTGTGGATAGTTCCAGTTTTGACGATAAATAAATTTGCTTATTTTTAGGACCTGTAGCTGAACTTCCAACACAAATGCGCCTCCAATCGCAAGCTTTGCTCATCCATAAGCAGAGTGCTGTTTAAAAAAAATCAAAAATAAATTATCAAAGTGCCTGCGGGTGTTTTGGTGATGGGGTAGACATGAATTCAACTGATATGACACAGCCGGTGACCGCTTCCGGGTGGCGCAAATTCGTATTATTGCAAGCCGGTGAAGGGCGTGCTTTGTTATGGGCTGCTGCTTACTTTTTCTTTTTGTTATTAAGTTTTTATTTTTTGCGCCCGGTACGCGAAGCAATGGGTATTGCCAAGGGGGTTGATAAATTGCCTTGGTTAATGACCGCGACTATGCTTGCTATGTTCTTGGCCAATCCCATTTATGCAATGCTAGTGTCTAAACTAGCGCGTCGTCGTTTCATCCCTATTGTCAGTCATTTTTTTGCCGCAAATCTTCTGCTATTCGTTGTCCTGTTCAATCTCTTGCCGGAACACGGCGGTGCCGTGCTTGGCTATGTATTTTATGTCTGGCTCAGTGTCTTCAATTTGTTCGTGGTGTCCATTTTCTGGAGCCTGATGACGGATGTATTTAGTGAGGATCAAGGTAAGCGTCTGTTTGGCATGATCTCTATGGGCGGCAGCTTAGGGGCGATTATTGGCGCCGCCACGACCGAAGCACTAAGTCGCGGAAGTTGGGGAATCAAGCTGGAGCCAGTTGGGCTGATGGTATTGGCCTGCATAGGTTTGGAGTTGGCCGTGTTTTGCATGTTGCGACTGGCCAAGCATTTTAATTTGAGTAATCGTAAGCAAGAAGTTAGAGAGCCGGGGCCAGATTACAAGCAGGGTTTGCGTTCTATTTTGTCGTCGACTTATTTGCAAATGATCTGTGCATACATCTTGCTGTATGCAGTGACTTCGACTTTTTTGTACCTGATGCAAGCAGATATTGTTGCCAAGAGTTTTGTCGATAATGCGGAGCGCACGGCGGCTTTTGCTCGTATGGATTTGTGGGGCAACGTCATTACTTTGAGCTTGCAGTTATTTGTGACCAGTCGTTTGCTGCGCGGCATAGGTGTATCGGGTGTCTTGCTGATTTTACCTTTGACTACGATGCTCGGTTTTGGTGCCTTGGTCATTTGGCCAGGCTTTGTGGCTCTGGCAATTGTACAAGTACTGCGGCGTGGCTTGCACTATGCCGTGGATAGACCAGCGCGCGAGATCTTATATATTCATCTTGGTCCTGACGAACGTTACAAATCAAAAGCGTTTATTGATACTTTTGTGTATCGCGGCGGCGATATGCTGGGTGTATGGTTGCCAAGTTTGTTGGCATGGCTGGCTGTGCCTATGTCGGTAGCCGCTTTATCGACTTCCTCAGTGTGGTTGTTTGTTGGTGGTGCTATCGGGCGCCGTTTAAAGAAATGAGCGGGTCTGTGCTCGGGTAATTTTTTATATAAGGAGCGAATCATGTCAAATTCACGTCGTCAATTTATGCAGTTAAGTGCTGCTGCGGGTCTCACAAGTGCGGTTGGTATGTCGGGGATAGCAAGTGCCGCCAATACGTTTAGCGCACCTGTCTATTCCGCCGAGCCAGCAAGCGCACCGAAACGTATTTTGGTCTTGGGCGGTACCGGTTTTCTTGGCCCCGCCATTGTTGCTGCAGCGACTGCGCGCGGCCATACCCTGACCCTATTCAACCGTGGTAAAACGCGTCCTGGCTTATTCCCGAATATCGAAAAACGCCAAGGTGATCGTGATCCGAATAAAGGTGAAGGTATCAAGTCGCTAGAGACAGGTGAATGGGATGCGGTCATCGATGACTCTGGTTATTATCCGCGTATGGTCGGCGCTTCAGCACAATTGCTGGCGCCTCGCGTAAAGCAGTACATCTATATTTCTAGTATCAGCTGCTATAAAGAACCCGTGCCCATGCACGGTGATGAAGATACGCCGCTGGCAGTGTTGTCGAACCCGGCTGTGGAAGAAATGGGGAAGAATTTTGAAAATTATGGTGGTTTAAAAGCAGCCTGTGAACAAGCTGCAGAAAAAGCCTTGCCAGGTCGTACCACGATTGTTCGCCCTGGCTATATCGTAGGGCCTGATGATCCGACCGGACGCTTTACATACTGGCCAGTGCGTTTCGATAAAGGTGGTGAAATTGCCGTGCCTGGCGCACCGACGGAGCCATTTCAGATTATTGACGTGAGAGATCTCGCAGAGTGGTTAGTGTTGGTGGTTGAAAATCAAACGACAGGCAAGTTTAATGCGCTCGGCCCTGAAAAAACCATGCCATGGGGACGCGTCATCGAGGCGTGTAAAAAAGCGACTAATGCGAGTAGCAATGTCACCTGGATACCGAGTGAATTTATGGATAAACAAACTGATATTGAGTTTCCTATCTGGTCGCCTTACTACGGTAATTCAAAAGGCTTTCACACCTGGAGCAATGCCCGTGCGGTAAAAACTGGCATGCGTTTTCGTCCGGTTGAGCAAACTGTGACCGATACCTTAGCTTGGTATAAGACACAATTGGGCGCAGAAAATGGTCGCGTGAAAATGGCATTCACATCAGAGCAGGAAGCAAGTATTTTGAAGCGCTGGAAAGAGTCAAAAGCTAGTTAGTATCCTTGCGTAATTCCAATGCATAAATCAAGTACTTAAATCAAGTACTTAGATCAAGTGCGGTGCAATGGCGAAGCAACCGAAGAGGGCAAGACGGGTCAATTTCTTTGTATGGCTTTGTCTTGCGCCTCTTTACGCGATCACCACCTGTGTTTCAAATTTGCTACGTGAAATAGAAAAGAAACTGCGCACATTGCGAACATTCGATTGCGTCGCAAATAAGCGATGCGCCAGCGCATGATAGGCGGCCATATCCGCCACTTGTATGATTACCACAAAGTCCGGTCCCGGTGACACTCTATAACATTGCTGTACCGCGATTTCTTTCGCCACCAATTGCTCAAACGCGATTTGATGTTCCGTCGCCTGATGATCGAGCGTGATTTCAACAATCGCGGTCAAGCCTGCACCGACTTTTTCGGGCGACAAGATCGTCACTTGTTTAGCGATCACGCCTTCTTTTTTTAAACGGTTCACGCGGCGTAAGCAAGTTGGTGGCGAGGCATGTACCCGTTGAGCTAGTTCGTGATTGCTGAGCGATGCATCGACTTGCAAGGTTTGCAAGATGCGTTTATCAAGTTCATCTAAATTTGTCATAGGTGGATAGGTTTTTGTGACTTAAAATTTCAAAATAGTAGTTCCAATGAAATTTCTATGCATTGAATAATGGTGGTGATCCATTTAAGCATTTTTACATAAATTTTGAAAGGAAATTTCACGTCGACTCGATTAGCATGCTCAGTATTCAGCCTATCTTGGCTTTTTATCTTCAGCAGAGGTCTCTATGTGTGGCATCGTCGGCGCAGTAGCACAACGTAATATCACTCCTATCTTATTGGAAGGTCTCAAGCGCCTTGAATACCGAGGCTATGATTCATGCGGCGTGGCCTTGCATGTCGATGGCAAATTACAGCGTTCGCGCAGCACATCACGCGTGGCCGAGTTGCAAGCCCAAGTAGAGCAAACTGGTTTGGCAGGATTTACCGGCATCGCGCACACGCGCTGGGCGACTCACGGCGCGCCATCCTCGGCGAATGCGCATCCGCATTTCTCTCGCAATGGTGATAACGCGCGTATCGCCCTAGTCCACAACGGCATTATTGAAAACCACGAAGAGCTACGTGCCGAGCTAACTCAAGCGGGCTATGTATTCGAGAGTCAAACCGACACCGAAGTCATCGCCCACTTAGTCGATCATTTATATAGCGGCGATTTATTTGACACCGTACAACAAGCGGTCAAACGCTTAACTGGTGCCTATGCAATCGCCGTATTTTGCCGCGACGAACCACATCGCGTGGTCGGTGCACGTCAAGGTTCGCCATTAATCGTGGGTGTAGGTAAAGGCGAGAATTTCTTAGCCTCCGATGCAATGGCATTAGCAGGCACAACAGACCAAATTATTTATTTAGAAGAAGGCGATGTCGTCGATTTGCAATTGCAACGCGTGTGGATTGTCGATGTGAATGGCAAACAAGTCGAACGCGAAGTACGCACTGTGCACGCCCACACAGGTGCCGCAGAACTCGGCCCATATCGTCACTACATGCAAAAAGAAATCTTCGAACAAGCACGTGCATTAGGCGACACCTTAGAAGGCATCACCAACATCATGCCTGAGCTATTTGGCGACAAAGCCTACCGCGTATTCAAAGAGATCGACAATGTATTAATTCTCGCTTGCGGCACCAGTTACTACGCCGGCATGACGGCCAAATATTGGATAGAGTCGATCGCTAAAATTCCGGTCAATGTAGAAATCGCCAGTGAATATCGCTACCGCGACAGCGTGCCCAATCCTAAGAGTTTAGTCGTCACCATTTCACAGAGTGGTGAAACCGCAGACACACTAGCAGCACTCAAACACGCACGTGAACTCGGCATGCCGCACAGTCTGACGATTTGCAATGTTGCCACTAGCGCCATGGTGCGCGAATGCGAGCTGGCCTATATCACGCGTGCTGGTGTTGAAGTTGGCGTGGCGTCGACCAAAGCGTTCACTACCCAGCTAGCCGCCTTATTCTTGTTAGCACTCACACTCGCACAAAGCAAAGGTCGTTTGAGCGAAACACAAGAACAAGATCACATCAAAGCCCTGCGCCATTTACCGGTCGCGATCACCGCAGTGCTCGCACTAGAACCACAAATCATCGCCTGGGCAGACGAATTCGCCCGCAAAGAAAATGCTTTGTTCTTAGGCCGGGGTTTGCATTACCCCATTGCGCTCGAAGGCGCATTAAAACTCAAAGAGATTTCTTACATCCACGCAGAAGCGTATCCAGCAGGCGAACTCAAACACGGCCCACTAGCCTTAGTGACGAAAGACATGCCAGTAGTCACCGTCGCACCAAACGACACATTGATCGAAAAACTCAAATCGAATATGCAAGAAGTCCGCGCCCGTGGCGGTGAACTCTACGTCTTCGCCGACGCTGACTCTAGAATCACACCAAGCGAAGGTGTGCACGTGATCCGCCTACCCGAACACTACGGCATGCTGTCCCCGATTTTGCATACCGTGCCTTTGCAGTTGTTGGCGTATCACACGGCGTTGGCGCGTGGGACGGATGTGGATAAGCCTAGGAATTTGGCTAAGAGTGTGACGGTGGAATAGCAGTGTCATGCATGAGTTGGATTATGTGCCAACAGCAATTAGTTTCAGATATAGATGACGTATTAATTTTGGATAATTGACTACTATTGATTTCCTCCGCGAAAAAATTGATCCAACTTAGGAAGAAAACTCTCCCAAGTTGGATCGCTTTATTTTTCCGGTGTTTGTTCAAATATCTCTCACAAATTTTCAACTCCATCGGCCAGATGCGGACATCCAAGATTTGCTTTTGGATGTTCGAGCAACAGCAGACCATTCCACTCTAATCTTAGCGAGCTATCTCCGCTTCTTGGTTCAGTCTAAATTTTTCTCAACCAAAAATTTCGATACTTGATCGGCGATCTGGATATTGTTTAAATCGGACATCATGAAGTGCGTGTTGCCCCGTATACCTATCTTTGGCAGATGAACCAGTTGGGCGTCGCCGCCGTGTTTGTTGATGGCGTCTACCCAGATTCTTGCCATGGCGAGGCGTACCCGCCAGTTGTCTTGCCCACGTTCCGTGGTCGGTTCCACCGGAAAGTTGTCACCGTAATAGATGACAATCGGAATTCTGGTGAGCTTTTTGAAATCTTCTAGAGACACCTTCTCTGGCTTCAATATTCCTGCTGCGCTTGGCATTTCTTTCGGCAGCTCGTGCTCGGGAAAGATGAAGCCACTCCCCGGTTCGAACGCAACGATACCTCTGACGTTCTTGGTTTTGATCGCCGTCAACCAACCCGGCCCGCCCGCTTGCGAATGTGAGAACAAGATGCCGGGTCCGGTCTTTTCGAATAGCGCCGCCATTGCGTCCGAGATCACGTCAACATCGAATGGCCCTGTATTTGGTGTGACTGAGCGGAAGAACTGGTTTAGCGTCTCAGGCTTGTTGTCGAACTGCACGTGATCGAAATAATTCGGCCACTTGCCGATTCGAAACTGATCGAAAAATAGTTGATCAAGTGGTGTTGGCTCAATGCTTGTCCCTACGGTGCTGTTGCCAGCCCGTCCGCGGCGTGGCTGATCGACGAGATAGACAGAGTAACCTCTACGCAGGAAGATCGTTTGAAAACCTTCGCGGCCATCTGATGTGGTTTCCCAGCTACGCGCCGACTGGAATGCGCCATGCAACATAACGATGGGTAAAGGTCGAGGACGCTGCGGGACTTGGTAGAAGGCGTAGAGATGATCACCGTGGAAGGTCTGACCTTGAGCGGTCGGGTTGTTATTGTTGTACGTGCCAGCAATGCTCGCCACTTTACCTCCTACGGCGAAGCTACCTTGTTGCTGAAGAACTAGGGGCTCAGTAGAATTACCTGAGCCTGCGGAAAGAGTAGTACAGGCGTTAAGCGCGATAAGCATCATTAGCGCCGGTATCGTGTTCGCAAATCTCATGGTCAACCTCCCAATGTGTAATTAACTGCTTGAATTAGTGCCGCACGCGCACGTTTGGACGTTGGTTCATCAAGGTGTTTTGCCAAAATCTCGACCACCTCGTTTAATTGCCGTGCCGTCAGACCCACTCGCATGCTAGCCCGCATGTGAGAACGCAACTGTGCCTCGACGCCCGGTGTGGCTGCTAGCGCACCGACGGTCGCCAATTCTCGGCTCTGCCAATCGAGGTTATCGCGCTCAAAAATGTCACCGAACAAATGGGTTTGCAGAAGCTGGTTAATGATGGGGGCAAAATCCATCACAGGACCCACCACCGGACTACCAGAGATGCGAGTTTGGTTGGCCTTGCCGACTGCAATCAGCTCATCACCAGTAGGTATTGGGCGACTAGGTTCGCGCCCGATTTCATCCTGAATACCTCGCTGTTTGCGTGCTTCCACGACTTTTAACAACTCACCGAGCGCATTAAGGCTTTTAGGAAATCCGACATAGGCATAAAGTTGCACCAGGACTTCCTTTATCTCGCTGATGCTCAGGCCTGCGTCAAGTCCCTGAGTCAAGGCGGCGTTGAGCTTAGTCATATCGCTCGTTGCCATGTAGGCAGCGATCAAAGGAATAGTTTGCTGTTTGACCGATAGTGTGTCAGAGACACGCTGTGTCGTCGACGCTTGCTTGGTGAGCGCCACCTCAGCAGCGTGACTGGGTGCAAGCGTCATCCCTATGGTCAGGGCGCACACAAAGTTTAGCGCCGTGATCTTGCGATTTATTTGGGCTTGCATAACATTCATCGGCTCTCCGTTCTATTAGATATTCATGTTGGCGGCGTACCCATTTGCAAAGACCTCCCTACATTGTGCCCTTGAATGGCAAATGAGGGCGGAATTACAGTTAGGTTTACCTTGCCTTACTTGTCTTTGGTTCTACTTTGAATGAAAGGGTTCGGGCAAAGAAGACGCTTAGCCTACCAAGCGCGGAATCTACATATTGGGGAATCCAGTAGGTTTCGATATGCGTCGCCCCGTCAATCTTAAATAGTTCTTTATCCTGACTCCCCGTGGCCTTAGAAAACGCTTCTTCGGTCATGTAAAGGCTATCGGCTTTGCTGCCTGCAATCATCAGTAGCGGCTGGTTGATTAGATTGATCTGGTCGGTCGCGTCCCAGCGCATCAAGTCCAGCAAACTGCTCGCGGTGTATTTAAAGGTCGAGTTAGGATGCGTATGTGTCCTCCAATAATATTCATACCCTTGTCGATACAAATCAAAAGCTAATTTCGCGATCTGTTCATCTGTTAGCTTAGAGTCCCCCGAATAGCGTACTGCTGCGCCAGCCACCTCTTGAACACGGGCCTGAGAAGCAAGTTGCATCCTTTGCTGAATTGAGTCGAGTAGCGAATCTTGGAAGCCATTACGACGGACCCGTCCAGAGTTGAACATGCTCAGTGTCGCAATCGATTTGAAGCGCTTATCGCTTTTCGCAGCAGACAATGCGTATCCGCCGCCGCCACAGATACCGAGTAGTCCTAGATTCGCTGTATCCACGCCGGGATAACCGGCGATAAAATCCGCCATGCCGTGAATATCCTCGATACGGTGCGCGGGTTTATCCACATTGCGTGGCTCTCCGCCGCTCCCGCCCTGATATGCAGCATCTGCCGTGATCGTGATATAGCCAAGCTCCGCAAGTCGCTGGGCATATAACCCAGCAACTTGCTCCTTCACCCCGCCATTCGGATGTGCCACAGCGATCACAGGATATTTTTTCTGCGGATCATAATTTGCTGGCGTATAAACGTTCGCGCTAATATTTATGCCATTAAGCTTGTACCTAACCGAGTGTATATTGACTTTTCCAGGCTCATTCTTCGTGATGGCGCCGTCGTATACAAGCATAAATGGATTTTTCTTGTAGTCTGCAGCGACAGCGGACGTGGTCATCACAAGCACTCCAAGCATCGCCAAAGACAAAGCAAATGTGAATGCGCCAAACCAAGCACATTGGTTTTTGTTGAAACCTTTATTTCTCATTTGAGCACCTTTGCTATCTTGATAATTTGCTAGGCAGTCGAAGGACTATTCCGGCTTAGCGGTGTATTGCGCATCGCTGACCTTTTCCATCCAAGTGACCGTCTTGCCGTTCAGCGATTCCACGATGGCAATGTGTGACATCGCCGTGCTTGGCGAGGCGCCGTGCCAATGTTTGACTCCGGGCGGGATCCATACGATATCGCCGGGTCTGATTTCCTGAATCGGTCCACCCCAGTGCTGAACCAGTCCAGTGCCGGTTGTAACAATCAGTGTCTGACCGAGAGGATGTGTATGCCAAGCTGTCCTAGCGCTGGGATCAAATGACACCGTCGCACCTCCAATACGGGCTGGATCGGTTCCCTGAAATCGTGAATCGACTCGTACCTTGCCCGTAAAGTGTTCTGCTGGGCCGATAGTGGATGCTTGCGTGCCGGCGCGCATAACTTTGATGCGTATCACGTCTTCGGCGAAAGATAGTGATGCAATTGATATGAAGGCAATGAGTGCGGCGGTAGGTAATTTCATTTTGGCCTCTTTCTGTTAAACGAGATTGCGTCAAATCTCAGGTGCCGAGGTGTCGTTCGCTCATCCATTTGACGATCGCGGGGTCGCGATGCGAGAAAAAGCTGCTATGACCTGTTTCTAGTTGGGCAATTAGGGCTTGGTCATCGCTATCGAGCGCGAAATCAAAGACGTCCATGTTTTCCCACATGCGCTCACGCTTTACTGATTTGGCCAACACCACGATCTCGCGTTGAATCAGCCAGCGCAGCACGACTTGTCCTACAGACTTGCCATACTTTGCACCGATGGACGTAAGTACTTCGTTTTGGAAGAGGTTATTCCGGCCCTCAGCAAAGGGAGCCCAAGCTTGTGCTTGCACGCTGTTGTTATGCATGAAGGACGCGCTCTCGACTTGTTGGTGGAATGGATTGATTTCGATTTGATTGACCGCAGGCTTTATCTCATTGAACGCGATGATGTCCATCAATCGGTCTGAGTGGAAATTACTCACGCCGATCGCGCGGAGTTTGCCTTCCCGATGCGCTTCTTCCATTGCGCGCCATGATCCATGGACATCGCCAAACGGTTGATGAATCAAGTACAGATCCAGATATTCCAGCTGCAACCGAGACAGTGACTTATCGATGGCTTGTTTGGTGCGGTGATAGCCAGTGTCTTCCACCCATAGCTTGCTCGTGACAAAAAGACTGTCGCGGTCAATGCCACAGTTCCTAATACCTTGGCCCACGGCGTCTTCATTAAGGTAAGAAGCGGCCGTATCGATTAAGCGATAACCAGTCTCGATGGCGTCAATAACACAGCGTTCGCATTCCTTTGCGTCTTGGATTTGGAACACCCCAAATCCAAGAATTGGCATTTTGTTTCCGTTATTTAAAGTGACATGTTTCATTTTCGATTCCTCTCTATATAAGCTTGGCTCTTGGGCACGTATCTCGTCATATGGCAAATTAGGATTTTGCGGAAGCTTCCACGTCGGAGAAGGCTTGCACTGCATCTGGATCTCAGTTTTCGTTTCTGCATGGAATAACCTTTTATTCCAAGACATTCCATTTCGAAACTTTATTGAATCGGTTTGACAAGCTTAGTGATAGATACTTTAACCAATAAGCAGTCATTTGATTAGACGATATAATTTGCATGAACTTATAAGGAATACTTATTAATGGCACGTGAAAACTTAAACGATTTGCTGGCGTTCATCGCCGTGGCTAGGGAAGGCAGCTTTACCAAAGCCGCAGCTCAGCTTGGCATATCCCAATCAGCATTAAGTCAGACAGTTAGGGAACTGGAAGCCAAGCTGGGCATACGTTTGTTAACGCGTACGACCCGGAAAGTCGTGCCCACAGAAGCGGGTGAGCGTTTAGTGCGGACGGTTGCACCTAGGGTTGAAGAGATAAAGTTCGAACTTGCGTCATTGAGTGAATTGCGGGACAGACCTGCCGGCACTATTCGCATTACGGCATCAGAACATGCTACCAACTGGGTTCTCCTACCCAAACTAGCGAAGCTACTACCAGATTATCCAGACATTAAGATAGAAATTAATTCGGAAAACCGACTGGTCGATATCGTTGAACAACGGTATGACGCTGGAATACGCTTAGGTGAGCAGGTAGCCAAGGACATGATTGCTGTTCGCATTGGGCCGGACGTGCGCATGGCACTGGTCGGGTCACCTGTGTATTTCGAGAGGTATCCTCCACCCAAAACGCCACAGGATTTAAAGGAACACTTGTGTATCAATCTGCGCTTGCCCACACTCGGCGGGTTGTACGCTTGGGAGTTTAAGAAAGGTTCACGAGAACTGAACGTGCGTGTCGATGGCCAACTGACCGTCAATGGCGCATCGCAATTGCTCAATGCTGCGGTGTCTGGAATGGGGCTGGCGTATATGCTGGAGGATTTGGTGCGGGAGCCAATCGACAAAGGGCTACTCAAGCCCGTGCTAGAAGATTGGTGGCCGACTTTTTCAGGGTATCACTTGTATTACCCAAGTCGCCGCCAGTCATCACCCGCATTTTCATTATTGGTCGACGCACTGCGATATGGTAGTTAATGAAATCGTTTTGATTCCAAAGATCGTCAATGTCCGTCCTTGATTCGCTTTTATCCCTCGCAGAGGGAGATATCGGCGAATGTAAGACATTCTTTGAGATTGGTTCTTCTACATCAGTTTTATACTGGCTCGTCCTAAAACCTGTAGCCGAATGTGTGCAGTCGCTACGAATTGGAAGTAAGCATATAGCGCGGCGGAGTCTCCCGAGGTGAGTACTAGCAGTAACCTTAAATCGCGAATACCCAAGGATTTTGACGGTAGATTAACGGCAACGAAAATAGTGTTGACAATCTAGATTGCGCTCTGCCGCCACATGCAAATTTCTCAGGCTGTGGACCTTGATGAATTAATGAATAGCAACTGACGGAATAATAAATTAAATCAAATACATGAAATCTAGTGCCGGAATGATGATGAATGTGTTGATTTGAACGCTTCGGCATTCTTGGTTGACGACTTTAGTTGAATGGAAAATCAAATGTAAGGAAGAATGTGAGTGTTTGACTTCGACTTTGGATTCGGTTCTGCTCGCCAAATTTCTGCATCATTGTTTGCTTTGAAATGAATCTCTTTCATGTCAGTGTATTGCATGAAATTTACTATAGCGACTGCAAACTTTTTTGGCGGCGTTTGATGGATATGTATAGAAAACTGAAATCTCTATATCTATTTGAGTCGTCATGTATAAATTTTTCAGATTTTTATACATTTCTTCGCTTGCAGAGTTTGATCTACTAACTTCTAATGTCAACGCTACTTCAGATCGCATACTCCAAAACTACACTGAAAAATAAATCCTTTAATGCATCGTCACCGTTCTATAAATATCAATATTCTGCGGCGGCGATTGATGATAGTAAACGCCAGCCTTACTCACATTGAAATGATAGCTGTCTGTGGTTACGATGACTTTTGGTGATTGATGGGCTTTCTTTTGCAAGAGTTGTAAACGATGATTGGCGCGGTGTTGCCAGTACCAAGCGTCGCCATGTTTTTGGATGTTGAAGACGCGTCCTGATAGCCAGTCGATTTTTTGCGTATCAAGTTCCAACACTTTTTTGGGTGTATTTCCTGCATAGAGATCGCCTATTTGGTCGATCCAAAGTGTGTCGTCATCTTGCTCAGAAAATTTCACATACTGCCATTCGTCTTTTTCTACCGAAGTGGTGTCTGTGTCGAGATGGTAGTAGTTGATTTGCCACTTACCATTGACGTTGATGCTAAAGGCGATGGTTTGATTGTCTTTGAATGAAACTGCGCGCATTTCTCTTTGCGGTAATTTCGCTTTAGACCACTGCCCTGAGATGGCGTCGATGAGATGAATTTCATTCAGACTTAGAGCCAGCAATTGCTTGCCATCGGGTCGCCATTGCAGGTCAATGTAGTGTCTGCCGTCGTTAAATTGACTGAGTCTTTTTGCGGCATTGTTTGCGCTATTGGATGCGATACTGGATACGGTCTGCTGCAGCCAAATTTCCTCGCCGCCAGTGGCTAAGCTAATGAACGCCAGGGTTTGATTTTTTTCTGAAAAAGTCGCAAGTCTGTCATCGACTGAGTTCGTTACCAGCTCTTCTGAGTTTTGTGTATCAAAGCGAAATTGGAGAATGTTTTGATTCGATTCGCCAGCAGGAAAGAGGTAGTCCTTGCCGTTGCTATGTCGTGTTGGCGCTCTTAAATTTAAACTTCCAGAATAAATCGGGTAGGCATTCTTGCCGACTAAATCGTAACTGAGTAATTGATTTGCCGGATGTTCGCCCATCAAAATCACGCGATCGCCTTGCTGACTCCAAATGCCACAGCAAATATAGGCATCGAGTTTGAACAGTAGCTTGAGTTCGTCGCTATCTAAATTGAGTTCATAAAAACCTTCCCATTGTTGTTTGTCGGGAGAGGAGATCAATAGCTTATTTTGTGTTGGATGAAGGTCAAACTGACTATTGCCAGCGATGACTAATTCAGGCTGGGGAAGTCGGCGTTTGTTTCCAGTTTGTCGATTGAATTCAAATAAAGAGTAAGGCGCATTGCGCCCCTCCGCTTCGGCGTAAATCAGTTTATTCACATCGTGAGTGAATTCTATTTTTCCATAGCTGCCAACCGGGCAGTTGTGAATCAGTTGCGGTTCGGAAAACGATGGTCCTTGAACAGTTCGGATGAAGTATTGGCAGGATTCGGGTGTGGTGACCAAATAGACGATCTGCGTGCCGTCATCACTCCAATCGGCGGGGCCAATCGAGGTCGTTTTTGCTTCGCCATGGTCAATGATAAAGACGCTTTCGTCAGCAAGTCTTTTTACCTTGAGTATCATTTTGTTATCGCGCACTTCGACATAACTTAACAGCGCGCCGTCAGGTGACAGACTAGGGAATACATCGGCACCAGCGTCACGCGTGAGTGCCAGCGATTTGGTGCTCGTGGTGGGCGCAGCTGTTTGCTTCATTGAGATAAATTGAACCAAACCAATGAAGCTCGCAATCACTAACATGGCAGCGGCTGCCCACTCAAATTTGCGGGATGACTTTCGTGAACTTTCTACTGTGGCGGATTGCTTTGAATGCTCGTTTTTATCCATGCTCGCGGTATCCATTTGATCCGCTTCTGGCTGGCCAACTTCTGTGATGTCTGCGAAGGGCTTGTGGGTCTCAATAGCGCGAACTTGCGCGATGAACTTATAGCCTTTCTTTGGAAAAGTCGCGATGAAGCGCGGGCTTTTGGCATCGTCGTCAAAATATTTTCTGAGCTTGGTGACGACTTTATTCACCGCGCTATCGGTCACTAGCCGACCAAGCCAAACCGAGTTGATCAGCTCATCTCGGCTGACGATGCTATCTGGATGTTGGCAGAGATAACTTAACAACTCGACTGCCATCGGTTCAAGCTGCTGTACCTGCTCGTTGCTGCTCAAGGTTTGTTGTTGATCGCAAAAAAGGAATTGTTCGATTTGCCAGCGCATGAATTTTTGGGTGTAGAGATGTTCTTAGTTAGAAAAATATCACGTTCAGCATGCTTTGTGCGCCTGCTTCATATGAGGAATTCGCGAAAAACCGCCCAAGTCATCAAAAGTCATGAAAAGTAATGTTGGCGTCACGACATTTTTGTGGTGCTTTTTTATGATCGTTCACTTCAACCAACATGGAGTAAACATATGAGACAACTAAAGCCATCCACGATCATGGCATTCATCGTGCTGATTATGCAAGTCATGATCGTTGGACAAGCCTGGTCTAGTGAAACCTATCCAAAGCCCGCTAGCCTAGCTGACGCAAAAATGGAGCAAAGAGCGGATGCCTACTATTTATTGCAGTCAGATCATTTTCGACATGAACTGAATGATTTGGTAAAGCAATCGAAGCTAGGTACTGATGATGCGAGTAGGGATGACGACAAAATCGCCATCGCTTCTTTCTTAGGCGATTTTCAACAGACGCATGAGCTCATCGCCAAACAAAAAAATCCCTTAGGCTATTTTCATTACTCAAGCGATGCATGGCTTAGGCAAGCCTCGCCTAAGCCTGATCAGATTGATGCGCAAGCACTCTTGATTTTGATGACGACAAAACTGGGTGCTTTTTCAAACGAAGACTTATACAAAGTGAGCTATTGCTTAGGCTGGTCATTAGAAATGGGGCAGGACTTTATGTTGGGCCTGTTTAAACAGCTTCAGTCTGGTGCGACAATTGAGAAGAAGGACATTGTCAAGCTCGTGACCAACTATCAGCTCTACAAGGTTTATGAGCGTATTTTAGCGATAGGAAATCAAGTCTTGTCGGCTGAAAATGAGAAGCGCTATGTGATTGAACCGAATGTGCTGATCAAGACAAAATCGGGCGTGAGTTTATCGGCAGTGGTAGTGAGGCCAAGGCAAAACGCTGGTAAGCGTCCTGCCGCTTTTCAGTTTTCTATTTACGCCGATGAAGCTTGGCACATCAAGACAGCGATCCATGCAGCAGCGCACGGTTACGTCGGTGTGATTGCCAATACGCGCGGAAAGCGACTCAGCCCAGATGACATCATTCCATGGGAAAAAGACGGCGAAGATGCGACGCAAGTTATAGATTGGATTACACAACAAGCCTGGAGCGATGGTCGCGTGGCGATGTATGGCGGTAGTTATTTAGGATTCACGCAGTGGGCCGCTGCCAAACACATGCACCCCGCATTAAAAACCATTGTACCTTACGCAGCCGCGAATCCTTTGACGGGTCTGCCCATCGAGAACAATATTTTTATCACTCCCAATTATCAATGGGCGTTTCATGTGACAAACAACAAAACCATGGATCATTCTGTCTATGCCGATAGGAAGTATTGGGATGATGTGTTTGTGACTTTGTATAAGAGCGGGCGCGCTTTTCGAGATATCGACAAAATTGAAGGCAAGCCTAATCCGTGGTTTCAGAAGTGGCTTAATCATCCTGACTATGACGACTATTACCAACAAATGCTGCCCTACAAAAATGACTATAAGAAGATTGGCATCCCTGTGTTATCGATCACTGGCTACTTCGATGGTGGGCAAATTTCAGCCATCGATTTTTTGAAGCAGCACTACCAATTCCATCCACAAGCGAATCACACTTTATTGATCGGCCCGTATAACCACGGCACGGCGCAAGGTGTGCCGTATTCTCATCATAGTAATTACCAACTCGATCCTGTCGCCTTAGAAAAAGACACCGAAGAAATCACTTTTCAATGGTTTGACTATGTGCTCCACAACAAGCCGCGTCCTTCACTGCTAAAAGACAAAGTGAATTATCAACTGATGGGCAGTAACACTTGGCAGCACCATCCATCATTACAGAAATTAAACCAAGAGGCGCAGCACTTTTATCTGAATACGACCCAAGATAAGGATGGCCACTATCAACTGTCGAAAAGCAAGCCGCATACGCTCGGTTTTGTCTCGCAAACAGTGGATTTGGCCGATCGAAACACGAACAATAATGAAGCTGGTATGTGGCCACTGATTCATAAGCAGCTGCCAAAAAGTAATGGGCTCGTGTTTATCACCGAGCCATTGACGGAAGCAATGCAACTAGCGGGAAGCATCACCGGCTACTTTTCAATAGCCATTAACAAACGCGACGTGGACATTGGCTACAATTTTTATGCAATATCGCCTGAAGGAGAAGTCGTTTTTCTCAATTACTATATTAGTCGCGCCAGCTACGCCCACGATATGTCGGTACGCAAGCTACTGACACCAGGAAAGAAAACGCAAGTGCCGATTGTGAATGCGCGAATGACCGCAAAACTACTCCCACCCGGCAGTCGACTGGTCATGGTGCTGGACGTGAACAAGAACCCAAACGCGCAAGTCAATATGGGAACAGGAAAAGACGTCAGCGATGAGACAAGCGAGGATGGTAAAGAGCCTTTAGAGATCAAATGGTTTTCGGATAGTCAGCTTGTCATTCCGCTTAAGCCTTGGCGCTAAAGTATCGAGGAAGTTTTGGGTTTGCTATCAAGGCTATCTATAGAATCTGCTGATGTGCATATATGAATTCGAAGCGTTCGTCATGTTTTTGAGAGGCAACGAGCTTGTGATGAAAATCACTCTTAAAAGTAAAGTTGACATTACTGTAAATTCTATTGCCTAGAACATCTTCTGATCACAATTTGTGTCGTAAAAAGATCTTGTGCCAACAATATTGGAAGCAGCGGCGATAGCTCGCTTAGATATACCTGTCTTGAGATAGGTATAGCAAAAAAAGAGCAAGATGTGGCGCGGGTTTTGTGAGATTGAGAACTTTGTTGATGAAGATTTAAGAATGTGTTAACGTCGGTTTTTATCACTTTAGTACAAGTTATGAGTCACGGGGAAATGTATGAATGATGCTGTACTTTTTGCAGACTTTGGCAATATGTCGCTCGTTGACTTCCATTACCGCATCGACTGGCAGTCTTGGAAAGACAGTTACATTGAGTTAGTTGCCCAAGGCCCAGGAAGAAATCGGCATCTGCGCTTTTCAGGTGTGTCTAATCTGCGAATAGATGAAGGATTTAATGGTTCCTTGTCTGGAATGGCGATTGTAGACATTTCCGATCGCCAGTGGGACTCTGCACGAATTGAAGTGAAAAATTTCGAACAAGATCCAGGCATCACTTTTTTGGCGGTATCCATGGAGACCGTCAGTGACTCATAACATTTCGCTCGGCACTGACACTCAACAGAAGGATGTCTTCGCGGTGGTTGCTACGTGCCGGGCGGCTTTGACGTTAGGCATCCTAAGGACATGAGGACTTACTATTGCTGGAAGTGTAAAGCAAACATGCCGTTCTTAGACGAAGAAGAGTGGAATCAAGTATCGCCGCTTCTTGCAGGTGCGATTCAAGCTATAAAAAGCTACCGTGAAGAACACAAGTGCGATTTGGCGACAGCAAGAGCGAACTGTAAACCTGAAGCTACAAAGAAATTCTTTGAAATGACTGGTGTGGATGGCGTGCACTTCGATACAATCAATCATCACAGGCATCTCAATTGGGGGCCCGAATGCAAAAAATGCGGTCATCTATTCCGCACATCACAAGCCTCATTTTGCGCAAACTGTGGATACGAAGAGAACGATAATGCAGTGGAATAATTGGATGTTATTGGGTTTTATTATCGTGCTGCCATTCTGCTCGAATGCTGTGCGTCGAAGTATCAGGCTATTTTGTTTTGTATTTGTTGCGAGTGTATTTTGGGCTACAGTCGTTGCTGGAACTGCGCGATATTTTTTTGTCTTAAGTGAGAATCAAACAGTTTTTTATATTTTATTGCCTGTAGCAATCTTGATAGCAGTGATTCTTTACCCAAAATTTAAAGTTCATATGGATAAAATTTAATGAGGAAACCACCTAACCAAATAATCGATCAAACTGGACGCAATACAACTCAGTATTTTGTAAATTTGTGGACGGTCGGCCCTTCGCCGTTGCGTTAGCAAGCACTATGTTATCGATTGAAAGCGACATTTTAGAGTCGTTAAATAGACAGCTATTGACTGGAAATACTGAGTCCGACAGCGAAAGTGTTCAGAAATTTCTTATTGAAATTATGGCGCAGCCACTATCTGAATTAGCGATATCAAACTTTACAATTGGGATTCTTCCTTTCAATTTAAGCTTAACTCAGGCGTCAAATGGTAATGACGTACTCCAAACTGACACCGTTATTGATTTGATCCAATTTGCAGTAAAGCACGATATTAGATCGTTGAGTTTTGACATGGGAAGCAACAGCGTTTTTTTATACTCAGAGAACCTCAATGATTGGTGCATCTTAATGGGCGCCAGAACTCATAGAGCTACATTCAAATCCTTGCTTGATGGTTTGTGGTATCAGTTCTTTGAGTATAACTAGCAGTAGGTAAGAATGCCGAAAGCGTATTCATATGCCTGAAACTTGATCGCGCTGAATAGACCTCGATTGTGCCGAACAATGTTGGGCTTCACTTTGTTCAGCCGCAACCTACGACTAGCTTTATTGGACTTGCTGTTGTTATGATTCGAGAAATACATGTCTAAAAGCGTCAGCTTAAACTTGCACCCATCAGACTGATTGTAAAACCTAAGTAGGCTTCAGGGTGTGTCAAATTTAATTCCTCAAGCTTTATTGAAAGAGAACTACGAACGATGAAACCAACTTTACTGACTAATCTTGCGATACGACTCTATCCAACTCGCTGGGCATTGCTCGCAGCTGCACTGACTGGTATCGCTGCTGTCTGGGTGGCAATCTTCATGTTTGTTATGCCTGGGAAATTGCCACTTCATACTCTTGCGGGTGTCTCCATGCCACCTATCTTCATCACTTGGGCTGCGCTTTGTTGTGCATTTTGGTTTCATCCAACGCATGGGCTTCTTCGGTCTGATGCAAAGCTGAATGAGAAATTGCCTACACCTGTGGTGTCGGGCGTGCGTTGGTATGCTGCGATTTTTCTTTGTGTGTTTGTAGCAGCTAGCGTGCTTTTTCCAGTCTGGATGCTGACCTCCTTTTAAGCTACGTACTCAGTTCTTCTTGGTGCAGAAAGAAAAAGATTTTTTGCCGGTCTGGGTATTTAAACCAGAAGACAATCCCAGCGGTATTGCGGGCGTACTCATTGATGTGAGCGAAGGCGGTTTGCAAATCCTCACGCAAAAAGTGGAGTCAGTTAAAGGACAGCGCTTTGAGATGTCATTAATTAATCAGATCGGTGGCGACGCGGCTCGCTTGCCACCCGGCACGATTGAATTGGTGTGGAGCGCTGATCTTGGTAGTACGTATACCAAGTGTGGGTTTACTTTTAGCTCTTACTCGGATGATGAAATCGCTATGTTGATTGCACATAACATCGACGATGGCGATAAATTTATGCGATGTGTTTTGAGAGAAGCTTCTGTCGCTAATCCTACTTTGGTATGATGAGAAGACTTCTACTTAACTAGGATAAACATGTTCTCATGGCGTTGGTTCTTTGTCGCATTGATCGTCGTGGGCGGTTGGTATCAATATCAACAACGCACACAAAAACCGATACTTCAAGCTAATGGCGTTTTGGTGCAGCGTGATCCTGTGCAAAACATGCTTGATCGTGGCGAGGTCTGGCAGAAAGGTAGTTACACGATCAAGGCCTTAGCTGATTTCAATATTGAGGCGCGCGTCTTGTCTAAGGAATTGTATTCCAGCGGGCGCGAGGCTGATTTGTCTCCTGTGGATTTGGCATTAGGTTGGGGATCGATGTCCGATTCAGAAGTCCTGTCCGCCTTGAGCATTTCTCAGCGCAATCGTTTCTATTATTATCGTTGGGAAAACGAACCACCGCGCCCGCCCGCAGAGATCGCCAGTCATAGCGCCAATATGCATATGATCCCGGCGAATGCGCACGTTGAAGAAATATTGAAAAAGGTAAGACCAGGACAGGTGGTCAAATTGCGCGGCAAGCTGGTAGCAGTCAGTGCACCCGATGGCTGGCGATGGCAATCTTCGCTGACCCGTGACGACACAGGTGCTGGCGCTTGTGAGTTGTTCCGAGTGGAGAGTGCTGAGGTACGTTGAAGTCGATTAACAACTAGACGCTCACGCCTTTTTTCTCGATTCTGTTATACCGGGTATTGAGTTGGTATAACAAATTTCAGCTAGGCTGGATGAGGCATTTAAGAGATTTGGAACTTTGTTGCTTATTTTTTATTGCTATGTTAACTTTGGTTTCCTTCACTTTAAAACAAGTTATGCAGCTTAGTCGCCCTATCCAAGAGTGGTTGCAGTGGGTGCTCGTCACGAGCATTCCACTGCGTCACCTCGACGAACTCGGCAACCCGATAGGAATCGCGTCGGGGTGCTTGATTATCTCTGCGGGCCGAAAATTCATACTCTCAGCGCGTCATGCAGTAAAGCCTGAATCGAAGGGTTGGGCGATTGAACTGGGTTACGACAACGAAAAAGGCACTGAGATGTACTGGCCAAAGAGCTTCTCGTATATGGCTGAAATTAAGAGGGGGTCTGGCATTCTTAATGACATAGACTTCTGCTTCGCCGAAGTCGCAGCAGATTTGGAGTCGACGTATGCCCACAGAACGCCACGCTCAGTGACGGACGTCCGCCCACGTCACATATTCAGAATTGAAGAACTCGTTGAACCAAGCCCAACGGCGATTTATGCCTTTGCGGGCGAGGTCAAACCAGAGATGCACGGTCTCCATTCATTCGCAACTGAAATGAACGTGTACCCAAACCTCCGATTCCTTCGTAGTGAAGGGGCATTTCACGTATTTAAGTTGCCTGTTGACCACCCAGGGCACAAGTCATTTAAAGGGTGCAGCGGCGCTCCTATCGTGGATATGAAACGTCGCGTGGTTGCCCTTGTAAGTGGCGGCGACGAATCGGAGGGCACCATCAGAGGCGTCGCTATTTCGCGTGCCGTCACGGCCTTGAGCTGGTATTGCAATGTCTGCGGCGCTGCATAACCTTTCGGTCCACCGGATGCTGCGCGATAAAGCCGCGCAGCGCCGGTGACCTCCACGTTATAGCATATGAAGAATATCCAAATTATTGACGGCGCGGACAATTCTGTCTTTGATATTTTTGCCGCGACGGAAGAAGAATTTTCATTGATTTTCGTTGAGGGTCACGATATCGCTTTTATTGATGAGGTTTTGGCACGTGCACAGCAGAATGGACTTGATGACGTATTCGATCGAATCTGGACGCGCCGCGTTCCAAAGCGAGATGCAATGGGTATCCACGGCATTCTTTTTTACGGCTTGGATCATAAGAAACAATATTATCCAACTCGGAAAGATGAAGAGGCTTGCAATCCTAATGGCACAAGGCTTCGATAAAGTCCTCCAAAACTGAGCATTCGAGTAGAGCGCGCGAATTAGCGTATCATCACATTTAATTTTTGGTGCACGTGCCTTTCAACTAAAGCGTTCAATGTCGATAATGAGAAAACTAGTGGCTTCCTTCGTATTTGGCATCCTTTGGATGCTAGTTGGTTATTTCGGCTGGAGCATTTATCAGCGACAGCACTATCTAGCTGCATTTGCGGCGACTCAAAATGGCGACTCCTTAAAAACGGTGCTAGATCGTTTTGGAATCCCGTCGCACATAGAACCAAAGAGCGACAGTGTGGGCTATGATTCTGGCTCAAGATCAGTATGCGGTGAATCATGCTCCCTGAGACTATGGTATGAGCTTCCATTCTCGTTAGGCATTACTCCCGTAACCGTAGACTTCAATGCAGAGCAACGTGTTATTCATAAATACGAATGGAGCTCGCCGTAAAGGCATTTAATATGTCTTTCGACAATGGCGCGCAAATAAGTGCTTTATCAAAAAATACTGATCTGCATATGTGCATTTCAATTCAACGATAGGATGCAGAATGAAACTTTGGCAGCGACGGTCACTTGGAATTCTTACTCTTGGCGGAGGTGCCATCGGAGTGGCTGCCGCACTCACTGTGCTGTTCACTCGCAGTAACCCAATCGAGTGGCTCTTCTGCATTGCTTTCGTTGCGCTATATGCGTGGGGTGTCTGGTGCGGTTCACGGCTGCTAGAACAGCAACCTGGTGCGGAACGCTCCACAGTCAAGTATTGGCTCGTTCAGATCCCCTCCTTTAGTTCTCCTATCTTTGGATATTTTTTGGTGAGTGGCTTCCACATCACTTTCTCTATCCAGATCGACCCGCTTAAGGCCAATGCCAACTTCCTGTTCGGCAGTAGCTTCAATTACTCACTTTTCCAGACCGGACAAGCTTGGATGGTAGGGGTCAACCTATTCGCTGTAGGTATAGTATGGTGGCTCGCTCGTGTGATACCGAAACCTGTCCCTTAATAATTCACTCCAGCCCAAGCCGCTGCTTGGCTTAGCTTGATTCAGATGTTGGTAGACACATGCGTTGGTTTGAACTCGCTCTCGCCATGGTGTTGGGCGCTATATTTACTGCCTTCCATTTCCTGCCAGGACCTTGGTGTGAGCCGGCAGCTGTTCGTCCCCTTGCTGGAATCTTTGTCGTTGTCGGCACTATGTTTTATCTGTATCTCGTCGATGACGAGCGCCGACCTGTGGTTGGTGTTTGGCATCGCTTATTGTTTGGTGCAGTGGCGGGTGTCGTTGTCGCAGCAATTGCAAACGGTGCAGGCGAGCTGTATGCGCTGCTGATGTTTGTTGGTGCAATGTTGGGGATGATTGGCTTTCGGTGGCTGAAGCATGTTCCACTCTAGCCGCCGGTCTTGGCGCTCCACCTCGATCCATTTTAATCCTAGCCATGTCTTTATGTAGGATCTATTTTAGGAATAAAATGGCATCAAAATTTAAATCAATACTAGGAGCAATATGAGCGCAAAATCCTGTTTCTTTTTGGTCGCTGCACTACTTCATTTTTCTACTTTCGCGTCAGAGAACCCTGTAGAAAAAACCTTGCGCGACGCGCTGGTTTGTAAGGGCGCTCCTGAAAAAGCGGTTTATGACTTGGTCGAGAAAAACAATAATTTTCAGGCGGGCTACGCTGCTTCTGCTTTTGGGGAAGGCACCTCTTATAAAGCGATTGTCATTCTTAACAAGCCTATTGTTATCGCATCTGCGACGACTTACGCGGTCATTTCCGAAACTGATAATTCGCATTTTGATTTTGGCGCTTTTACTTATTCCAAATTTTCGGGTGACTATAGAAGAGTGCTAGCATTATTGCGCCTTGTTCCCGCTAAGACTCCCAAAACCGCGCTGGGTAAATATGTCTCGAATCAAAGCGCGTGTCCAAACTCTATCTTACTGACCCCACTAGAGAACGGTGAGTTTCTGCTGGGATGTGGTTGGCATAATGGATGTTAAGACGCTTTACTTGGAATACATCGACCGAATAGGTATCTTCCGACTGATTTTTCAAAACCAACACAAAAATGACCATAGATTCAGCTGCCGCTTACGATCTACATGCTGTCGAGTTTTTACGCGCTCGTGATCGTTCTACAATTGGTGCGGATGTTGTGGCGCTTTGGTGTCGCAGCTTAGATACCGAAGCGGAGATTTTAGAACTCGCCTGCGGTGGCGGTTATCCGATTACCCGCGTATTGCATGAAGCTGGCTTGCAGGTGTGGGCGATTGAGAGTTCTCCTACTTTGCTTGCTGAATTCAGCAAGCGCTTTCCCACCGTGACGGTGCAATGCGGGAAGGTGCAGGACAGTGATTTCTTTGGCCGGAATTTTGATGCGGTGGTGGCGGTAGGCTTGATGTTTTTATTGAGTGAGTCCGAGCAAATCGCTTTAATCCACCGCGTCGCGCAAGCTCTGAAACCGGGTGCGCGCTTTTTGTTTAGCGCACCGCTACAATCTTGTCAGTGGGCCGATGCGAGTACGGGGATGACCTCACAGTCTTTGGGAATAGCGAATTACGAAACTCACTTGCATGCAGCCGGAATGCGATTAATAAATACCTTCGCCGATAGTGGTGAGAATAATTATTTTGAAGCTGAGCGCACACATTAAAGCCAGCAGGCCTCAGGCAAGCCTGCTTTGAACCGCAAGTGTGTTGCTTCAGGTCTCTGTTTTCTCCGCATACAAATTCATAATCTCCAACACAGCAGGCAATTGCGCAATGAACAGGTCAACCAGTTCTGGATCAAAATGTTTGCCCTTTTCCTTTCGCAGTAGATCGAGCGCGTCTTCGACTGACCAGGCTTTTTTGTAAGGACGTACCGAAGTTAATGCATCGAACACATCAGCGATGGCGACGATACGGGCTTCGATAGGTATGGCTGTGCCGACCATCTTGTGCGGATAACCACTACCGTCGTATTTCTCGTGGTGGCAGAGCGCGATCGTGCGCGCCATTTGTAGTAGAGGTGAGTCGTGTTCGCCTAGAATTTCTGCACCCATTAAGACATGTTGCTGCATCAGCATCCATTCTGCTTCATCTAGCTTACCCGGCTTGAGTAAAACCGTATCTGGCGTGCCTATTTTGCCGATATCGTGCATGGGGGCGGCGTTGAACAATTGTTCTGCATAATTTTTGCTACAGCCGGCTGCCAGGGCGAGTATGCGCGAGTAGTGGCTCATGCGGATTACGTGTAAGCCAGTTTCATTGTCGCGGTATTCTGCGGCCCGGCCTAAACATTGAATGATTTGCAAACGCGTTCTGTGTAGCTCGTCGGTGCCGACCAAGGAGAGGTGGGTCTTAACGCGGGCGCGAACCACAGGTGGACTGATAGGCTTGGTGATGTAGTCTACCGCTCCGGCTTCAAATCCAGCCGACTCATCGCTGACTTCACTGAGCGCCGTGACAAAGATAACCGGAATCGCTTGGGTGACAGGATTTGCTTTGAGCAGCTTGCAGGTTTCCAGTCCGGTTAGGCCGGGCATCATGACGTCTAATAGAATCAGATTGGGTAATTCGTCTTGCGCGAGTTTGAGCGCTTTTTCGCCATCGAGGGCAAATAGCAGGCGATAGTCTTCATGCAGTACCTGCCGCAGGATTTGCAGATTGGTGGCTGCATCATCAACGATCAGAATTTTTGGTCGTTCATCTGCTTGTTTCATGACGCGAGTCCTTCTTGACTAGGTTGCTCCGTTTTACGATAGCGGTTTTGTAGCGTATTCACTATCGCTCTTGCCGCATCAAAATCGAAAGAATTGATGGCTTGGTCGAGTGCATCGACATCGTTTTTTGCTAGCAGACTAGACAGTTCTGCGAGTTCCGCTTCGGCCAGTTCGCCATGCGCCAGCGCTTCGTCCAAGGCTTGCAGCAAAGGGCTTAAGCGGCTGGGGTCAATTACGCTCATCGTATCGTTGCTTACCGGTGCTTGGGTATCGAGTTGACCGAGGGTTTCGGCTACATTCATCAATTCATCAGCCAGCCGATCTAGCAGTGCCGGCATCTCTAGCCTATTGTTGGCCGCCAGTTCGTGTTCCATGGTGCTGCTTAAATTGCTGACGCGGGACAATGCGAGATTGCCAGCCGCGCCTTTGATCTTGTGTATCTGCGCAGCGAATGCCTCGGGCGTGTTGAGTAGTTGACGTAGTTGAGGGACAGCTTCAGTAAAGTCCAGCATGAACTGGCGTATCGCATCGTGGTGCCGTTGCGCGCTGCCCCACAGGCTTTGCCCCCGCGTCCAATCAATCACGGAGCCATGAACGTTTGCTGCGTTAGAGGGATGTTGGCTCACGCTGTCTTGCACCTGAACCGGTATTTTGAGCAAACGTGCCATCTCGTGTGTCAGACGGTAGAGGTCAATTGGTTTAGTGGCAAAACCATCCATGCCCGCGGCATGCGCGGCTTTAATGTCGGCCTCCAACACACTCGCCGAGAAAGCGATGATGGGTGTTGGCGTGCGTCCGGTATCGGCTTCCAAACTGCGAATTTTGCGACTGGCTTCGAGTCCATTGAGGACAGGCATCTGTACATCCATCAGTACAATATCGAAACGGCCAGTGGTAAAAATGTGCACCGCTTCTTCACCGTTAGTGGCCGTGGTCAAGGTGTGACCGAGACGACCTAAAATCAGTTGTAACAACTCCAAATTTTGTGGCACGTCATCGGCGGCGAGTATGTTCAGTGCGGGAAGTTCTATGATGGCCTGTTCTTGCGTGGCCAACACTGCTGCGCCGGTGGGAAGTGGGAGTTCGATAAAGAAACGGCTGCCGTTGCCGACTTCGCTTTCTACCCAAATACGACCATCCATAAGTTCAATTAATTGTCGGGCGATGGTAGTGCCAAGTCCCGTGCCGCCAAAGCGTCGGCTCATCGAGGCATCGGCTTGCGCGAATGGATCGAAGATGTGGCTAATGCGGTCTGCGGCAATGCCAATACCCGTGTCTTGGATCAGCATCAGGACTTTGCCTTGCTGCCTACGAATGTGAAGACTAACTTGTCCTTGCTCGGTGAACTTGATGGCGTTGCCGACGATGTTCAGCAAAATTTGCTGTATGCGCAGGGCATCGCCTTTGAAAAATTCGGCCTCATTCTCTGCATAATTCAGGATTAGTGGCAGTCCCTTACGTTGCGCATTGACGCGCAAAGTTGCCAGCACTTGCATACAAACTTCGCGCAAGGAAAAATCTTGAATTTCCAATTCGACCGCACCACGTTCTAGTTTGGCGGTATCCAAAATATCGTTCAGTAATGTCAGCAATGAACGGGCCGAATTGCGCACAGTATTCAAATGACGTCGCTGGGTATCGCTGGCGGGCTCATTCAATAACACATCGGTGAAACCGAGTATGGCATTCATGGGAGTGCGGATCTCATGACTCATATTGGCGAGGAAAGTGTTCTTCGCCTCGGCCGCATGTTCTGCTTTGGCTTTGGCTTCGCGTAAGTCTTGTTCCATCGCGTGACGCTCCGACAGATCACTGGCAAATTTGATGATCTTATACGGATGCCCGTCAGGATCAAAGATAGGGTTATAACTGCCATGTATCCAGATCTCTTTACCGTGTTTGCCGAAACGGCGGAAATCACCTGAGCTGTGCAGACCCTGCCGCAGGGTGTGCCAGAAATGTTGATAGGCCTCGGATTCGGCTTCTTCTGGTAGACAGAGTAGCGAGTGATGGCGGCCTACCAGTTCTTCCAGGCTATAACCCGTGATGTCGAGAAAGTTTTGATTTGCATTGAGGATGATGCCATTCAGATCGAATTCTATGACGGTCAAAGAGCGGCTGATCGCATTGACCACCCCTTCAAATTCTGCATTGCGTCGCTTGCTATCGGTGATGTCGATGATGACACCGTCTATCCATTCTATCTCGCCATTTTCGCCGCGTACGCCACTGGCGTTCTCCGATACCCAGTGCTCTTTACCGCAGCGATCCACGATACGGTATTCAATCATATAGGCCCGATCAGCGGCCAGCATGTCGCTTACTTTCGTTGTGATCCAGGCTCGGTCCTCAGGGTGTATAAGTTGGGCGAAAGTTTTTTTGCCTTGCGTAAAATCGTCAGGTGACCAACCAGTTAAGCGTTCCACCGCATCGCTGATAAAGAGCATGCTCCATTCGCTATCAAAACGGCAGCGGAAAGCAATGCCGGGTAGATTGCCAATTAGGGATCGGTATTGCCGTTCGCTGTTGCGCAGCGCCTCTTCCATTTGCTTGCGTTTACTGATGTCAGTGATGAAGCCGACAAACAACGTGTCATTTTGAATTGCGGCTTCGCCGATGGCGAGACGCAAAGGGAAGCTGCTACCATCTTTGCGCAAGCCCATTACTTCACGACCACTACCTATAATTTTGGCATCGCCGCTACGCAGATAATTTTTTAGATAGCTGTCGTGTTGACCACGTTGCGGCTCCGGCATCAAGATTTTGATATTGTTGCCGACCACTTCTTCAGATTGCCAGCCAAAGATGTTTTCAGCCGCATGGTTGAAGTCGCGAATAATACCTTTGCTATCGATGGTGATGATGCCATCGACCGCAGTTTCGACGATGGTGCGGGTACGTGCTTCTGTTTGCGCCATGCGCTGATAAATGCTGCGATAGCGCAGTAAAATGTTACCCGCCACAGTAATCAGTATCGCCAGCGTGGTGATGCCTGCGATGCTCAGCGCCAGATCAAAATTCGATGTGGGGGCGAAGTTTGAGGCGGTATTCGCGATGAAATGCGTCGCCTTCATACCGGTGTAATGCATGCCTGAAATCGCGACGCCGAGCACCGTTCCGCTAAAAACATTGATTTGTCCCTGGCTCCAACGTTTTTGATCAATCAGGCTGAAGCGCAACCATAATGCGACCACCGAAAGTGCCACAGCCACCACAATAGAAATGCAAAAAAATATCGGGTCAAAACGTAAGATCAGCGACTTATGAACCGCTGCCATGCCACTGTAGTGCATGATCCCTATGCCAGCGCCGACTAAGATGCCGCTGACAACTAACTGCCAACGCGTAATGCGTTCTTTGGCTATCAATAACAGGGCAACCCACGATGCTAAAAAACTCGGTAGCATCGACATGATCGTGATCACCCGGTCATAGCGCGCGGTGCTGCATACGCTAAATGCCAGCATGCCTATGAAATGCATAGACCAGACGCCGGAGCCTAAGACGAAAGCGCCTGATAGCAGGTAAATTTGTCGATTGAATGGCCGTTTTTCAGTGCGCGCCATCCCCGCTAACTGAAATGCCATAATGCCGGCCAAAATCGCAACAAACAAGGAAAGCGCAAGCAGCGGCAGATCATATTCGCCAGTCAGTAAAGACAATGATTGGCTGTCAGTCAGAAATAATTGGTCGAGTCGCATGATGGGCTTTTTTTAAAAATGAGTGAGGATAGTGCGACCTTTTACCAAGGTTGAGGCTGACAAAAAAAGCTTGCAAAGAGGAAATTGATTCTAGTTCCTAGACTCAAATCTCGCAAGCATTTTGCTGTGCGCAAGCGACGCGCCATGAAGCCCGGAGGTGATGGCACAAGGTCAACACGCTTTAGCGCCGCTTTCTATCTGCCGCATAGAAAAAATGCTTGCCAAGTGATTATTTAAGAATGTGTTTGATGAAATATCTAATCGCCACGCAGCCATAGCTCATTGAAGGCAACAAAGCCCAGCGCGGTAGCGCGCACACCTGCGACATGGGCGGCTACGTTGACTTGTTGATTCTCGTGTGACAGCGGCAGTATCCAGGCTTCTTGCACTAAGCCTCGAGCGATGTTTTCGTAGCTCTGCATGCGCGTATCGGTATTGGCGATAGTTTGTATACGCCGTAACTCGTTATTGAGTTCTTTGAGTTTGATCTCCGGCAGCCAGCGCCTGAATATCGTATCTGCGGAGAACCATTCAAAACAACCAAAGTCGATGTCATCGTGCAAAATTTCGCGGCCGATCACAAAATCCGCATCGTGCATCCAGTCGCGTGCAATGAGTTCTTTGAAGGCCAGTGTCTGCCATTCGAGTTTCACGCCAGCGCGCAGCAGGTGCTGCGACACGAGTTCACCCAGTTGCAAAATCTCCGGTGATTGGCCGCTGACCATGCGTAGTCGTGTACCACTTTTAATTGGGCAATCGGGCACTTTTTTCGGTAGCCGATGCGACCATTGCGCCAGCATTGCGCTGGCTGGTCTGCGTGCGGGATCGTTTGGATTAAGTAGCTGAAACGGCGATAGAAAATCTGCGAATGCATGTCTTTGTTCACAGGATTTAAAGCGCGATTTGTTGGGATTGCAAATCATAAAGCTGCAACCGGACTCGGCGATTTGCCATTGTTTTCTGTCGTCGCCACTTTTTTTATCGAAACCAAATTGCAAATCGAGCTCCAGTTTATGTTCTGGCGCGTCTATCATCCAGAGATCAATTTCATCGAGTAAGGGACGTTCTTTGTAATAGTCTTTAAAAGTGCTGAGTGTGAGCTGATAATTATTGTGACGTGTCACCCGAAAAGTGCCGCTGCCGATTGGCATGTGGTCAAAATTATTTAGACGGTGGCGCGGCACGATAGAGGAGTTGGCCGTCGCCAGACAATGCGGCCAGAGATAGTCGGGTCGACTCAGGTGAAAGCTCACTCGCTGGTTGCTGGAAAGTTCGATTTTATTCAAATGCTGATACAGCGCGCGGTAGTGATTCGATTGTTGGCGTAGTCGCTGAAAGCTGGCGCGCACATCTTCCGTTGTGAGTTCGCTGCCATCATGAAAACTTAATCCCGGACGCAGCCAAAAATGCCAGACCGTGGCCTGATTATTGCTCTCCCAATGATGCGCGATTGCTGGCAGCAATTTGTTTTGTTGTGGATCGAAAGTCGTTAAACGAGAAAAGATTTGTCGCACCAAATGCGCTTCCAGCCGTCCAATGGCTTTCAGTGGATCGAGACTTTCTATGCGGCGAAAGGTGGGCATACGAAAACGACGGCAAGCGGGATCGGGCACGCCTAAGTAGTCTGGCAAACGTGCAGCGAGTTGCGCGCGTTGCTTACGATCCAGGCTGGCGAACGCATGCTCCAAGTCCCCTTTGGCTAATAAACCGCTTAGATGATCTAAGGCCAGAGACTCTGGTGTGACATGCAATTGCAATTGCGATAAATTGCCGCGCCCACGTCCCGCTTGCCAAGTGAGCCAGCCTTGAGTTTGCATCTTGGCCAGCAGCAATCGCATATTGCGGTCACTGCAATGTAAGGCTTGGGCTAAAGCAGGAAGGCCAGGCTGTTGTTCGACAGACTGAATGAACATGTGCAGACGGCGATATTGATCTCGTAGTTTCAAAGTGAATGTCTACTGCGACAGGTTTAAGAGAGTCCTAAAAATCTAAGCATAAAAGCGGAAATAATTTTTTTAATTATAGCCGTTTTTTGTTTCTGCTTTTTTTAAGATACTGCGTAATTAGTAAGTTTGTACGGCTTAGTTACGCCCCAATTAGGAAGAGTATGAAAGATTTTTCGCCTGCAGTAATCCGCCTGTTATTGAGTTCCTTCATCTGTATCATGGGACGGGCGGCGGCTTTGCCGTTTATGGCGCTGTATATGACCCAAGCCATGCACTGGAGCCAGCAGACGGTGGGCTGGGTTTTAGGCGGTAGTTTATTTACCTCGACTTTGCTAGGGCTGTACGGTGGCTTTTTAGCTGACCGCATAGATAAACGTTTGTTGATGATGCTGTCCTGCTTTGTGATTTCGATTAGCGCTTTGCTGGTGACCTTGAGTTCACTCTTGCTGTTGGTGTGTGTATTCTTGGTGTTGATCGATGCTGCATTGACGGTGCGCTCAGTCGCGCTCAAAGCCTTGCTGGCAGATTTACTTTCGGTAGAAAAGCGCACTAGCGCGTTTTCATTGAACTATACCTTGATCAATGTTGCATTCTCTATCGGCCCTCTGCTTGGCGCTGCGGCATTTGCCTACAATCATGCTGCGCCTTTTTGGTTGTGTGCCTTGTTTGCTTTGATGGCGACGCCTTTGCTTACGAGTGGAAATAGGCTCCATGCATCACCATCAAATCAAGCCGGCGAAAGCAAGAGTAAAGCGTTAGCACCGAATTTTGCGCAAACTTTGATGGATTTAAAGAGTGATAAGCGTCTGGTGTTTTTCACCTTGGGGAGCGTGTTGACGCAGGTGGTATTTGGTCGCTTTGTTTCTGGCTATATCTCCTTATACTTGATCGCAACCCAAGGCGTACAAGCGGCGGCAAATCTGGCGCCTTACTTATTAATTACCAATGCAGTTTGCGTCGTGTGTTTTCAGTATCCGGTGGGACGATTCTTACGACAAAATAATCTCTTTGCTTGGGTCAGTTTGGGCGCGATCTTATATGCGCTAGGCTTGCTGGGATTCATGTTTGCTCAGTCGAACTTAGTTTGGGTCATTGCCACCGTCATTTTCACCATCGGTGAGGTGATCGTAATTCCTTCTGAATATATGTTCATTGATATGATCGCCCCTGCAGAAAAACGCGGCAGTTATTATGGCGTGCAAAGTCTGTCAGTATTTGGTGCCGCCATTAATCCTATTGTCTGTGCTTTTTTATTGAGCCATTTTTCCGGCAAAGTGATGTTTGCTTTCTTAATTACTTGTGCCTTGCTGGCGATTGCCATGTATAGAATAGGGACGCGATATCAGAAACAACATGCGCCTGCGCTTGTCTGAGCTCTCTGTGTAGCTTGGTCTAAGAGTAGCAGTGTTGTTTCCCTTGCCAATAGGACTGACGCAAAACAGACGCTGGCGTTGTTGTGTTCGCCTCGCCGTGCAATTGCACTGTCTTCGGCTCCACGTCTAGCCAGCGCAATGTTGTGTAAGCCCTAGCCAATTAAAATCTTGGCGTATAAATATTATTTAAAACTAAACTCAATTTGAGCATGATATAAAGATCGTCGAAAAACGGCTATACTTTCGCCTTTATTTAGCCTGATCCACCCAAAGTAGTTTGCTTGACTGAGCATTTGCGGCCGGTGTTCTGATGAAGGCAATTGATGTTCTCCATAGCATCGTCATTATCATCGTAATCAACTAAGCGATCGTTGCGCGTTTGGTTGATTTTTTTTATTCGGATTAGGGTTAACGTTAATGAAACCATATCTCGTCGGTATTACCGGGGGTAGCGGAAGTGGTAAAACAACTTTTATCAATTCCTTGTTAGCCTCGATGCCAGCAGGCAGTGTTGCCTTGTTGTCGCAAGATAATTATTACAAGTCGATTGATCAGCAATCACAAGATGAAAATAAGATCGAAAACTTCGATATCCCATCCTCTTTAGACCTGGATAAATTTTATCAAGACGTGTTGCGATTACGCGATGGTCAGAGCTTGGAAATTACTGAATATACTTTCAATAATGCGGATGCTGAACCCAAGATTTTCCATATCCCTGCTGCGCCTATCGTTTTACTAGAAGGCATTTATGCCTTACACAAACCGGCTTTGTACGACATCATCGATCTGAAAGTGTTTATCGATGCGGAAGAGCATCATCGCCGTTATCGCCGCGTTCAGCGCGATGCCGTCGAGCGTGGCTATGATCAGGATGACGTCTTATATCGCTTGAGTAAACACCATCAACCGGCTTTTGAAAAATACATTTTGCCGCACCGGAGCAACGCCGATTTAGTGATTCCAAACAATCACGGTTTCGATAAAGGCTTGGAAATGTTAAGTGTTTTTTTGAAATCAAAAATTGGCACGCCTTGATTCAATCAGAGTGAATTCGACACCTATGCAAAATAAGAAGCCAAGTATCGCCGTTGTCGGCAGCATCAATATGGACATGGTCTTCAAAACACCGCGTATGCCTATGCCAGGTGAGACCTTGATGGGACACAGCTTTCACCAGGTACATGGTGGCAAGGGTGCAAATCAGGCGGTCGCTGCGGCACGCATGGGTGGCGCGGTCGATTTTGTTGCGAAGGTGGGCGACGATTTGAATGGCAAAAGTTGTTTGCAAGCGCTGGCGCAAGATGGCATCAATTTACAACATGTGAGCGTGATGGCCGATAGTGCGACTGGTGTTGCCGGGATTTTGTTGGATGATGCGGGTGAAAACTGTATTGTATTGACGAATGGAGCAAATGCTCTAATGTGCACGTCAGATATTGACAAAGCGAGCAACACTATAGCTCAGGCTAAACTGCTACTATGTCAATTGGAAACACCGGTTGAAACCGTCTTGTATGCGATTGAGTGCGCACGGCAGGCGAATGTCAAAGTGGTATTGAATCCGGCGCCTGCTCAAAACTTGAGCGATGCTGTCTTGGCGCAAGTTGATTACCTGGTGGTGAACGAAACTGAAGCCGCTTTGTTAAGTGGTTTGGAAGTCAGTGATAGTACGAGTGCTAAGGCGGCAGCAGAGGTGTTGCGAGCTCGTGGCGCCAAAATTGTGTTGCTCACTTTGGGTGCCATGGGGATGTGGGTGGCAGCCTGTGATGAAAGTTATTTTTTACCCGCATTTAAGGTGGAAGTCGTTGATACCACTGCTGCGGGTGATACCTTTGTGGGCAGTTTTGCGGTGGCAATTGCTGAAGGTATGGAGTTAGGTCCTGCATGCTTGTTTGCACAAAGTGCGGCGGCATTGGCCGTGACCCAACTTGGTGCACAAACGTCAATACCGTATCGGGATGCAGTTGAGCGGCAGTTACAGAAACAGTGAATGCCTTTATAATTTCGCGCTAATTGAAACTTTAAGTCACTTTTAAGCCAACTAAAACCACCAGAATTGCTAACAAAGCAAAATGGTGAATCGAGCTAATCAAGCTAATCAGGGTATTTTGGGAGTCGAGCAAAAATGAAACTGCGTTCATCACTACTTTTCAGTGTTTTACTTTCTATGTCGGCAGCGGCATTCGCAGACCAGCCTAAGTTTGCTTTGGTGTATGACGCCGGTGGTAAGTTTGATCGTTCATTTAATCAGTCTGCTTATGAAGGTGCGGAACGTTTTAAGAAAGACACCAAAATTTCCTACATAGATGCGCAAGTGATGAGCAATGCGCAAGGGGAACAAGTGTTGCGTAGCTTGGCACGCAAAGGCGTAGACCTGATTGCGGCGATTGGTTTCACGCATGCACAGCAAGTGCAGACCGTTGCGAAAGAATTCCCAAAAACCAAATTTGTATTGGTGGATGGCAGCGCGACAGGGGCCAACGTGAGTTCGATTTTATTTAAAGAACAGGAAGGCTCCTACCTGGTTGGGGTAGCAGCAGCTTTGGCATCCAAGTCCAAAAAATTAGGCTTCATAGGCGGTATTGATATTCCCTTAATTCGTGCTTTTGTTTGTGGCTATACACAAGGTGCAAAGTCGGTGGATGCCAAAGTCGATGTGGCACAAAATATTGTCGGTACCACCGCAACGGCGTGGAATGATCCTGCTAAAGGTGGTGAACTGGCACGCGCGCAAATGGAGCGCGGTGTCGATGTGATTTTCGCTGCGGCGGGTGGTAGTGGTATGGGCGCACTGCAGGCAGTGAAAGAAAAAGGCAAGATGGCGATTGGTGTCGATTCCAATCAAAACTATTTGTTCCCAGGTGTGATGCTAACTTCCATGGTGAAGCGTGTTGACAATGCAATCTATGATAGCTTTATGCAAGTGAAAAACGGCACTTGGAAAGCCGGCGTCTCTAATCTGGGCCTGAAAGAAGGCGGTGTGGATTGGGCATTAGATAAAGACAATCGCAGCCTGATTACCCCCGAAATCGAAAAGCGCGTGAACGCCGCCAAACAAGATATTTTGAACGGTAAGGTCAAAGTCGTCGATTACCGCGAAGCCAGTCGTTGCCCACTATAAAATTTCAGCAAGCCGCAGCTTATTTGATGCTGCGGCTTTGTTTTGTCTGTATCCATTTCCTCTGAATTTGCGTTTCATCTGCCTGCCATCCGGTATCGTTGTGAATTGTCGATAGTCATCGTCGACAGACATCATTGACAGGCATCATTGACAGAAGCGCCTAAACCCTATTTGACAACATGCCTACAGCAGTAGAATTTCGCCACATATCAAAGCGCTTCGGTAAAGTACTGGCGAATGACGCCGTCAGCTTTTCGATTGCGCAAGGCTCGATCCACGGCATTATTGGTGAAAACGGCGCGGGTAAATCGACGCTGATGAGTATTCTATATGGTTATTATCACGCTGATTCTGGCGAGATTCTGATCAACGGCACAGCGCAAAGCATACGCAATAGTCATGAAGCGATTCAACTCGGCATAGGCATGGTGCACCAACACTTCATGCTGGTCGAAGATATGACGGTGTTGGACAATATTATGCTGGGCATGGAAGGCGGATTTCGCCTGCGTTCGCACCGCGCCAGAATCGCCGCTGACTTAGTCAAACTATGCGAAGACTATGGACTCGCGATCAAACTTGATGCACGTATTAATACCCTGTCAGTCGGTGAGCAGCAGCGTGTGGAAATTCTGAAACAGCTCTATCGCAATGCGAATATTCTGATTTTAGATGAACCGACGGCGGTCTTGACCCCACAAGAAACCGAAGCCTTATTTGTGATCCTGCGTCTGTTTAAACAGCAGGGCAAAACCGTTATCCTGATCACCCACAAACTCGCCGAAATTCTGGCGATTACCGATGAGGTGACTGTGATGCGAGCGGGTGGCGTGGTCGCCGCCTTGCAAACAGCGGACACCAATCAAGAAGATTTGGCGCACAAAATGGTCGGCCGTAGTGTCGCAACTGAATTGCCACGCAAGCCCTTAGCCACGGGTGACACCGTACTGCAAGTTGAGAATCTGTGTTTGCAGAATGAACCGGGTGTACATCTGTTGAGTAGTTTGAACTTTTCCGTGCGCGCAGGAGAAATCGTTGCGATTGCGGGGGTCTCCGGCAATGGCCAATCCGAGTTGTTAGAAATACTGGCCGGTATGCGTAATGTGGCGGGTGACAAAATGTCTGGCGCTGTGCAGATCAACGATTACAAGCCTAACTATCATAAAAAAGATACGACGCTGGCGGCAAAGCTGCGCAAATTAGGCGTCTCGCATGTACCCGAAGACCGCTTACGTGATGGCGTGATTAAAGATTTTTCGGTTTGGGAAAATATTTTGCTCGGTCAGCAGAGTGAGCAGATTTATCTCGATAAGAAAAAATGCCTTGCTGCCAGTGATGCCCTGCTTGAGCAATTTGAGGTGCGTCCTTTGGATTCGCACTTGCGGCTGTCACAACTGTCTGGCGGCAATCAGCAAAAAATCGTCTTAGCGCGTGAGATTGCGGCGCGGCCTAAATTGATGTTGGTCGGACAGCCAACTCGTGGTGTCGATATTGGCACCATACAACGTATTCATACTGAGTTGCTGGCTTTGCGTGATGCTGGTGTAGCGATTCTTTTAGTGTCAGCCGAGTTAGAAGAAATTCGCGCTTTGGCCGATCGTATTTTAGTGATGTCGGGTGGACGTATTACAGGCGAATTGAATATCGCTGATTACGACACCACGCGCATAGGCCTATTGATGGGTGGATTGCATAAATGAATTCTGAATTACCTCGTTGGGCGACCAATGTCGCTCTCCCATTGCTCAATTTACTTTCAGCCATGCTGGTCGCGGCTGGGGTAATTTATCTGCTCGGTGAAAGTCCGCTGGAAGCCTTAGGTATCCTGGTTAACAGTGCTCTAGGGAATATTGAAGGCTTTGGTTATACCTTGTTTTATGCCACCACTTTTATCTTTACTGGTCTGTCGGTGTCGATCGCGATGCAGGCAGGTCTGTTTAATATCGGCAGTGATGGTCAGATGTATTTGGGCGGCTTAGGTTTAACATTGGTGATGTTGCAATTTGATGCTAGCTTGCCAGCTTGGATTTTGATACCGCTGGCATTAACTGCCGCCGCTTTGTTTGGTGCGGCATGGGCTTTTCTTCCTGGTTACTTGCAAGCGAAACGTGGTAGCCATGTAGTGGTCACAACCATCATGTTCAATTTCATCGCTGCCTCATTGATGAACTTCATCATCATTACTTACATGATACCGGTCGGTGAACAAAACCCTGCCAGCCGTGTATTTGCGGAAGCCGGTTGGTTGCCGCGTTTGAATTCCTGGATACCGGCCTTTGGTGATACGCCATTAAATCTGACTTTTATAGTTGCTCTGCTGTGCTTAGTTGCCTATGGTGTTTTGGTTTGGCGTACCCGTTGGGGTTATGCCTTGCGTGCGGCGGGTAAGAGCTCGCACGCTGCGCTATATGCAGGTATTTCTATTTCCACGGTGATCATCGTTACGATGCTCGCATCCGGCGCATTAGCTGGTGTGGCAGCGATGAATACCCTGGCCGGCTCTATGCATTATTTGAGCCTTAATTTCACTAGCGGCGCTGGTTTTATCGGTATCGCCGTGGCATTGATGGGACGTCAGCATCCGGTCGGTATTTTTATGTCGGCATTGTTGTTCGGTATCTTGATACAAGGCGGTTCTGATCTGTCTTTGGAGAAATCGAATATTCCACCCGAGACCTTTGTTTTCATTCAGGGCTTGATTATTTTATTCTGCGGCGCGATGGAAAATATGTATGCACCCGCATTGTCACGTGTGCTGAATCTGTCACGGACCTTGAAGACGAAAGGGGAAAGCCATGTTTGAAGACTTCCATGTCTCCAGTATTTTGGTAGCGACTATTCGCAGTGCGCCCGTTTTATTGTTTGCGGCATTTGCGGGGGTGTTTGCAGAACGTAGCGGCATTATTGATTTGGCTTTAGAAGGTAAAATGCTGGCATCGGCATTTGTCGCTGCTGCCTGTACTTATGCTACGCAAAATCCTTATGTAGGTGTGGCCGCAGGCATCTTGGTTTCATGCTGCATCGCGCTGTTGCAAGGCTATGTGGCAATTAATCAAAAAGGCAATCAACTGGTGTTTGGGATTGCGATTAATATCGCCATGTCCGGTTTGACTTTCGTTTTGGCACAATACTTTTTTCAACTAGGTGGTCGTAGTCCCGATCTCGGTGCAGCGCGCTTCCCGGTATGGAATTTTCCTTTCGCTGACTGGTGGTCCACCATACCTGCTTTGAATTGGTTACTCGGTAAATTCTTAGGTGGTCATACTGTTTTGGTGTATCTGGCTTTTGCCTTGATTCCTTTCTTGCATTGGTTCATTTATCACAGCCGTTTTGGCCTGCGTTTGCGCGCCGTCGGTGAGAATCCGCATGCCGCCGATGCGGCGGGTATTAATGTCGCTCAAACTCGTTATTTGGCACTGTTATGCGGTGGCGTTTTATGTTCATTTTCCGGTGCCTATTTAGCGATAGTACAAAGTGGATTTTTCCTGCGCGATATGTCGGCTGGCAATGGTTTCTTAGCACTGACAGCGATGGTATTTGGTAATTGGAGGCCCTTGCAAACAGCCTTAGGTTGTTTGATGTTTGGTTTCTTTGCTGCCCTGCAAATTCAAATGGAAGGTGTGGCTTTCCCAGTTGTCGGTCAGATCCCTGGCTCTTTGATACAGATGTTGCCCTTTGTCGTGACAGTCGTCGTGTTGGCGGGTGTGATGGCGAAATCAGTGGGGCCGAAAGCATTGGGCGTACCGTTTGTGAAGTCGCGTTGATAATGAGGCTAGGCATAATTGATGCTGGTTAGTTTTATCCGGAAAAAAGTCAAAACCACTCAACACAGAGGCACAGAGTAGAGGAGAAAAGCAGGAGGAAAAAATAGGTGCTTTTCTCTACTTTGTTTTTCCTCATTATTCCTGTGCCTCTGTGTTGAGAGGTTTACTTTGAGGTATCTCATTGAGGGCTGAAGAATAAGCAGTCACCAAGGTTTATTAAGCGAGTTAAATATGTCACATAAAGTAATTTTCGATACCGATCCGGGCGTTGATGATGCGATGGCTTTGTACTTTGCGCTGGCACATCCTGAAATCGACATCATCGGTATCACAACCACGTTCGGTAATGTCACCGTGCCGCAAGCGACTGCCAATGCGCTGTATTTAACGCGTATCGCAGGTTATGAAATTCCGGTGGCAGAGGGTGGTGCATTGCCTTTGATGAAAGCGCCGGGTAAACCGCCAGGCTTTATTCATGGTGACGACGGCTTAGGTAATTTGCCCTCACGCGTGGCCGTTTCCGGGCAAGCTGAGACTGCATCTGCAGCGGAGTTTATCGTCAAAATGGCGCGTCAATTTCCAGGCGAAATTACGATAGTAGCGGTGGGGCCATTTATTAATTTGGGCCTGGCATTAAAGCTGGAACCACAATTACCAAAACTGATTAAACAAGTCATCTTGATGGCAGGCACGGTGGTGGAACCGGGCAATGTGTCACCGGTGGCCGAGGCCAATGTCTGGAACGATCCGCATTCGGCCGATCTGGTGTTTACGGCGGGATGGAATTTGACCATGGTGGGTCTGGACGTCACGCATAGAGTGGTGATGCAGTCCAGCTATTTTGCCCATTTGGCGCAACTTCATCATCAGCACTTGGCGATGGCCACTTTGCTGCATGCAGTGAATTTTTATTGTGATTTCCACCTTAAGGCTAGACCGGAATTAGGCCATGCTTGCTACGGTCATGACATCCTCGCGTTTGTATATCTGGTCGCACCAGAGCTGTTCCAGACGCAAGACGGTCGGGTGCGGGTGCAACTCGATGGCATGGGCAATGGACAAACCATGATGGACAGGCTTAACGGGACTTTGAGCTATGCTGAACCCGGTTGGGAAGCACGTCGCCCTGAGACCCGCGTGTGCTTGCAGGTTGATACAGCACAGTGTCTCGCTTTGATTGAACGTACGCTGGAAGTGAATTGGTTGCGTGCACCACTGGTATCGTGATTTCTGATTTTATATTGACGCAATTATAGAGAGCGCAAGGAGTTTGCTATGTTGATTACACCTGTCGATTTTACCAGCCCAACAGCGGCCAAGGATTTTGCAGAAAGTTTGCATAACACGGGCTTTGGTGTGCTTACTAATCACCCTTTGTCGCAGCAATTATTAAATACCGTGTACGCCGAGTGGTATCAGTTTTTTCAAAATGAAGCGAAACATAATTACGCTTTTGATCCGCAAAAATATGATGGTTATTTCTCACCCTCAGTGTCAGAAACGGCCAAGGGCAATACTAAGCGTGATTTGAAAGAGTTTTATCACATTTATCCTTGGGGACGTTATCCAACCGAGGTGTCCGATGCGGCGCGTCAATATTATGCCGAGGGCGCAAGCCTCGCCGCGACTTTGCTGCAGTGGGTCGAAGAATATACACCAGCCGAAGTGAAGGCTAAATATTCCATGCCTTTGTCGCACATGATTACGGGCAGTGAGCAGACTTTATTACGCGTGTTGCACTACCCACCATTGCGTGGTGATGAAGAGCCGGGTGCGGTACGTGCCGCCGCCCACGGTGACATTAATTTACTCACGATTTTGCCAGCAGCAACGGCAGCGGGTTTGCAAGTGGTAGGTAAAGATGGTGCATGGTTTGATGTACCTTGCGACTTCGGTATGTTGATTGTGAATATCGGGGACATGTTGCAAGAAGCATCGGATGGATACTATCCGTCGACCGTACATAGGGTGCTGAATCCAACGGGTGAAGAAGCAAAAAAATCGCGCGTATCTTTGCCTTTGTTTTTGCATCCACGACCTGATGTGGTCTTATCAGAACGTCATACCGCTGGTTCGTATTTAACGGAGCGCTTACAAGAATTGCATTCTAAAGTTTAAATTTTTCGTGAAGAAAACCACAGACTTGTTGTATTCGAACACTTCCTCTAAAAAAGAAATGCGCCTGTCATTGAGTCGAAGTAAAAGTGAGTTCAAATGCTTTAGTTTGCCGAAGTTTGCGCTAATAAATTCGGAGTGCAATCCTGGTGCAATAAAGTTTATAGAAGTACGCAATAGATTTTTTGGTATGTATTAGTGCCACCTAAATGGCGCACAAATCGTACATACCAAGCACATACAGATTTTAAATTAACAAACTAGCTAGGAGCTATCAATGAAGCAAATCAAGAAATCATCCAACGTCATACCTTCGCGCGTGAAAATGCTCGTGATCGCCTGTCAATTGACCTGCTTGGGCATGTCTAGTGCGTATGCGCAATCACAGACACAAGAGAAAACTGAAGGCAATGAACCTATCAGTTCTACTCAAGTGACGATCACGGGTAAAAAGGTCGGTATGGGTTTGATGGTGCAGGAAAACACACCAAAAGCGCGTAGCACGATTACTGCAGAAGAGTTGGCAAAACAACGTCCAACCGGCAATGCTTATGAAGCTTTGGAATTGATGCCAGCGGTGAATAGTTATAATCACGATGCGACCGGTTTATTCGGTGGTGGTTTAACTTTGCGCGGTTTTAACAGCGATCAAATCGGTGCTACTATCAATGGCGTACCGGTCAACGATTCGGGTAGTTTCGCTGTGTACCCACAAGAATATGTTGATCAAGAAAATACTTGTACACAATTTGTCACGCAAGGTTCTACCGATGTGGATTCGCCACAAATCGGCGCTACCGGCGGTAACTTTGGTATCACCACTTGTGATCCTTCCAAAACAAAACGTATCCGTATCGCGCAAACTTTAGGCCAATTGAATTTGTCTAAAACTTACATGCGCTATGACACAGGTATGGTAGCAGGACTCAATACCCGTTTCTTCATCTCCGGCTCGCATGCACAAGGAGATAAATGGAAAGGTAAGGGCGGTGCTAATCGCGATCACGTCGATATGGGTTTCAAAACTGAATTCGATAAATTCAATACGATCAGCGGAACGATTTTGTATAACCGCGCGATTAATCAAAATATCAGTTCTTTTAGCTTGGCAGATTTGGTAAAAAACGGCTACTACTATGACTACGCCACCACCTTTGTTGGCCATGCAGCACCGACGCCAGGCAAAGCAGGTAGTGATACCAATTCTGCATTTGGTGATTCTTACTATCGTTTGACGCAGAACCCATTTGAAAACGTGATCGCCTCCGTAACTGGCAAAATGCGTATAGGCGAAAACACAGATATTAAAGTTATTCCTTATTTCTGGTATGGCTACGGCACTGGCGGCAATCAACAAAGACTGCAAACAGAAAGTGCTTTCTTAAATAAAGCCACTGGCAAGAATACAGCGGGTGTGGATTTGAATGGTGACGGCGATACTTTGGATAAAGTGATTGTTGCAAATAGTAGTGTCACACGCACCAAACGTCCAGGTGTAACAGCCTCGATTACACATACTATCGGCGACCATCAAATTTTGGGTGGCTTCTGGTATGAGCGTGCAACGCACGAGCAATTCGGCCCTATGGTCGCTGTTGATGCCGCAGGTAATCCAGTGGATAGTTGGTTGAAAGAAGGCCGCATTATGCGTCCGGACGGCACGCCATTCCAATCCCGTGACTGGAAGACCATCAGTGCTTCTAGCCAAGTATTCTTGCAAGACACAGTGAGTCTGATGGACGACAAGTTGACGATTAATGTCGGTGTACGTGCACCTAACATGAAACGTGACTTCACGAATCGTGCCAATGAAGGTACGAACTCTGGTGTCGATTATCGCATCGAAAAATCTTACTCTGAAATCTTGCCGCAATTGGGTGCACGCTATCAGATCGATTACAACAATCAAATTTTCTTCAGCTTAGCGAAGAATATGAAAGCACCACCAAACTTCGTGTATTCCACAACCAACAACGTGGTGATTGTGAATGGTTTGCCGACTTTGCCAGTGGACGTGAAAGCAGAAACTTCCGCTAACATCGATTTGGGCTATCGTTTGCAAAGCGATAAATTGACCGCGCAAGCGACGGTGTATTCCGTCGATTTCCGTGATCGTCAAGCAACCGCGTATGATCCAGTAGCGAACTTGAGCAGCTTGACTAGCGTCGGTAAAGTGAAGACCTATGGTTGGGAACTCGAAATGGGTAATACACCAGTCAACGGCTTCTCTTTCTATGGCTCTATTGGTTATGCGAACAGCGAAATCAAAGATGATCTGATCGTTAGCAAAACAGCGACTTTGCCAACGAAAGGCAAGCAAATGACTTTGACGCCAGAGTGGAAAGCTGGCTTGAGTGCGATGTATGAAACGGGTGCCTTCTATGCGCGTGCTAAAGTCAAATACACAGGCGAACAATGGGCGACGATGACCAATGATGAATTGGTTCCAGCGTATACCCTGCTGGGTCTGGACTTGGGTTATCAATTCCCGAACACTAGCTGGATTACTAAGCCAACGATACGTTTGAACATCAGTAACCTGACGAATAGACAGTATCGCAATCCATCAAGCTTTAACATCACCAATGCTAAAGCTTATGGAACTGCTAATGCTAAGACTGTGTTCTACTACATGGGTTCACCACGTTTTGCATCAGTGACTTTCTCCGGAGATTTCTAATTTCCAAACGCACAAAGCTGGGCTTAATTCCGCTTGGCTTTGTGCTTTAAATTTACTAGTCTGCAACGAATGTTGCAGACTTTTTAGTTTTAACCGAGATTTTCCATTAGGCGCGCCGAAGGCGCTATTTGAGCGCCGAGGGCGCATTTTCGGTCATTTTTGTTGCTCTTCGTTGCCAATAGCTCGCTATTGGTGCCTCATTCACATCAAAACTGCCTCGAAAAGTGCATCCCTCGTCATCTCAAATCCTAATGGAAGATCTCGGTTCAACGAACGAAAAAATGAGCGCCTTAGTAATTTTCAAATTTGCGCTTTAGATTCACGCTTCAAATTCACGCCTTACACTATGCGACTATCTAACAAATCTTGGTATGCCCTGACCCGAAACGTGATCAGTCTGAGCCTTAGCCTAGGACTGCTGGCATGTGCTACGCCACAGGTTCAACCTATCGTCGTGAATATGGTGGCGATTAATGATTTTCACGGTCACATCGATAAAGAAAAATTTACCTATACGCGGGCCAAAGATACTGAGGCACAAACGGTGCTGGGCGGTGGCATCGAGGTGTTAGGCGCCAATTTGCAAGCCTGGCGCAAAGAAGATAAAGATATGTTGTTCGTCGGTGGCGGCGATTTAATTGGTGCCAGCCCGGGGATTTCGTCTTTGTTTGCGGATGAACCTACGATAGACGCTTTGGGTCAAATGGGCTTGCGCGTCAGCGCACTAGGTAATCATGAATTCGATAGTGGATTGAAGGAATTGAAGCGGCAGATTCATGGCGGTTGCGATTCTCCTCGGCCTGATAAAGCTTGCAAATTCAATGGTGAATTTACTGGTGCAAAATTCTCTTATATCGCCGCGAATGTGATTGATACGGCAAGTAACTCGCCCTTGTTTCCGGCCTACCATATCGAGCAAGTGAAGGGTGTAAAGATAGGCTTTATCGGCGCGGTATTGCGGGATACGCCTATGATGGTCGCCAGTGATAACGTCAAGGGTGTGCATTTTATTGACGAAGCGGAAGCGATTAATCGCAGTATCCCTGCTTTGAAAGAATTAGGTGTGAAAGTGTTTGTGGTTTTGATCCATGAGGGCGGCACTACGACAGAAGCCTTCGATCAACCAGCTTGTTCGCAATTAAAAGGCCCGATAGTGAATATCGTGAATCGCCTCGATCCGGCGATTAAGTTAATCGTCAGTGGTCATAGTCATACTGGATTTATTTGCAAGGTCGGCGACAGAACGGTCACTCAGGCGCAGATGTACGGTCACCTGTTGACGCGTATCGCATTAACTGTAGATGGTAGCAGCCATCAAGTGACCAACATTGAAGCGCGGAATATCGTGATGGAAACACCAGCGCTACCGGTGCCAGAAAAATTGACGACGCTGATGAGCAAAGCGAGAGAGGGGAGTCATGCCATCATCACTAAGCCTGTGGCTCGCTTGGCAGTACCGGTTTTGAATCGTAAGCTCAATGAAGCAGGCGAGTCTCCATTAGGTAATGTGGTCGCTGATGCACAGCTAGCTGCAGTGAAACACTTGGGTGTGCAAATCGTGTTCATGAACAATAAAGGCATACGCGCCAATCTGGAAACAGGCAACAATAATGTCAGTACCTATGGACAGATTTCTACCGTGCTGCCCTTTGGAAATACGCTGGTATTGATGAGCTTGACAGGAGCGCAAATCCGGACTTTACTGGAGCAGCAAGTTTGGCTTGATGACGAGTCACAGGACGGCAGAAACGTATTGCAAGTGTCTGAAGGATTCACCTATACATGGGACAGAAAGCGTCCTCTAGGGCAAAGAGTTTTGCCTGAGAGTGTGAAATTGCACGGCGTGGCGCTTGATGACAAGCAAGAATATCGTATCGCTGCTAATAATTTTATCGCCGGTGGTGGTGATCGATTACCGGCATTGGTGCAAGCTTCCAATAAGCTTGATACGGGCATTAAAGATCTTGATGTGTTCTTGGACTATATCAAAGCACGTGATCAAGCTGGTTCACCTGTAGGTAGCGAGAATGCTGCTGGACGGGTTAAACGTATTAATTAAATGTGAAAGCCACACAAAATGAAAAAAATTAAATTGCTCTTCTTATTATGCGCTGCACTTGCTTCCTTCAATAGTAGGGCTTCTGGCGACGAAGGGCATAAAACTGTTGGGGCTATTGCGGATCGTTTATTGAAGGGCACCAATGCCGGCGCCAAAGTGCAAGCTCTGTTGCAGCAGGGTGAAAGTCTGCAATCAATTTCGATTTGGGCGGATTGCGCCAAGGGCACATTCTGTGGCCCACAAACCCCGGAGATGGTGGCATTCGGCATACAAAATCCAGCGCACTCGGCTTATCACTACACGAACACACCAGTACAAAATAAGATGTATGTCGCGGGTGGCGTGGGTACCACGGATCACGATATCGTTCAAACTTTGAAACAAGCGATTGCCGTGTTACAAGGTAACGATAATGAGACCACCAATCCACATCGTTTCTCGCAACGCCAGGCACTCTTGATGATTGCACATTTGGTAGGCGATATTCATCAACCACTGCATGTAGGTGCAGCGTATATCAATAGCGATAATCAATTCGTCACGCCGACCAGCAAGCAGCAAGTCGATGGCGTCACGATATTTGATCTGCAAGGCGGTAATAATTTGCTGTTAGAAGATACTAAGACTTGGACCTTGCGTGATCAGGAGAATTACAAACGTGAAGAAGCCGCAGCGAAAGCGGCGAGTAATGCAACTGGTGCGGCCGATACAGATAAGCCTAAGCGCGTCGGAAAGCCCTTGCATTTGTATTGGGATGTGACCGTGGTCGAAAACGTGATGCGTAATTTGGGCGCGCTTTCAGTGCAGGAACTGACTGAAAAATTGATGGCAAATTCAGCCGTGACAGCAGCAAATAGTGGCGATCCAATTACCTGGCCAGAACAATGGGCCAATGAAGGTTTGGTTTATGCAAAAATTGCTTATGCCGACATCGTGGCAACCGACAGGATTAAGGTCACTAGCCGTCGTGGTGTGGAATTTTCTTCCTGGTACACACGCCTGCCAGCCAATTACATCGAGACTAGTACCGAGATTACGCAGAAACAGCTCAAGCTGGCGGGCTATCGTTTGGCGGCTTTGTTACAAAAAATTTGGCCTTGATGTCTCGAGCATTCTGCTTAGGACTTAGTTCAGGAACCGGAATAGGGAAAGCAAATGATGAAGAGAGTTATCGCAGCGCTTTGTGTTAGTGCTCTCGCACTTCCTGCCGTGGCTGCCTCTGCGCAGGGTGATGCTAAGGCTAAACAAAATTTGCAAAGTACGCGTCAATATTATGCGCAACTGATCGCGGGGACACCGGCTGCGCAGCCACGTCTTGCTGAGTTGAACATGCTGATGACGATGTTGCCCAAGGGCGGCGATATTCATCATCATTATTCGGGTTCTGTGTATGCCGAAACCTATCTTGATTGGGTGGGGCAGCAAGGTTTTTGTATTTATCGCGAAAGTGATAGCACAAAAAAACAGGACAAATTTCGTGTCGAGTCGCGCGCTGCTTTTCTGACGGATGAGAATAAATCTTGCCTCAAAGCCGATGCTATTCGTAAAGACAATGTCTTTTACCGCGAGTTGATGTCAAGCTGGTCGGTCGTCGATTATGCTAATCATGTCCATCCTCAGGTCGCGCCTGATCAGCATTTCTTCAATACTTTCGGCTATTTTTCTGGTATCGCAAAGTATTCGACGAATCAGGGTTTGAAAATATTAAAGCAACAAGCTAAGGCCGAGAATCAACAGTATTTGGAAACCATGCTGAAGAGTGCGCCGATCACGGATCATCCTGAGTTTTCTGCCAAACTCGATGCCTTGCAGTCGACTAGCAGCAAGGAAGAAATGATCGATGCCTTTACTAAATTGGCTGATTTCTTGAGCCAAGATGCAAGTGCGCAAAAGAAAATTGCCGATTATGTCCAGGAAGCTGTGAGCGATACCGCAGGAATTGATGATGCAGACTTTACATTGCGGATTCAAACTTATGTATCACGCAATAGCGCACCTTCCAAGGTTTTTTCTAGTCTGTATGCTGCATTTGCCGCCAGCCACAATAATCCCTTGATCGTTGGTGTCAACATCGTCGGCGCTGAGCATGCTTTGGTTGCGGTGCGTGATTACAATTTGCACATGCAGATGTTCGCCTTTTTGAAGCAACGATTTCCTAAAGTGCGTTTGTCTCTACATGCGGGTGAACTGGTACTTGGCATAGTAGCGCCTGAGCATTTACAACATCATATGCGCAGCGCCTTGCAGATTGCGGGCGCAGAACGGATAGGCCACGGCGTCGACATCATGCACGAGGCGAATCCGGATCAGTTATTGGCGGAATTGAAGCAGCGTAATGTGGCGGTCGAAATTAATCTGACCAGCAATGATTTCATTTTGGGCCTGAAACAGCAAGAGCACCCGGTTGCGATGTACTTGCGTCACGATATACCGTTCGTCATTAGCAGCGATGACGCTGGCGTTTCACGCAGCAATTTAAGCCGTGAATATTTCTTATTCGCCAGCCGCTATACGCCTACTTATGACACATTGAAGAAGACGGTTTATAACAGCATTCGTTATTCATTCCTGAGTCCAACTGATAAAACGAAGCAATTGAGTCAACTGGATCTAGCCTTCCTTAAATTTGAAGCGGCTGCGGCTAAATTGGCGCAGTCGGCGAAATCGAAGTTTTAAGTGATGTGACTTGCTGCAAGGCTAAGCAAAGCGATGTTGCCTTGATGTTGTCTTGATGTCGTCTTGATGTTGTCTTGATGTTGCCATAAATGGCAAAGCTATTTGTTGGGCAAACCTTGGTCGGCGGATGCTGCAGATTAGTTTCTTAAGGCATCATTGGGAAGCATGTAGGCAAAATCATCGGTCTCTGAGGAATCGATGTGTCAATTCGAGCCCACCTGAAATACATAGCCTGAGGGGCTAGGTCACGAACGCAACTGAGCGTAGTCAGCATCAACAATAACTGTGTCATTCGTTAAGAAATGCGCGTCAGATTATCGGGATAATCTGACGCAATTCCTTGTGCAGAGATCTCTGTGCTTCAGTTTGCCTATACTTGATCCGGCATCCGAAACTTTGCTCTGCGGTCGCCCATTAAACTACGTATTTCTTTAATACTGATACCTGACTCTTCATGCATGCGTATCAGTAATGAAGGTCCGACGGGCAAGATCTTATGACGGATCTTACTGATGACTGGCGGTGCAACTTCGAGCACACGAGAGAGAGCAGCATCGTTTCGAATACCCAAAGTTTTAATCAAAGTATCGAGTAAATTATTCGGGTCGTATTGGAATTCTTCAGAATCCGGGATGTCGAGTATATTAGCCATAGAATTTAATGAATCCTAATTAAATAGTTTAAAAATAAAGTTCTTTATTTCTGAAGGAATTTTATAAGTTAAAAACGTGCATGTATATTGCACTTTAGGGCAATACTTTGCCATTTGTTGCAGTTTGTTGCAGTTTGTTGCTGTTTGTCGTCTTTTGCTTGAAACGCTTGTGTATCTGATCATTACAAATAGGATTAGAAGAATTTTCTAGCCCTATATGCTTTAAACATTAGCTTATATTTACCTGGATGCAAGGGTGTATTTGTAAAATTTTGCAAAAATAAATTGAGTGCAAGGCATTGGAAATACCTTAATGATCAACATTAATTGATATCTAAGTTGGCAAAGCAAAATTATCACTATAAACAAATGGAGTGCCAGCGGAGGTGAAAAATCTGTGACAGCTTGTCCCTAAATCGGTAGCAGGGTAGGTGGACGACCTTGCAGAATATCTTCCGTCCGTATGTGCACTGCTGCTTTTGATTCAGGATGGGTGAGGATGTAAAAAGTGTTGGCTTTGATCGCTGTCATTACAGAGGCAGCAACTTGCGCTGGAGCGATCCCCGCTTCGACCGCCTTAGTAATCGCTGCACCAGTTTTCAGGCTGACATTTTCTAATTGCTCTGGCTTACTGCGTTCCTCGATAGCACGGTGACGTTCGGAATCGGTAATGCGCGTTTTGACCCAACTCGGGCACAGCACTGAAACGCCAATTTTTGATTTGCGTAAGGTCAGGTCGTGATGCAAACCTTCGCTCAGAGCTACTACACCAAATTTACTCACATTGTAGGCCGCCAATGCAGGTTCAGCGATTAAGCCTGCCAGCGAAGCGGTATTCACGATGTGTCCCTCTTCTCCCTGGGCTAGCATACGAGGGATGAAAGCTCTGAGGGCATGAGTGACGCCATACAGATTGATCCCCATAATCCATTCCCAATCTTGAGCAGTCGTTTCCCAAGCGGATTTGGTGAAAGCGACACCCGCGTTATTCACCAATAGATGTACCTTGCCAAATTGGGTAAACGCTTTTTCTGCCAAAGTTAGAATGGCGCTTTCTTGAGCGACATCGGTGACCACGCCTATGACTTCAGTGCCAGTATCACGGAGTTCTGTCACGGTTTTGTCCAGCATCTCGGCGCTGATATCGGCTAATACCAATTTCATTCCTTCCGCAGCAGCAGCGAGCGCGATGGCCTTGCCTATACCTTCTGCGGCGCCTGTGATGACGGCAACTTTGCCCTTTAGTTCTTGCATGCTGTTCTCCGGTTTTGTGATGCTATTGTTGTGTCATTATCGAAAGCTGATTAATTCTGGACGCTGATGAATCTCTAGATGCGCCGTACTGTTCAAGTAGCCCAAGCCTAAGCGCTGAGTGCCGACCTGTAGTTTGCTCACACCACTGTTGAGTAAGCTGGCATTCAAATCAAAAAGTCGGTGATCGCTGATGCCGAGCAGGTCTTGCAGCAAAGCGGAGATGGTGCCGCCCGAGGTAAAGATCCAAAAATTTTCTCGGTCATCTTTCGCCTCTACCAGACGCTGCAGAGCGTGTCGGCAACGCTGTTGAAATTGCATCCAGCTTTCTTGGTAATCGTCATATTCACCACTGATCCAGCGATTGATTGCCGCCATGAACATATGCTGAAACGCACGGCGCGGATTTGGATGATTATTGAGTGAACGCTTTAGTGCAGAAAAATCAGAAAATTCAGGATAATTGCGGAGTAACACTTCCTCATGATTAAACTCATCAAAGCCGGAGTCAATCAGCCAATCATTTTCTGGGAATTCGTCGGCTGTTTTTCTACATTGCTGTAGGCATTGTTGTGCTGTTTGCAGGTGGCGACGATTGCGACCTAGCACGATTTGATCGGGCCTTTGCCCACAGTGTGTCAACCAGCCTCCCAATAGACGAGCTTGTTCCTCACCAAGTGGCGAAAGGTGATCATAATCGTCTGCGTCAAAGCTAGCCTGACCGTGCCGAATTAAATAAATATGGCGCATGGTGTGGTTTATAAAAGAGATGCCTTGATCAGGCGCAGGCAACGTTTTTCAAGGTAATTGCTGAGCTTGCCAAAATCGGCAAAGGCAGGATTCGTGCTTTGTCCGTGGAAGTAGCGGTAGTAAATCTGCTGCACAATCACCGCTAACCGGAACAGCCCAAAGATCGAGTAAAAATCAAAATTGTCGACGCGATAGCCAGTTTTTTCGCCGTAATAGGCGATCACTTCTTGGCGTGTCAACATGCCTGGTAAATGCGTTGGTTGACGGCGTACTGATTGAAATGCCGCATCGTCATCCGCCTGTACCCAATACGCGAGCGTATTGCCTAAATCCATTAAAGGATCTCCCAGCGTTGCCATTTCCCAATCGAGTACGCCGATCACGTCGGTCGGATCTGCAGGATTGAGCACGACATTATCAAAACGGAAGTCATTGTGAATCAGGCAGGTGGCGAGATCTTGCGCGGGCATTTTGTCGTGTAGCCATTGCATCACGCTTTCAAAGTCGCCGACATCGTCGGTTTTTGCTTGACGATAACGCTCGCTCCAGCCTGACACTTGCCGCGCCACATAACCTGCACCTTTCGCAATCGATGCTAGCCCCGCTTGCTGATAATTGATTTGATGCAGCTCTATCATTTTGTCGATGACGTTGAGGCATAAACGGCGTGTCTCGTCGACTGACAGCACTAAATCCTTGGGCAGGTTTCGGCGCGGAATAATACCGTGCAGACGTTCCATCACGTAGAAGTCGCAATCCATCACCTCAGGATCATTGCAGGTAGCAATCACGCTTGGGACATAGCGATAAACAGGCTTGAGTGCACGCATGATGTTTGCTTCGCGTAGCATGTCATGCGCAGATTTGGCACGATGTCCAAATGGTGGTCGGCGTAAGATCAAATCACGTTCTGGATAACGTAATAAGTAAGTGAGATTCGATGCGCCACCGGGAAATTGTTCGATCTCTGGTTCACCTACCAAGCTGGGTAAATGCTGACGAATAAACGCGCTGACTTTGTCACTATGAAGCTCTTCGCCAGCGCGTACTGCGCTCGCCGCATCTAATAAATTATTCATGGTAATTTTATTTTCATCTATGAAGAAATGCCGAGGCGTTTTGCTTGTTGTTTTAATTCGAGTTTGGCGATTAAGCCGCGGTGCACTTCGTCCGGACCATCCGCAATGCGCAGGACACGTGCATAAGCATACAAAGCAGTCAGTGGGAAATCATCCGATAAACCCGCACCACCGTGAATCTGCATCGCAGCATCGATGATTTGGGTAGCGACATTTGGCGCAATCACTTTGATCTGTGAAATCTCGCTCATCGCGCCTTTAACGCCAACGGTATCCATCATCCATGCCGCTTTCAAGGTCAAGAGTCGGGCTTGTTCAATCGCCATGCGCGCATTTGCAATGATGTCGGCATTGCCGCCGAGTTTGGCTAACGGTTTGCCAAAGGCGACGCGATCCATAGCGCGTACACACAGCAACTCTAAAGCAAATTCTGCCGCGCCGATTGCACGCATGCAGTGATGAATCCGTCCCGGTCCCAACCGCCCTTGGGCGATTTCAAAACCACGTCCCAAACCGCCAATGATGGATGAGACAGGCAGGCGCACATTGTTAAAGCTGACTTCGCCATGTCCATAAGGTTCATCGAGTGTATGGAATACCGGTAGCATGCGTTCTATCTTAACGCCGGGTGTGTCTAAGGGGACGAGTATCATAGAATGCTGTTGATGCTTCTCTGCACTGGTGTCGCTAAGTCCCATAAAAATGAGCACCTTGCAATTCGGATGACCGATGCCAGAACTCCACCACTTGCGACCGTTGAGCACGACTTCATCACCTTCCAAGATAGCGGTCGCTTGTATATTGGTCGCGTCACTGGAAGCCACTTCAGGTTCCGTCATGCAAAAGGCAGAGCGGATTTCGCCCGCCATCAAAGGCTTGAGCCAACCTTGTTTTTGTTCTTCGCTACCGTATTTGACCAACACCTCCATATTGCCGGTATCCGGCGCGTTGCAATTAAAGACTTCGGGCGCAATCATGGAACGACCAGTGATTTCCGCTAAAGGTGCGTAATCGACATTGGAAAGACGCGCACCATCTTCTGGCAAAAACAGATTCCACAATCCAGCGGCTCGTGCTTTTGCTTTCAATTCTTCCATCACCGGCGGTTGTTGCCATCGTGTCCAATCCGCACCACCACGTAATTGGACGGCGTAGGTTTTTTCGGCGGGAATGACATGTTCTTGCATGAAAGACTGCATACGCGCAATCAGGCTAGTGGCGGTGTCGGAGTGAGCAAAGTTCATAGCGCGCTTTCGTATAGATGAATAGCCAATGCAAAGTTTGTTGCAGCAGCATACGATCTCGCTATCAATTATTCAAATGAATGATTTGAATGTGCCATAATTCATTTCATGCATATCTCTAGAACTGACCTCAATCTCTTTGTGGTGCTTGACGCGATTTATAGTCAAGGCAACATCACGCGCGCTAGTCAGACTTTGCATCTCAGTCAACCAGCGCTCAGCCATGCTTTGGCTCGTTTACGAACGATGTTTGATGACCCTTTATTTGTACGGCAGGGTGCTGTCATGGTACCGACACCATTTACGCGCAGCATCATTACGCAAGTTCGTCAGGGCTTGCAGCTATTTGAAGCGAGTTTGCAAGCCGATCAAAATTTTAATCCTACCCAGACACAGCGTAGTTTTCATTTGGGTTTGCGTGACGTGTTTGAAGCCACCATCTTGCCACCCTTGTTAAAAAGGATTGCCGAGCAAGCGCCAGGTATCAGTATCGCAAGTGTGCGGGTAGATAGACGGGAAATTGAAACGGCATTAAGCAGCGGTAATCTCGACATGGTGTTAGATGTACCCATTCCGCTAGCAGGTAATATCCGGCAGCAACGCGTTTCGCGTGATCGTTTAGTTGTGTTGTCGCGCAAGGGACATCCACAAATGCCGAAGAAGAAAAACGCAGCACTCGATCTTGCTACCTATTTGCGGCAAGCGCATGTGCTTGTATCTTCGCGTCGCCAAGGTATGGGCCTGGAAGATTTTGAATTGAATCGCGAAGGCTTGCGTCGCCAAATTAGTTTGCGCTGCCAGCACTATTTCGCCGCTTGTCGTGTTGTTAGTGAAACCGATTTGTTACTGACCATGCCCGAACAATATGCAAGTATTGCGAATGCCCAATTTATGAATCGGCTTGATCCGTTTCCGCTGGCAACCCAACCGATAGATGCGCATCTCTATTGGCATACCAGTGCCGAGAATGATAGCGCCAACGCTTGGTTGCGCCAGCAATTGATAGAGCTGATGCAGCAGGTTAGGATTGCATAGCGCATCAAATGCTTGGAAATTCTCTAATTTGTACACTACGATGAAAGACAGTTGCTGGTGTAAACTTGCGGTCATTATAAAAATGTTTGCGATTGCTACAAACGCTCGCAATACTCAAGATCAGGTGAAATGATGAACAAAGTGGTAATCCCCATCAATACCATTAACAGTATGCGTGTCCAGCCTCAGCCTATGCAAGGGCCCAGCAAACAACGTAAGCGCGAAGCACCGAAAGGACGACGAGTTGATCCCCAAGCCTTAGCCGAGGTGCGAGCTTTGTTGGGCGATGCTCCACGTACTGCCGATTTGTTGATTGAGCATTTGCATAAAATTCAGGATCACTACAAAGCCTTATCTGCAGCGCATTTGGCGGCACTCGCCCAAGAATTGCGCTTAGCGCAAACCGAAGTGTATGAAGTTGCCACCTTCTATCATCATTTCGATGTGGTCAAAGAAAACGATGCCATGCCAGCGCCTCTCACGATTCGAGTGTGCAATAGTTTGTCGTGTGAAATGGCTGGTGCGCAAAGTTTATTAGAACGACTCCCCGCCATACTCGGCACCGAAGTACGTGTGTTAGCTGCGCCTTGCATAGGCCGCTGCGAACAAGCACCGGCAGTGGTGGTTGGGCAATACGGTATTGCGCACGCAGATCTAGCCAAAGTGGAAGCAGCGGTGCAAAACGGGCAGGTGACAGCACAAGTTGCTAGTTACCAAGATTACGCCGCCTATCAGGCACAAGGTGGTTATGCGCTGTTGAAAGAATGCACGAGCGGCAAACGCGCATTGGAAACCGTATTGCAGACCATGGAAGACTCCGGCTTGCGTGGCCTTGGCGGTGCCGGTTTTCCAGCCGGACGCAAATGGCGCATCGTCGGTGCAGAAGCCGGGCCACGCCTGATGGCGGTCAATATTGATGAAGGTGAACCTGGCACGTTCAAAGATAGGTTCTATTTGGAAAGTGATCCGCATCGTTTTCTGGAAGGCATGCTGATTGCCGCGTGGGCGGTTGGGATCGCGGATATCTATATTTATCTGCGTGATGAATACCATACTGGTCGCGCCATCTTAGAACAAGAATTAGCCTCGTTACGTGCAAGCCCGCCGATTGCGCATTTGCCGATGATCCATCTGCGACGCGGTGCTGGTGCTTATATTTGCGGTGAAGAATCGGCGATGATAGAGTCGATCGAAGGTAAGCGCGGCATTCCCCGTTTGCGCCCACCGTATGTGGCGCAAGTTGGCTTATTCGGGCGGCCTACACTAGAACATAATTTTGAAACCTTGTACTGGGTACGCACTATTCTAGAAAAAGGTGGTGCGTGGTTGAGTGCGCAAGGGCGTCATGGTCGCAAGGGTTTGCGTTCATTTTCGGTGTCGGGACGGGTGCGCGAACCTGGCGTTAAATTGGCACCAGCAGGCATTACGATACAAGAATTAATCGATGAATATTGCGGTGGCATGGCAGACGGCGAAGTGTTTTATGCCTACTTACCTGGGGGGGCGTCTGGCGGCATTTTACCCGCGAGCTTGAATAGTATCCCACTTGATTTTGATACTTTGCAGCCGTATGGATGTTTCATTGGTTCTGCTGCTGTGGTGGTGTTGTCTGAGCGTGATAGTGCAGTGAATGCGGCACGTAATTTAATGCATTTCTTCCAGCACGAATCCTGTGGTCAATGTACGCCATGCCGGGTCGGCACAGCTAAAGCATCGGCACTGATCGCGCAAGATCAGTGGGATCTGTCTTTGTTAGCGGAGCTCTCGACCCTGATGCGCGATGCTTCGATTTGCGGCTTGGGACAAGCGGCTCCGAATCCTGTCGATTGCGTGGTCAAGTATTTTCCGCATGAACTCCGCCAAGCCAATCAGTAATTTCATAAGAGTGATAAAACCATGAATGCAATTACCCGTAGCCAGATGGCACAGATGGATGTTCCTACCGTGAACTTCAGTTTGAATGGCAAAGAAGTCACCGCACGCAGCAATGAATTATTAATCGAGATCGCCAAACGCGAAGGCGTCGAGATTCCGCATCTCTGCTATCGCCCCGGCATGGAAAGCGTCGGCAATTGCCGCGCTTGTATGGTAGAGATCAATGGCGAACGCGTGCTGGCACCAAGCTGCTGCCGTCATCCATCCAACGGTATGCAAGTCGTGACCGATAGCCCACGCGCAGTTAATGCGCAAAAAATGGTGCTGGAATTACTGCAAGCCGACATGCCAGAAACCAGTTACACCCGCCACAATGAAGTCGATCAATGGGCTGATAAATTGCAAGTAGGTAAACCACGCTTTGCTGCATCCGCCAAGCCAATTGCGCAAGACAATTCGCATGCAGCGATCACGGTAAATCTCGATGCTTGCATACAATGCACGCGCTGCCTACGCGCTTGTCGCGATGAGCAAGTGAATGATGTGATCGGCATGGCTTTCCGCGGTGATGCGGCGAAGATCGTGTTTGATATGGATGACCCTATGGGGGCATCGACTTGCGTTGCATGTGGCGAATGTGTGCAAGCATGTCCTACCGGTGCTTTGATGCCAGCCCGTGATGCGGCTTTGACAGTACCCGATAAACAAGTGGAATCGGTGTGTCCGTATTGCGGTGTTGGCTGTCAGCTTACTTACAACGTCAAAGACAATCATATTCTGTTTGTAGAAGGTCGCGATGGCCCGGCGAATCATGCACGTTTGTGTGTGAAAGGTCGCTACGGATTTGATTATGCCCATCACCCCCATCGGTTAACGGTGCCGCTCATTCGTCGCCCTGAAGCGAAGAGAACCGGTGACTTTGTGATGGACCCCGCGCATGTGATGGAGGTCTTCCGTGAAGCAAGTTGGGAAGAGGCGCTCGCCTTGGCGGGCGGCAAACTCAAGCACATCCGCGATACCAAGGGCAAAAAAGCGCTCGCCGGATTTGGTTCTGCCAAAGGCAGTAATGAAGAAGCTTACTTATTTCAAAAATTGGTGAGGGTCGGCTTTGGTAGTAATAATGTTGATCATTGCACGCGCCTGTGTCACGCCTCATCCGTTACGGCTTTGTTAGAAGGCATAGGTTCCGGCGCGGTATCGAATCCCGTGATGGATGTCACCAAAGCGGAAGTCGTTATCGTGATCGGTGCGAATCCGACTGTGAATCATCCGGTTGCTGCTACGTGGATTAAAAATGCGATAGAAAATGGTACCAAGCTAGTCGTCATGGACCCGCGCAAATCCGATTTGGCGCGCATGGCGCATCGCTATTTGCAGTTTAAGCCGGATACGGATGTCGCCTTACTCAACGCTATGATGCATGTGATCGTGCACGAAAATTTGGTCGATAAAGACTTCATCAATAGCCGTACCATAGGCTACGCAGAATTAGAAAAAAATGTGGCTGGTTACAGCCCAGAATTGATGGCACCGATCTGTGGTATAGCCGCGGATACTATCCGCGATGTCGCACGCTTATATGCGACCTCAAAAGGCTCGATGATCTTGTGGGGCATGGGCGTGTCGCAGCATGTACATGGCACCGACAATGCGCGTTGCTTAATCGCACTGGCTTTGATGACAGGGCAGATCGGCAAGCCGGGTAGTGGCTTACATCCTTTACGTGGGCAAAATAATGTGCAAGGCGCATCTGACGCGGGCTTGATACCAATGATGTATCCCGACTATCAACGTGTTGATAATGCGGCGGCACGTGCGCGCTTTGAACAAGCTTGGCAATTGTCAGCGGATACTTTAGATCCGCAACCGGGCTTGACTGTGGTGGAGATTATGCATGCGATCAAGCGTGGCGAAATCAATGGCATGTACATCATGGGGGAAAATCCAGCAATGTCGGACCCCGATGCGAATCATGCACGTGAATCCTTGGCCGCACTTGATCATTTGGTGGTGCAAGATATTTTCTTGACTGAGACCGCGTATTTAGCCGACGTGATTTTGCCAGCCTCTGCTTTCCCCGAAAAAACGGGTAGCTTCACGAATACAGATCGCTTAGTGCAAATGGGACGTCAGGCCATAGATCCGCCGGGACAAGCGAAACAAGATTTGTGGATCATTCAGCAAATGGCGCAACAACTTGGATTGGATTGGCAGTATCCAAATGTAGCCGCCGTGTTCGATGAAATGCGTCACACCATGCCAAATATTGCTGGGATTACCTGGGAGCGTTTGGAGCGCGAACATGCGGTGACTTATCCATGCCGACATGAAGGCGATGCGGGGGAATCGGTCGTATTCACCCACGAGTTCCCGCGTGAGACCGGACGTGCGCGATTTGTCCCGGCGGACATTATTCCAGCCAATGAACGCCCCGATGCGGAATATCCGATGGTGCTGATTACCGGACGTCAACTTGAACACTGGCATACTGGCAGTATGACGCGCCGTACCACCGTGCTTGATGCGATTGAGCCTGATCCGGTCGCACTCGTGCATCCGCTTGATTTGGTAGACATGGGCGCCCAGCCCGGTGATATCGTGACAATTACTTCACGTCGAGGCGAAGTGAGCTTATATGCGCGCGCTGATGACAGCTCGCCACGCGGTGCCGTATTTGTTCCTTTCTGTTACTACGAAGCGGCGATCAATAAACTCACCAATGCCGCGCTCGATCCGTATGGAAAAATTCCTGAGTTTAAATACTGCGCGATTAAGCTCATACTCGGCGGCGCTGAGCCGGTGCAGGGCAGTTATGGTGGTGGACAGGTGCTGGCAAAATTGCAGCAATAATTGAGGTGTACGAATATAGCACTAAGTGCTACAATTTAAGCAGATATAAACCAATCTAAACGATCCGAAAACGCATGCGAATTTTTAAGACTAGGTGGTTTGCTCGTTGGGCACTAAAAGAGGGCATCTCGGATCTAGTCCTAATTGATGCGGTGGCCGAATTGGATCAAGGTTTGATCGATGCAAATTTGGGCGCTAATGTCGTTAAGAAACGTGTTGGTATTGCGGGACGCGGGAAAAGTGCGGGCTTAAGAACGATTCTTGCTTTTAAGTTTAAAGACAGGGCCTTCTTTTTATACGGTTTTGCGAAAAATCAACAAGACAATATTGACGACAAAGAATTGAAGGCCCTGAAACTCTTAGCAAGACATTTGTTAGCGTATGACGCTTATGCCTTAGAGCTTGCAAAGACTGCGCAAGAATTGCTTGAAATAGATACGGGAGTAAATCATGGCAAAAAACGATAAGTTATTGGACGTATTGCATGGCACTGCACAGGGTTTGCATGCTGCAGGTACGATGGATGCGATGACTATGCGTGAATTTGATGCGCTGTGCCTGACGCCAGTGCAAGATTACAGCGCCGAACAAATTAAGAAGTTGCGTTTGCGTTTTAAGGCTAGTCAAGCGGTGTTCGCTGCCTATTTGAATACTAGTCCATCAACGGTACAAAAATGGGAGCAGGGCCAAAAACACCCAAACGGCGCATCATTAAAATTATTAAATCTCATAGATAGAAAAGGTCTTGAATTGCTTGCATAGATTCATAAGACAACTTAATGAATAGCGCGCAAAGTCCCTTGTTATCTTCCGCTAGCATCCACCTCACTCACGATGTCGAAGTGATGGATGAGCGCGGGCGCAGTTCTATGATTGCTATTCCGGCAGAGCGGCCGTTAACGATCTATGTTGATAAACGTGAATTAGTCACCTTGATGACTTTAGGCGCGAATCCTGAAGCCTTGGTGCTCGGTTATTTACGCAATCAACGACTGGTACGTAACTTAGACGACATCGTTTCTATCCAAGTTGATTGGTCTGTTGATGCAGCGGCTGTAGTGACACGGCATGGCATCGCCGATATTCAAGAACGCACTGCCAAAAAAGTGATCACGACAGGCTGCGGTCAGGGTTCGGTGTATGGCGGCTTGATGGATGAAGTCGATACCCTGGTGTTGCCAGCCGAAGCAAAACTTAAACAGTCGGTGTTATATCGCATCGTCGATACCATACGTACCCAGCAATCAGTCTACAAACGTGCAGGCTCGGTGCATGGCTGTGCTTTATTTTCAGATAGCGGTGAATTGTTGTACTTTATCGAAGACGTCGGTCGGCACAATGCCGTCGATGCCATCGCCGGTTTGATGTGGTTGGATGCGCTTAGTGGCGGTGACAAAATTTTTTATACCACTGGGCGTCTGACTTCAGAGATGGTAATTAAGGGCGCACAAATGGGCATCCCATTTTTATTATCGCGCTCCGGCACCACGCAAATGGGGCACATGGTCGCACAAAAACTCGATATGGCCTTATTAGCACGCTGCAGCGGCAAACACTTTTTGTTGCTCAGTGCTCAACATCGTTTGATTTATGAAACGCACTTGGTCGACGCCGCGCTTAAGTTGGCGTGATCTTTCAACAGACCTTAGCCAATTCCACTGAGACTTGATATTTCACACCTAGGACATTTTGTTCATGGACTATGCTGTCTGAGCGAAGCATCAACCGCTTTTTAGTTAAAATTTATCGAATCAATAAATTTAATTGCATTGATCTATCGATCTTTGCTCTCTAGAATCAAATCCATTGCAGTTTTGAACTTGTTGTTGAACTTGCTGTTGAGCTTGTTTTTAACCTATTCCAGGAGATTGATATGACGAACGAAGCAAAATGCCCTTTCCACCATGGCGCCGCCAAACATGCGGTCGCGGCAGGTGCGCCGACTAATTCCACTTGGTGGCCGAATCAGCTCAAGTTAAATATTTTGCATCAGCACTCACCTAAGTCGAATCCTATGGATGAGGATTTTGACTATGCGAAAGAATTCAAGTCGCTAGATTTGAATGCGGTGGTGCAAGATCTCAAAGCATTGATGACCGATTCGCAAGACTGGTGGCCAGCCGATTGGGGGCACTACGGTGGGTTGATGGTACGGATGGCATGGCATGCTGCCGGTACGTACCGGGTATCTGATGGGCGTGGTGGTGCAGGGACAGGTAATCAGCGTTTTGCGCCTTTGAATAGCTGGCCAGATAACGGCAATCTTGATAAAGCACGTCGTTTGTTATGGCCGATTAAGCAAAAATATGGTCGCAAGATTTCCTGGGCAGATTTGTTCATCTTAGCGGGTAACGTGGCGCTCGAATCGATGGGCTTTAAGACCTTTGGCTTCGCCGGTGGTCGTGAGGATATTTATCAACCTGAAGAAGACATCTACTGGGGTTCAGAAACCGAATGGTTGGCAACCAGTGACAAAGCGAATAGCCGTTATGCCGGTTCAGACGCTGGTAAGCGAGAACTAGAGAACCCCTTAGCAGCGGTGCAAATGGGCTTAATCTATGTGAATCCAGAAGGCCCTGATGGGAATCCTGATCCGGTCGCGTCTGGTCGCGATGTACGCGAAACCTTTGCACGCATGGCGATGAATGATGAAGAAACGGTAGCCTTGGTTGCTGGCGGTCATACTTTTGGTAAGGCGCATGGGGCTGGTGATCCATCGTTGGTTGGACCAGAGCCAGAAGCAGCTGGGATAGAAGAGCAGGGTTTAGGCTGGATTAATAAGTTGGGCTCAGGCAAAGGCGTACATACGACCACGAGTGGAATTGAAGGGGCTTGGAAACCAAATCCAACGACCTGGGATAACGGCTACTTTGACATGTTGTTCGGTTACGAATGGGAACTGACTAAGAGCCCAGCGGGTGCCAAACAATGGGTGGCGAAAGATTGCAAACCTGAACACTTGATTCCTGATGCGCACGACCCGAGCAAGAAACATCCACCGATGATGACGACTGCTGATTTGTCGCTACGCTTTGATCCTGCGTATGAAAAGATCGCGCGTCGTTTCCATCAAAATCCTGCCGAATTTGCCGACGCATTTGCACACGCTTGGTTCAAGTTAACCCATCGCGATATGGGACCAGTGGCGCGCTACTTGGGACCCTTGGTGCCAAGCGAAACACTGATCTGGCAAGATCCGATTCCAGCGCTGAATCATGCGCTGGTAGATGCCAATGATATCGCCACATTGAAAGCAAAGTTGTTGGCATCAGGTCTTAGTATCGCGCAATTAGTGAACACGGCATGGTCATCTGCATCGACCTTCCGTGGTAGCGATAAACGTGGTGGCGCGAATGGTGCGCGTATCCGTTTGTCGCCGCAACGTGATTGGGAAGCGAATCAGCCATTGGAGCTAGCTAAAGTATTGGCGAGCTTAGAAGCGATCCAACAAGAGTTTAATGCGGCGCAAACCAGTGGGAAGAAAATTTCTCTGGCTGATTTGATCGTATTGGCGGGTGCGGCAGCGATAGAAGCGGCAGCGAAAAAAGCAGGGCATGATGTGCAAGTTCCTTTTACTCCAGGTCGCATGGATGCATCGCAAGAGCAAACTGATGTTGATTCGTTCGCAGTTCTTGAGCCGGCAGCAGATGGCTTCCGTAACTACGTGCGTGCAGGTTTAGAAAAACATGCGGCCGAGCTTTTGATTGATAAGGCGCAGTTACTCAATTTAAGTGCGCCGGAAATGACGGTATTAGTTGGGGGCTTGCGCGCTTTAAATGCGAACACGGGCAAGACTCAGCACGGTGTCTTCACTCAGCGTCCAGAAACTTTGAGCAATGATTTCTTCGTTAATCTGCTTGATATGAACACTAAGTGGCAGCCATCGAATACAGCGGGCGTGCTCGAAGGCCGCGATCGTCACAATGGTGAAGTGAAATGGACAGGCACCACGGTTGATCTGGTGTTTGGTTCCAATTCTCAATTACGCGCCTTGGCGGAAGTCTATGCAAGCAGCGATGCACAGCAAAAATTTGTGAATGATTTCATTGCCGCTTGGAACAAAGTCATGAATGCAGACCGCTTTGATTTAGTGTGATTCGAGTAGTTGAAAAGACCGAAAAGTAAGGCGGGTGCAACCCGCGCCGCCAGCACGTGGTACAACGCTAGCCGACCTACGTGCGGCGCGGGTTGCACCCGCCCTACAAATGCCAAGCCCAATAATTTAAGACGGTTTCAATTCAAATTGTTGGGCTTCGTTATGCTCAGCGCCAACCTATGGCATCTGTCTCAAACCGTGAAGGCAAAGGCAATAGTCGCTGCAAAGTCTCGCGAATTCGTAATAGCTGTGGATCATCCGATGCCGCATTATCGCTGGTGTCATTGATACAGAAAAACACCAGTTCACCAAAACGTTCGCTTAAATCAGCAAATTGTTGTTCGGCGTCGCTATCGCCACTGCAGATGTAGTGATACTCAATTTCTCGTAAATCAGCGAGGCCACGATGTAACATCCAGCGCGGCACCAGATCGGGCACGATAGGTGGGCGCTGCCAATCGCGAAACACGGTTTGCCTGACTTGTTCAAATAAGTCGGGTGCTTCTTTTTCTAACTCTAACAAAACGCTTTTCAGCATAGGGCGCGGTGCATGCGCAAAGATGCGATGCACGTGTTGGTAGAGCGGATAACGTTGCTGCAACCAGTGCTTGGATAAAATAGAGGCGTTGACCAAAGCTGTCTCATCTTTCTGTAGCGTGTTGTAATCTGGGACTTGTTCTCGCTCCTTAAATACAGCAACACCATGCTGTCCAAACCAGTTCTCCACACTAGGGCCTGTTAACATTTAAATTGGGAGTGCGAATGCGGAAAAACGGGCACAGGGCTAGGCGTCAAGGCGCGCCGCAGTGCGAGCACTGTAAGCGACTTGCAACAACGCCATGTGCCCGTTTTACCCATTCCCGAAGGGTTCAAGCCAAAAGGCGCGATGGACAGCGTTGCAGCTCTTGCCGAGGCATCAGCCTCGGCGGCGAACTACGCCTTGCCATCCCACCTTTTGGCTTGAACGCATCTCCCGATTTAAATGTTAACAGGCCCTAACAGGCGCGCCAAAAAATACGTCGTCGTTCAGATAGATAAATCGTTCTGATAATCCAGGTATGTGATGCAAATACGATTCGATATGACCCGAATCGAAAACAGGTAAGGCGGTCGCAGGAATAATACTGCTGTGATCGATCAACGTAATTCCTGAGCTCTCTTGTAACCAATCTGGTTTCTGTCCATCCGTGACGAGATAGACATGACCATGATCTGGGAAGAATTTTTCTAAGGCACGTAGATTAAATCTCAATTCTTGATTGTCACGATAGCGACCCGCGACATCACCATGCTTTGCCAGATTAACTCTGTCAAAATCTTGTTTGCGAGTGATCGCTTGCTGCCGCTTGTGATGCCAGGCGGGATCAGCACCATCCACCCATAAATACACAATATCAATAAGTTCAGGATATGAAGTCAAGTAGTCTCGCTAGAAGAATAGAGAAATAAAGTGCTATCAGGGTGTGTAGACCAGACATTTTAGCCTACAGGTCCATTGCTTCGCTGGTACGCATTTTCAATCTAAGCATCCTTAAGTAGAGGTGCTACTGTAACTGAAAAAACAGCAAGTCTATTTGCTTATATTTTTGCCTGAGATGGAAAAGTCCCGTCTGAGCAGTCGATAGTCTAACTGCTGTTGTTTTGCACCAAAGTGCAATGGTCTTGAATAGAAAATGCCTTTAAAGTCAGACTATCGGCTTACGCCTCGCTAAATATTCTGAGATGCGCAAGTACAGTGTGTTGGTGTGCTTAGTTTTTATAACGATCAAATCCTATGTTCATTTCTTTAAACGATAGACAGCGTCAACAAATCGGCAATATTTTTTTGCTGATACTCTCGATAGGCTTTCTGCTCGCTATATGGGGTACTTATGTCCGGGTCAGCGAAGGGATCGCGGAGACCAAAGTAGAGCTACAGAAAAGCGGTACCTTGTTGGCAGAAGAATTGGATCATGAATTGGATATCCATATTTATAACTTGCTCGCGATGAAGTATGTGTCTGAACGTTATTTCAGCGGTCGTGCTGTAGGTGTAGAGAATCCTATCCAGCGATTACAAGCTACCAAAGACTATGAAGGCTATGAGTCAGTCTTGCCAAACGATTTCGGTAACTTTGAACACTTGGGTCGGTTTACCGGATTCGGGCCCATTCCTGATAAGAACGATCCTGTCGCTCAAGAAATGATGATGGTGATAGGTTTGACGCCTTTGATGCGCGCGATTCGTGAGCGCAGTGGCGACGTGCCCTGGGTTCAGTATGCGTCGGCGCGTGGTTTTATGTTTATCTTTCCGTATCGTGGCTCGGAACAATTTTTTTTCAAACCAGACTTAATGCAGCGAGATTATTTTGCCTTAGCTACGCCTCAAGCGAATCCGCAACGTAAAGTGTTTTGGAGTAAACCCTATGCTGATGCCGCCGGCAAAGGCAATATTGTAACGGTAACTCAAGCTATCTATCAGGATCATTTATTTCGTGGCAGCCTTAGCATAGATGTGTTGGTGTCGAGTCTGCAACGAAGATTATCCACCACAGCAATTTCTGATACCCATCTACGCCTGGTGGATCCGCATGGCACCATCATCGCGGCTACATCGGATCAGGAAATTAGTCAGGAGCAAGCACTTACCGTCATTAAATTGGCTTTAAAAAGTGCACCTTGGACACTCGAATTGCATATGAATCAGTCGGATTTGCTACTGCGCAGTTTGATGGGACGCAGTTGGCATATCCTTACTTTGCTGGTACTAGCAATTACGCTTGTCGCTGTCATTCTGCTGACACGTAAGAGTCGTCAAATACACCAGTTGTCGATCAGGGATGGATTGACCGGATTGTTTAATCGTCGTTATTTTGATGTGATTGCGCGGCAACAGTTTGAACTGGTCAAACGTCGTCATTTGAGCATGGGTTTGGCGATTATGGATATTGATTTTTTTAAGAAATATAATGATCACTACGGACATCAGGAGGGCGACAAAGCATTACGTGCGGTGGCTGCGGCGATGAAGGCTGCATTGCGGCGCGGATCTGATCAGATATTCCGGGTTGGCGGAGAAGAGTTCGCGGTGCTGATGCCTTTAAAAGATCTCGCAGAACTCAGCGCTTTAATGGAAAAATTAAATCAGGCAGTGCGGGATTTGCAATTGCCACATGTAGGAAATACCTGTGGTTTTATGACGATTTCTATAGGCGCGACGATGATTTGTAGCGATAATTGGATAACGCTTGATGCGGCTTATAAACAAGCCGATGATTTCCTCTATCAGGCAAAAACTGGTGGACGTGACAGAGCGGTCGTACCGTCTCAGTGAGTTTGTCGAAGTAAGACGCAGTGCATATTGCAAAATAATTTAATACAGGTAAAGCAATGACTTCAGGCAAGACAATACTGATGCGAATTCTACTTGGGGTTCATCATTCGCATCGGCAGGGCGTGGCTCAAATGATGCGCTTGTTAGCGTTGCTGGTTGCGGTGCAAATTATTTTTTGTCTGATACCGACGCCAGAAAATTACTACGGCATGGAACACTATCTGGTCTTGCATTCGACCATGGAAATCGTTTCTATTTTTATTGCTATGATGGTTTTTGTCGTGGCCTGGAATTCACGTTCAAATGATTACCCGCACAGTCTGATCGTTTTATCCAGCATCTTTTTTGTGGTCGCACTACTCGATTTTGCACACACACTGTCCTACCCCGGGATGGCAAAGTTCTTTACCGAAAACGATACCAATAAATATCTAAATTTTTGGATGGCAGCCCGACTCATGGCGACTTTGGGTTTGTTGACTTTTGCCTTGCAGTCATTTGAGCGCATGACTAGCCGCGCCAAAAAATATTTGATGTTTTTGTCTATGCTCTTGTTATCGCTGCTGTTTAGCTGGCTGGTGGTCGTAAGGCAAGAATTATTTCCGATTTGGTTTATTCCAGGTTCAGGTTTGACAACCGTGAAAAAGGATCTCGAATACCTGATTATTGCCTTGAATATTGTTACCGCGATTATTTTATGGAAGCGCTTGAAGTCACGGCATGTCCTGGACATTCCTTTGATTTGGGGTGCAGTCTGCGTGATGGCGATCGGCGAATTGTTCTTCACTTTATATACCACCAAAACGGGTGCTTATAACGTACTTGGGCATCTGTATAAAGTGATCGCCTATGTCTTGATCTATAGAGCCGTGGTGGTCGAGTCTATAGAACGTCCTTATCGAGAGCTGGAGGCATCACGCCATAATTTAGAGCTGACCGTGGCAGCTTCTAATACGGGATTGTGGGACTTAAATCTGCAGACCATGGAGATGACACTGTCGCCGGTGTGGAAGAAACAATTAGGTTATCAGGAGCATGAGCTGACCGGTCATTACGACACTTGGATAGCTTTGTTACATCCAGCTGACCGTCAGTCTGCGATTGATGTTTTTCAGACCTTTATTAAGTCACCTGATGTGAAGGTCTATGAGAATGAGTTCCGTGCCCGCCACAAAGATGGCGGTTATCGCTGGATCTTTTCGCGTGGCGAACGAATCAAAGCTGCGAATGGTGTAGTGGAACGCGTGGTCGGTTCCCACACCGATATTACCGCTCGAAAGTTAGAAGAAGATCGTTTCCGCAGTGCGGTGCAAGCTTCGCCGAATGCCATGATTATGGTCAACACCCAAGGCATCATTGTTTTAACCAACTCCCAAACCGAAGTGATGTTTGATTATGAGGCGGGTGGCATGGTCGGACTGCATCTGGATAATTTGATTCCCGAGGCCGCACGCGCTAGTCATCAACGTAATTTCTCAGGCTATATCAGTAATCCTTCAGATCGAGCAATGGGACAAGGGCGACTGTTGTTTGCACGGCGCCGCAATGGGGATGAGTTTCGGGTCGAAATTGGTCTGACCCCGATCACCGCGCAGGATGGAAATTATGTGATGGCATCGGTGGTTGACATCACCGCCCGTATCGAAGCCGAGCGCCGCATAGAAAAATTAATCAACTACGATTTACTGACCGGATTACCGAATCGTCAGCTCATGATGGATCGCATGCAACATGCCATGACCGCCTCACAACGCTCAGGCTCTCGTCTCGCTTTGCTGTACTTAAATCTAGACAGGTTTAAACACGTCAACGAAACCTTGGGACATAACGCCGGCGATGCTTTGTTAATAGAAATTGCGCAGCGGCTGGCGCAGATCGTGAAACATACTGACACCGTAGCGAGAGTGTCAGGTGATGAGTTTGCCTTGGTGCTAGAAGAAGTGAATGAGGATGACGTCGCGCGCATGGCAGGTAAAGTATTGGAAGAAGTTTCGCAGGGGTTTTTATTTGAAGGTCATGAAATCGTTTTAACACCATCGATAGGTGTGGCGATGTTCCCGCAAGATGGCGCGGATGGTGAAAGTCTGTTTCAAAGTGCGGATGCGGCAATGAATAGAGTCAAGCAAGATGGCCGCAATGATTTCCGTTTTTTTGCCAAAGAAATGCAGCTTCGTACCACCCGCATGTTGTTGTTGGAAAGCGCCATGCATCACGCCTTGGAACGCAACGAATTTCAAGTAGTCTATCAGCCGCAGCTGACCATGGACGGGAAAAAAATTATCGGCGTTGAAGCCTTATTGCGTTGGACCCATCCCGAACTAGGCTCGATTTCTCCGGCCGAATTTATCCCGCTGGCAGAAAGCAATGGACAAATTATTCCTATCGGTACCTGGGTGCTAAGGACCGCGATGATGCAGCTTAAAGCTTGGATTGAAGCAGGCTTGCATCCTATCATCATGGCGGTGAATTTATCGGCTATACAATTCCGTCATCCCAATTTGCAAGGCGTGGTGACAAGTGTCTTAGCAGAAGTCGCGATACCGCCAGAATTTCTTGAAATCGAATTGACCGAGAGCGTCGCCACTGATAATCCGCTCAATGCGATAGCAGTGATGAATGATTTACACGCGCTAGGCATACGCTTGGCGATTGATGATTTTGGTACCGGTTACTCTTCGCTTAGTTACTTGAAAAAATTCAAGGTCTATAAGCTCAAAATTGATCAATCCTTCGTCCGTGATATCGCCACCGATTCTGACGATAGGGCAATTGTCTCCGCCATCATCCAAATGTCTAAGGGACTAGGCTTTAAAACTATCGCGGAAGGCGTAGAAACGCAGGCGCAATCCGATTTTCTATTGACTCAAGGATGTGATGAGTTTCAGGGTTATATCTTTAGTAAACCCTTGCCTGCCGATCAGGTGGTCAAGCTACTGCAAAAATACAATTAAACAAAACCAATCAATAGGATTTTTATCTTCATTCAAAAATTTTGAATGATGTCATCAAAACCGTTCATCCCTTTCGCTGAATGAAAGCCGCATAATCTCTTTCATCGCATCACGCCGCAGATACAAAACGGGATGCCTTGATTAACTCAATAGGAGAGAGAAATGCTGACTTTAAGAAAATCTCAAGAGCGCGGACATGCCGATCACGGCTGGTTGAAAAGCCAGCACAGCTTTTCATTCGCCAATTACTACGATCCCGACCATACAGGCTGGGGCAATCTCTTAGTGATTAACGAAGACCGCATCGCTCCAGGCACAGGTTTTGGCACCCATGGCCATCGTGATATGGAAATTATCAGCTACGTCCTATCTGGCGAACTAGCTCATAAAGATAGCATGGGTCATATCAAAGCGATTCCACCAGGTGATGTGCAACGTATGAGCGCTGGTACCGGTGTGCGTCACAGCGAGTTCAACCACGCAGAAGGACAGCACACGCACTTTTTGCAAATCTGGATACAGCCAAATCGCCAGGGCGTAGAGCCAGGCTACGAGCAAAAAACCATACCGCCCGCCAGCAAACGCGGCGCATTGGCGCTAGTTGCCTCTCCGGACGGGGCGGGTGATTCCGTATCAATGACAGCCGATGCCGCTTTGTATGCAGGTTTGTTTGATGGCGATGAACAAGCCGAAATGACACTCAATCCCGCTCGTAAAGCCTATGTCCATTTGATACGTGGTGAGTTGGAAGTGAACGGGCAACGCTTGAGTGGTGGTGATGCCTTACGAATAGAAAACGAAAGCCATCTGACCTTGCGTCATGGCCAAGATGCAGAAGTTTTAGTGTTTGATCTTGCAGCTTTAACTTAATGGCAGTGGCATTTCCTCTAGGGCATCACCAGATTAAGCCCCCCAAAAAAGTGTCACTAACAAACAAGAAGTACTTTATTAATCAAAAAGGAATTCACCATGTTTACGCAATTACAAAATTCATTCTCACTCGTCGCCCGCTTATTGCTTGCCGCCTTATTTTTACCAGCAGGCATCGCCAAACTTACTGGCTTTGAAGGCACAGTAGGCTATATCACTTCTGTCGGCTTGCCTGCACCAACGCTGGCCGCGGCTGCCGCTTTGATACTCGAGATCGCGGGTGGCATTGCACTGATCATCGGTTTAGGCACACGCTTCGCAGCGCTCGCTTTAGCCTTCTTCACGCTAGTCGCATCGTTCATTTTTCATGCGTATTGGGCAGTACCGACGGACCAAGCTTATGTAACGCAATTATTATTCTTTAAAAACATAGCAGTAGCGGGTGGCTTGATGGCATTAGCAGCGTTTGGCGCTGGCGGCTGGAGCTTGGATGCACGCCGCAGTGGAAGTGTTTAAGATTTCAATCGCCTGTTGATACAGGCTACAAAAAACCTCTCAACACTGAGACACTGAGACACAGAGACAAAGAAAAAAGCGAGAAAACAAGACTTATTTTTTTCTGCTTAAGATTTTCTTCATGCCCTCTGGCCGCAGCATACTGCTTACCTGTGTTGAGAGGTTTTAGCTGTTTTCGTCGAAGGCTAAATAGCCACATAAATTGCTTATTTATTTCATTACTCTTTTGGCGGTTCCCACAGCTCGACCTTATTTCCTTCCGGATCGATCACCCAGGCAAACTTGCCGTACTCAGACTCGTCAATTTTATCGAGTACATTACAGCCTTCTTCCTTCAACAGCTGAACCAAAGCATGCAAGTCTTGCACCCGATAGTTGATCATAAAAGGCGCAGAGCTAGGCGCAAAGTAATCGCTTTCTTGCGGATTAATAGACCAAGCAGTCGTACCCGCCACTGGTTTGCCATCCTCATCTGTCCAATCAAAGGCAGCACCGCCCCAAGCTTGAACATCAATACCCAAGTGCTTTTTGTACCAAGCGTGCATTGCGGGCGCATCTTTAGCCTTAAAAAAGATACCGCCTATGCCAGTGACTCGTTTCATTTGATTTCCTTAGTTTGGTGGAGGGATTGCTATTTGAAATTATAGATTGGTCGTGTTTCCGCCAGAAAGATATTGCAATGCTTCATTGAGCACAATCTGCCGAAACTGTTGAACACACTTTGCCCCTAATCTAGACTCAAGCTTGTCAACAGTTCTTAATGCTTGAGTAATATCAAACGCGTGCCCGTCTAGTACTGACAGTGCTTGATTATGTAACGCATAGGCGAGCCAAGCCGCATCGGCCACCGGACTCTTATCTTCAGTTTCTAGGTGACCCGCGAGCAGAACTCTTAGTTCATACAAAGCCTTGGCTATAAGGCGTTTTTCTAAATCGATGTGGTGGTCGGTGGTCATAAGTTTGACTGGTTACCGTGTGGAGGGTGATCCTAAAATTTAGGAAATATCGCTAAGGTTGCGACCCTACTATGTTTCTTCTGAGATTAAACGATTGATCGTACATAAAAAAGTTTTTTATCATTCAAAAAAGAATATTTACGACCAATTGGCGTGGTTTGTACCCGCCCATATGATTTGTTAAATTTGGTTTTTACGCCAGTACTCTGGGTTCGATAAAACCTGCTTTTCTATTTCTGAGTTCTTAAGAGCAGCTATCTGCGGCACATGCTCAAATTCATGTTTGGCGTAACAACCTTCCATAGAAAAATTTTCTTCGTCAGCTGGTATGAAAACACCGTCAAGATAAACATAAGTCCTTCCAAGTTCAATTTCACCTTGCATAGCCTTCATCGCTTCTACCCATTCTGATATTTCTTCATGCGTAGCTTGTCTTTTACTGTAACTATAAAGATCTTCGCTTGCTATTTCTTCCCATGTTTTGTCAATTTCAACGGCTATAGCGAAAGAAAATGCTTTTCTACATTTCGTGCAAGAAAACAACCAGCCACAACCGCACCAGGGGCAATCTAATTGACCTGGATCACCGACTAGACCCTCTTCACAAGAGCAAAATGAAATGAACTCATTGTTCTTCTTTATTAAATATAGAATGCCCATTTGTTCTCCGCAATTTCAAGTGCTATATTCATCTGATGTTTCATGCCAAGTTAAGCATCATTTTTGTTCTTCATCACAAGTGCTAATGCCTTTGCTACGCGAATTCGAAGTCGTATTAAGTCAATCAATGCTCCAAGTACAAATCCCACAAAAATTCCTATCATCATCGTACCGTCGCTTTGCATGCCAAATGATCTCGCAGCGTATGCCGCGACACCCGCCCCAACTAGTGAAGCCATAAGTGATAATTTCGACTGAAATTTGCAAGAAAGAAGTTGAACCAACATCAAGTAATCGGTGGCACTAATCACTACATCATCGTTTTCTGTGTCATGCATGTTGTAAAGTTGAACTTTGAGTTGTGCTGCGGACGTGCACGAAATTTTGTTTCCGTGGCACGTATCAATTTAAAAATCGTTTTTCCTCGGTTTGAATTGCAGCCTGAATATCGTCAGCCTGCCCGAAAATTTAGGCCAAAAAAGTATGACTGCAAAAGTAGCTAATCCCCACAAAAACGCGTTGAATAATAAAGCCTCAAAATCAGTTGAAAATACCGGAGTAAAAATATATCGTCGGAAATGAAAGTATTACAAAAATATTTTCCTCCGCTAATAGATAGAGACCGCATTGCTTCGGATGGTAAAAGCAAATTATATTTCGTTGCAATAACCAAGCTACAAGGAAGAAATTTCCGATACCTATCGCTGTTGGAATAACTAAATACTTGCGTGACCAGCGAAGCATGATGTTCAACCTGTTTTAAAGTGAATGCAACCAAAGTTAACATATACGTAAAGAAATAACAACGAAGATTTTTGCGTTCATGAGAAGCAGCTTGGAATCTCGTTTCTCTCCTTGAGCTATTTAAAATTCTAGGTGTAACAAATTAAGAAGGAAGCGCTGATTTGCTTGTTACCCTATCGCCAATTGCTTCAGCCTCGTCGACGACAAAACAAAACCTATCCACCGCAAACTTTCAATGGCATCATTCAAATAATTCGAATCAAACCGATCAACATGAACACAAGCACCCCACGCGACGTCTTAACGCCAGCTTCCTTATCCATGCTACAGGTGATCGCCGAAACCGGCAGTTTTGCGGCAGCGGCGCGTAGTTTGAATATGGTGCCTAGTGCGCTGACTTATAGAGTTCGACAGATTGAAGATGCGCTCGATGTTTTGCTGTTTGATCGTAGTTCGCGGCAGGCGCGCTTGACTGAGGCCGGTGCGGAGTTGTTGCGTGAGGGGCAGAATTTGTTGCTGGAAGTGGATGCAATTGCGAATCGCGTGAAGCGGGTGGCGACTGGTTGGGAGCCGCAATTGACGATTGCGATTGATAGCATTATTGATCGCAGTACGGTGATGGAATTGTGTGAGGAATTTTTTAAACTGAATCCACCGACTAAACTGAAACTGCGGGCGGAAACTTTATCCGGTACTTTGGAAGCTTTGATTTCTGGGCAGGCCGATTTATCCATAGGTGCGGTGATGGATGCACATGCCAAAGGTGGTTTGCAACGCGAGCTTTTGGGTAGTGTGTATTTTGCGTTTGCGGTGGCACCGCATCATGCTTTGGCACAAGCGCGTGAGCCTTTGTCGGATCAAACCATACGTGCGCATCGGGCAGTGGCGATTGCGGATAGCGTGCAGCGTGGTGCCAGCATGTCTATAGGTTTATTGAACGGACAAGATGTGTTTACGGTCGCCGATTTATCGGCGAAACTGGATGCGCAAGTGCGTGGTTTGGGTGTGGGATTTTTGCCGACTTGTGTTGCGCAGTCTTATATTGATACCGGTCGTTTGGTCGAGAAAAAAGTCGAAAGGGCGCAGCAGCGCGTGCAAAGCTATTATGTCTGGCGTCAGTCAACTAAGTCACAGCAAGGGCGGGCTTTGCAATGGTGGTTGGATCAATTGCAGTCGCCTGTGACACGGGCAGCTTTGCTGGGTGTGCATATGCCCTCTCCAATAAGCGGGCTAGGATGAGAGTGGTTCAGGGATAGCAAAGTGCTTGGATGGCAAAAAATAAAACAAAAATTGGCGCATTCATGGGTTCTATGGATTTAAAAATGTTTCCCAGATCTGACAATCCCTCATCCCCGGCCCTTCTCCCGCTGGCGGGAGAAGGAAGTTTGAAAACTAATTTATTTAGAAAATTATTCCGGAAAAACTGTGCCTGTGCAGGGGCGACAGTTAATAGCACTTGCGGCTCTTTGACTCACGTGAATGTCTACGCGAGTAGTGGCTTAGCTATCGCCTTTTAAGCCAGCCCAGCGTGGTGCGAGTTGGTGTTCTATGCTGAACAAGTCCAGCACTCTGGCTAGACTGTGATCAACCATTTCTTCTATCGTGGCAGGTCGATGATAGAAATTCGGGAGCGGTGGGAAGATGATGCCGCCCATTTCGGTTACGGCAGTCATATTGCGCAGGTGCGCCAGATTGAACGGCGTTTCTCTGACCATTAATACTAAGCGGCGGCGTTCTTTCAAAACCACATCGGCAGCGCGTGTGATTAAATTGTCGGCGAAGCCGTGTGCGACTGCTGCTAAGGTCTTCATGGAGCAGGGCGCAATCACCATGCCATCTGACTGAAACGAGCCGCTGGCGATGGTTGCTCCTACATCGCGCACGGCATGCACGACGTGCGCCATCGCTTCTACGTCTTTGCGTTTTAAATCTAATTCTTGATGAATATTCAAAACCCCGGCATCCGAAATCAATAGATGACTTTGTATGCCAGGCAGGTTTTGTAAATGCTGGAGCAGGCGCACGCCATAGATAGCACCCGTGGCACCAGTAATGGCGACGATAATTCGTTTCGGTGCAAGTGGCGTGCTCATAGGCTAATGTGCTTAGCCTTTGATCAGGGCTTGCAATTCGCCGCTTTCAAACATTTCATTCATGATGTCTGAGCCGCCTATGAATTCGCCGTTGATATACAACTGGGGAATCGTAGGCCAGTTAGCATAGTCTTTGATGCCTTGGCGTACGACTGGGTCTTCCAAGACGTTGATCGTGACCAGATTGTCTGCACCGCTGGCCTTTAATAATTGAATCGCACGACCGGAGAAGCCACATTGTGGAAATTGTGCTGTGCCCTTCATGAACAGTACAACAGGGTTAGTGGTTACGGTTTCTTTAATCCAAGTTTGAACGTCGCTCATGATATTTCCTTAAAAGATAGATCGATGGCCGCCATTATAAAGGAAACTGCGGAAACCCTGCGATGGCAGAAGAACTAGCTCTGGTGGATACATTGTATGGCTTTTATGGCATTGCCTAAATGCCATAAAAAATTGCGGAAATGATTTCTCACAGGTCCAAAATTTCGCGTCTTGCAAATACCACTGACGCCAAAAAGCTCCAGCTTCGTCGCAAAAAACACTCAGCGCAAAAAGCATTGATTACGATGCAGACCTACTCAATCAATCAGGAGGTTTTATGAAAATCGTAGCGACATTCATTAGTTTTGCGGCTTTATGTTCTGCACTGGTAAGCGGTGCGGCTCAGGCCGGCGACTTAAAAGTGGAAGTGCATGGCATCACCGAAAACAAAGGCGAGGTCATGGTGGCAGTCTTTAATCAAAAAGGACAATGGTTAAGGCAGGCGCTTATTAGTAAGAAAGTCACTGCTAACGGTAATAAAGTGGTGGTGCAGTTTGATGGTTTGCCCGATGGCGACTACGCGATTTCTGCGGTACATGATCTGAATAGTAATGGTCGCCTCGATAGCAACCCTATCGGCATGCCAACCGAACCGTATGGTTTTAGTAATGATGCTACGGGAAACTTTGGACCACCATCTTTCGATAGTGCCAAAATCACTTTGACGCCAGCACCGCACAGCATTAGCGTGCGTGTGAACTAAGGAGGGTCGCCATGAATCGTCGCCACTTCCTACAATCCATAGGCGTAACGGCAGCAACGGCAGCAACGGCAGCATCGGCAGCATCGGCAGCATCTTCGGCCTCAGTAGCTGCTTGGGCACAACAATCGGATGCTGTCAGCACGAATTATCGCCGCGCTCCCGAATTGTTTAAAGCGAATCCTAAACTGACTTGCCTGCGTGGATTTCAAGGCCAAGATATTAGCTGTGATGCCGCTTGGATAGAGGGCAAGCTACCGGTTGATTTGCGCGGCGATTTTTATCGAAATGGCCCGGGTTTGTTTGAACGTGGTGGACAACGTTATCATCACTGGTTCGATGGCGATGGCTTGGTACATGCGTGGCGTTTTGGTGATAAGGGTGTGTCACATCAGGCACGTTTTGTACGCACTAAAAAATTCGCCGCGGAACAACAGGCCGGTGAATTTTTGGTGCCCGCCTTTGGTACCGCGATCAAGCCCAAGATTCCTATGCGCTCATCAGACACGATGAATACCGCGAATACCAATATTATTCGTATGGATGGCCGTCTGCTGGCCTTGTGGGAAGGTGGCTCGGCGCATGCGATGGATGCACAAAGTTTAGAAACCCAAGGTATCGTGAACTGGGCACCCGAGTTAGCTGGTATGCCATTCTCCGCTCATCCTAAGATCGAAGCCGATGGTAGTTTATGGAATTTCGGCACCATCATGGGAAAAATCGTTTTGTATCATTTTTCACCACAAGGTAAATTGCTGAAACATCACATCATGAATGCGCCTACTAGCGCCATGGTGCATGATTTTGCTATTTCGCAAAAGCATATGATCTTTTTGTTTTCGCCCATTAGTTTAAACATGGATGCCGTTCGTTCTGGCAAGAGTATGGTCGATGCGATGGAATGGAAGGCGAATGAATCGGTCAAGATTATGATCGTTGAGAAAGCCGATTTTAGTCGTTTTCGAATTTTAGAAATACCTGCCTTGATGGTGTTCCATTTTGGAAATGCCTGGGAGGAAAATAATGTGATTCATGTCGACTTTGTGAAGAGTGACAATCTGGATAATTTCCATACCTGGATGCCTAAAATCATGCGCGGCGAAGATGTCGTGTCTGAACCATCGAGTCCTGCATTTTTACAAATCGATCTGAATAGAAATAAAGCCAGCTTGACCGAGCGCCGTGAAAACTTAGAATTTCCGCGCGTTGATCCGCGTGTGGTCGGTCAAAGAAATCGCTACATTTATTATCCGATTGCCGTGGAAAATGCGATGAATAATGCGCTCAATGGTGTGATGCGTTTGGATGTTGAGAGTGGCAAGACAGATAGCTTTAGTTTTGGTGCCAATTGCCGTCTGGAGGAACATGTTGTGGTACCAAAAGCTGGTTCGACTAAAGAAGGCGACGCCTGGTTAGTCGGCGTGGGATTTGATATTCCGCGACAAACCAGTTTTGCTAGTGTATTTGACGCCCAGAATCTGGCGGCGGGGCCGGTCGCGCTGGCGCACTTACCGTATTGGTTGCCGCATTGTTTTCATGGACATTTTTACGCCAGTACCTGATTTGGAAAAGTTTTCCCACCATTAAAAAAACAGGGCAAGCAGTATAGATTCTGCTTGCCCTACTTTTTGTCAATTAAGCTTAAGCCTAAGAACGTAGCTTGGCAAATGCCGATGCCATCGCACTATTCACAGGCGCAGCCTGTTGACTCTGATTGCGGTGTTGATTCAAGCGCTTAGCATCATCACGATCGGCGCGCTGCTCAGGCTTGCTCCCCGCTACTGGTGCGGAATCGGTCAGTCGCATGGTCAATGCAATACGCTTACGTTTTTCATCGACTTCTAATACTTTGACTTTGACCACTTGGCCGGCTTTAACGACGGTGTGTGGATCTTTAACGAAAGTATTCGAGAGCGCTGAAATATGCACCAAGCCATCTTGATGCACACCGATATCAACAAAGGCGCCGAATGCGGCCACATTGGTAATCACGCCTTCTAAGATCATGTCTGGTCGTAAATCTCTGATCTCTTCGACGCCGTCTTTAAAGGTGGCGGTGGTGAATTCGGGACGCGGATCGCGACCCGGTTTTTCTAACTCTTTCAAAATATCTGAGATCGTTGGTATACCAAATTTATCGTCAGCGTATTTGGCGGGACTGATCGCTTTTAGCAAACCGGTGTCTCCGATAATCGATTTCACATCTTTCTTGATATCGGCCAGAATCTTTTCTACCAGTGGGTAGGATTCGGGATGCACCGCAGACGCATCGAGTGGATTGTCGCCACCCATGACACGCAAGAAACCTGCCGCTTGTTCAAAAGTTTTATCACCCAGGCGTGGTACCGAGCGTAATTCAGAACGTGACTTAAACATGCCCTTCGCATCGCGATAATTGACTATGCTTTGCGCCACGCTGCTCGATAAACCAGAGACGCGTGCTAACAAAGGCGCGGACGCCGTGTTGACGTCAACGCCGACCGCATTCACGCAATCCTCGACGACGGCATCGAGCGAGCGCGCCAATTGAGATTGGCTCACGTCATGCTGATACTGACCAACGCCGATAGATTTGGGATCGATCTTCACCAGCTCAGCCAAAGGGTCTTGCAAGCGGCGCGCAATAGAGACCGCGCCGCGGATAGTGACGTCTAAATCAGGTAATTCTTTCGAGGCAAATTCGGAGGCCGAATAGACAGAAGCGCCCGCTTCCGAGACCACGATCTTGGTCAGTTTTAATTCTGGTTTGAGCTTGATTAAATCTTGCGCCAGTTTGTCGGTTTCGCGTGAGGCCGTACCGTTGCCGATAGAGATCAGTGAGACATTATGTTTCGCAGCCAATTGTGCCAACACATGTAAAGAGCCGTCCCAATCATTACGTGGTTGATGCGGGTAAATGGTCGCATATTCCACCACTTTGCCAGTCGCGTCGACTATCGCGACCTTGACGCCTGTGCGCAATCCCGGATCGAGACCCATGGTAGCGCGTGGTCCCGCAGGCGCTGCGAGTAACAGTGCTTTCAGATTGCGGGCAAAGACATTAATTGCTTCGACTTCGGCGGTCTCACGCAGATTCGTCATGAGTTCGGTATCGAGATGCATGAAGACTTTGACGCGCCAGGCCCAACGCACGGTATCGCTCAACCATTTGTCAGCGGCACGACCTTTATTACTGACACCAAAATGGGCGGCGATACGACTTTCGCAAGGATTTAAAGGCGCATCCCATTTTGGTTTTTCTTCTTCGGTATCAAGGCGTAGGTTGACCGTCAAAAATTCTTCGCGACGACCACGGAAGATCGCTAATGCGCGATGCGAAGGGATAGTGCCCAAGGTTTCTGAGTAGGCAAAGTAGTCACTGAACTTAGCACCAGCTTCTTCTTTGCCGGCGACGACGGCCGTTTCAACGATGCCGTGGTCGAGTAGATATTCGCGGATAGCGTGCAGTAGCGTCGCGTCTTCGGCGAATCGTTCCATCAAGATTTGGCGTGCGCCATCCAAAGCGGCCTTGACATCAGCGACACCGGGATTGTCACCATTAGCGGTGGAGAAGGCAGGTTTTAGATAAGCCTCGGCCACTGTTTCTGGTACTAAATTCGGATCTGCTAACAATGCATCAGCCAGTGGCTGCAAACCAGCTTCGACTGCGATTTGCGCCTTAGTACGGCGCTTTTGTTTGTAGGGCAAATACAAATCTTCTAAACGAGTTTTATCTTCGGCATGATGAATTGCATCGAGCAAAACGGGTGTCATTTTGCCTTGCTCTTCAATCGAAGAAATAATCGCAGCGCGCCGGTCTTCCAATTCGCGCAAGTAACGCAAACGCTCTTCTAATAAACGCAATTGTGTATCGTCCAAGCCGCCCGTGGCTTCTTTACGGTAGCGGGAAATGAAAGGCACGGTTGCGCCTTCGTCCAAAAGTGCCACTGCGGCAGCAATTTGTACGGGTTTGGCGGCAAGTTCTACGGCAAGACGTTGTTCAATGGAAGGCAACATAGGTGGTAATAATCAATATAGAAAATTCAAAGTGGAATAAGCTGATCGCTAGGGTTGTTGCTCAGTTAAGCTCAGTTAAGCCGAGTTAAGCTGAATGAAGGTCAGCCCATGCAGGTCAATCAGCCCGTGATCATACGCAATTTGAGCGTTTGTGCCAGTCTTGACAGATGAGAAAAAAGGGTAGTCGTGAGGGTTTTATCCCGATAATTTCGTAAAAATAGGTGTACTTTTCTTAACGTCACTTAAAAATGTTTAATTTAACCTTAAATTGTTACTAGTTAGAGTTCTTGTAAATGTCTGGATGGTTAATTTCCATCATGATCTCGGGCTTCCCTAGTGCTTGAAATCCCCATTTTTGATACAGACCACGCGCATTGGCGCTGGCTAACATAAAGCGTCGCAGGCCTTGTAGCTGAGGATGATCCATGATGCTTTGCACTAAAACTCTGCTCAGGCCACGACCTTGGTGTTCGGGTAAGACGAATACATCCATCAAATAAGCAAAAGTCGCATAGTCGCTCACCACGCGGGCAAAGGCGATTTGCTTACCGTCCTCATAGCCGCCAAAACACAGGGAGTGTTGAATCGAGGTTTCCACCAAAGCTCTGGGGATTTGGAGAGCCCAAGTGCTCTGTTCAGATAAGAACTGATGGATGAGGGCGATGTCTAGCTTGGTTTTGTCGTTTGAAATTTCCATGTCGCTTACTTCCTGAATGCTTAATTGCCCAAGCGTCCGCCGCTGACCCGCAAAATCCCTGCCAGATCGGCCCAGCTTTGTACTTCGATAAATCCCGCCGCCTTTAATAAGGCTTGCACCGCATCGCTTTGGTCATAGCCGTGCTCCATCAACAGCCAGGCGTTTGCGTGCAGGTAGGCTGGCGCACCGTCTATGATTTTGCGATAGGCAGACAGGCCATCGCTATGATCGGTCAGTGCGTCGATAGGTTCAAAACGTAAATCACCCTGATTTAAATGGCTATCGCCTTTGACGATGTAAGGCGGATTGCTGACGATAGCGTGAAATTTTTGTGCAGGGATTGCGCTATACCAATCACTTAAGTGAAATTCGATGGCCGTATCTGCTGCCAGCAGTTGCCTTGCATTAAAGCGGGCTATGGCTAATGCTGCAGGACTGATGTCGGTGGCGCTGACCTTGATTTGCTGGTCTTGTGCGGCGATGGCGATCGCTATGGCACCTGAACCAGTTCCTAAATCTAAAAGTTGACCGCCACCTTGCGTACGTTGTAGCGCCAATTCGACTAATAACTCGGTATCGGGTCTGGGAATCAGGACATCCTGCGTGACTTTGAAAGTCAGTCCATAAAATTCACGTTGTCCTAATAAGTAAGCGATAGGCTGACCTGCTAGCCGTTGTGCAGTTAAGAGATTTAATTGCGCCAACTGCGCATCACTTAGTCGCTGTTCGGACTGCGTAATTAATTGCACCCTGGTGTAAGTCGTCACATGGCACAACAACATGCGAGTTTCTAGAGGCTCAAGTGGCGAGCTCGCCTGTATCTGTGCTAGTGACTGTTGTGAACAAAAAATACTCATCCGCGAATTTTGCCAAAGAAAACACGTTCTTTTTTCTTACTAAAGATTAAAGTGAAAGACGCAATCACGAATACGAGGAACCAAGTCAAAGCCCAAGCTGGGATGGACAAACCTAAAATAGGATCATAAGGCGTTTCGCACAAGCCATTGGCTTTGAACATCACCGGGAACAGTTGAGCAATGAAAAAACTATTCATAGGGCCTGACAAAGGATCAGCACCACATGAGCCCAGTGGTTGGGCGATGGCCCATAACTGATAGCCTGCAACACCAGCGCCAATTAATCCAAAAACCGCACTGGCTGCCATGCTTTTACGTTGAAAATTTGGGAATATCAAGGCAATTATGCAGGCTACTGCGATCAAAGCAAAGGCATAGCGCTGCATGACACACAAAGGGCAGGGCAACATATCGAGCACCAATTGCAAATACAAGGCAAAGCCGAGCAGGCCGCTACAAGCGAGAATTATCAATATCAGAGCGGCTTTGTTACGATTCATGGCAATAGTCTTTATTTTGAGGATTGGTTGAAAATAGCTAAACGGCATTACGCCATCGAGGACGTAAGGATACTAGAGATACTCGTTTTGTTGCATGCACCAATCGAAAAAAATGCTGAACCTTGTTGAGGCTGACAGCAAAACTACTAAAAAGTTTCCTGTCGGGGCGATCGCATGAATAACATCACAAATGAGGTCGTTCAAGAACATGAAAATCCGAATAAAAACTCAGCGCTGAGGCGCAGAGAACGCAGAGAAAAGCTTGGATTTGTCTTTCTCTGCGCCCTGTGCGTCTCTGTGGCTAGCGATCTTTTGTCTTTTGTTTGATTCTTATTAGATTTTTGTGATTGCGCTGAGTTTCCTGTCCTCGTCTCTGGCACAAGAATCAGAAGCGGTCTATCATCTTGCTATTGCCTTACTGTGCCAAGCAAGCACCTCCACGTTAAAAAATTAAGGAAGTATTATGTCTAGCTCTGTCGTTCGCGCCGTTTGTCCTCATGATTGTCCAGATACTTGTGCCTTATTGGTGACAGTGCAAGATGGCGTCGCGACCGAGGTCAAAGGTGACCCTGATCATCCAACTACAGGTGGCGTACTCTGTACCAAAGTGGCGCGTTACACCGAGCGCACTTACCATCCAGATCGCTTGCTATATCCGCAAAAACGGATAGCCAATAAAGGCGAAGGCAAGTTTGTCAGAATATCCTGGGAAGAAGCAATTTCGACTATTGCTACCCGCTTGAAAGAAATTGCAGCACGTAATCCTCTGGCGATTATGCCCTACAGCTATGCTGGGACGATGGGCATGGTGCAGGGGGAAAGCATGGCAGCGCGGGTTTTGCACAAATTGGGCGCCTCCTTTCTCGACCGCACGATTTGCGCATCAGCGGGCGGTACCGGTTACAAATACACTTTGGGTGATCGTATCGGTACCGATGTCGAACAAACTCAAAATGCACGACTGATTATTATCTGGGGCGGCAATCCTATTGCCTCGAATTTGCATTTTTGGACACGCGTGCAAGAGGCGAAACGGAATGGCACCAAAATTATTGCGATTGATCCTTATCGTTCTTTGACTGCTGAAAAATGTCACCAGCATATCGCCGTCCGTCCTGGAACCGATTCAGCCTTGGCACTGGGTATGATGCATGTGTTGATCAAAGAAGACTTAATTGATCACGACTATATCGCTCAATACACTTTGGGATTCGAACAATTAAAACAGCGTGCAGCAGAGTGGACTCCTGAAAAAGTCGCAGACATTTGTGGCATCAGCGCCGCCGAAGTCGAGGGCTTGGCACGCGATTATGGTGCAGGCGCACGTCGTGGCGAACCCAGTTTGATCCGCATGAATTATGGCGTGCAGCGTGTGCATGGTGGCGGTATGGCGGTGCGTAATATTTGCTGCTTGCCCGCATTGGTTGGAGCATGGCGTCACGCGGCAGGCGGCGCTCTGTTGTCTTCTTCCGGTGGCTTTGTTAAGAACTCTGATGCTTTAGAACGTCCTGATTTGTTCCCGCAAGGGCAAGCGAGTCGCACGATTAATATGAGCGATATAGGGAATAGCTTATTGCATCCCGGCTCTGCTGAATTTGGTCCTAAGATAGAAGCGGTACTGGTCTACAACTCAAATCCGGTTGCCATTGCGCCCGATTCCTCGGTGGTGGCGCAAGGTTTTGCGCGTGAGGATTTGTTCACCGTGGTCTTGGAGCACTTTCAAACTGATACCGCGGACTACGCCGATATTTTATTACCAGCCACCACGCAATTAGAACATGTAGATGTGCATAGCGCCTATGGACATCGCTATATGATGGCAAATAATGCTGCGGTAGCGCCTATGGGCGAGGCGAAATCGAATGCCGAAATTTTCCGTTTGCTGGCACAGGCTTTAGGATTTACCGAGCCCTGTTTTGCAGAGTCGGACGATGCAATAGCGGCACAAGCTTTTAATTTTCAGCATGCGCGTACCGAGCATACCAATTGGGCGCAATTGAAACAGCTAGGCTGGTCGAAACTGAAAATGCCGGATGCTGCTTTTGCGCAAGGTGGCTTTACCACGCCTTCAGGTAAATGCGAATTTTATAGTCAACAAATGTTGGACGATGGACTCGATCCTTTACCCGCTTATATTCCCCCTTATGAGTCGGTGATCAGTAATCCAGAGTTGGCAGCGAAATATCCGCTGGCGATGATTTCACCTCCTGCACGTAATTTCCTGAACTCGACTTTTGTTAATGTCAAAAGTTTGCGTGACACCGAAGGCGAACCCCATCTCGATATTCATCCAGACGATGCGGCACGACGTGAGATTAAGGCTGGTGACATGGTCAGGATATTTAATGATCGTGGTAGCTTTGTTGCCAAAGCGCGTGTCACCGAAAAAGCGCGCGCGGGTTTAGTGGTTGGCCTGTCGATTTGGTGGAAAAAATTTGCTTCTGACCATAAAAATGCTAATGAAGTCACGAGTCAACAATTAACCGACATGGGTGGTGGTCCGACTTTTTATGATCTTTTGGTTCAAGTCGAAAAGGCTTGAGTTGTTTAAATGTTGCAGCGCAAAATTTCCTAGAGTTGTTGCTCAGTTTTCTCTGATTTTGCGCGGCTAATTTGCACCAGCAATGGTCAGCACGCAAGGCTTGGTGTATCGTGTTGGTGCATAAAGTTTTATCAAGCTCTATGAGGTCTGATAGCGGCTTTGATGAGCATAGAGAGTCATTTCTTTCGATCAGAATTTAGTGATACCTAGTCCTGAGGTGGGCACTAAAGTATTTTTGTAGTAGGACTTACGGAAAACAAACGCTGGCGTTGTTGTGTTCGCCTCGCCATGCAATTGCACTGTCTTCGGCTCCACGCCCCCGACTCAAGCATTCGAGGGCAGGCTCTAGCCAGCGCAATTTTGCGTAAGCCCTATGTAGATTAGATTGACGAGCAAAATTAGCAAACAACAGGTCAACCTACATTGACCATTAAATTAAAAATGGAGACAACATGAGCGCAGACAAATTTTGGCTTAAATCCTATCCGCCTGGCGTACCGGCGGAGATCGATGTGACACAATACAAATCCTTGGTACATCTGTTGGATGAGGCGTTCAAGACATTTGCTGATCGCAATGCCTATGTCTGTATGGATAAGTACATGACTTATGGCGAAGTAGATGCCTTGTCGAAAAAAGTCGCAGCTTGGTTACAAAGCCGAGGCTTAAAGCCTGGTGCCAGAGTCGCGATCATGATGCCTAATGTGTTGCAATATCCAGTGGCTCTGGCAGCGGTTTTGCGCGCCGGTTACGTAGTGGTCAACGTCAATCCTTTGTACACGCATCGTGAACTGGAACACCAATTAAAAGATTCTGGCGCAGAAGCGATTTTCGTCTTAGAAAATTTTGCAATTACTTTGGAACAGGCGATTGCGAATACCGACATCAAGCATGTCGTCGTGTGTTCTATGGGTGAAATGCTGGGTGGCGTCAAAGGCGTGATTGTGAACCTGGTAGTGCGCCATGTGAAAAAATTAGTACCCGCATTTAATTTGCCCGGCTCGGTGACTTTCAAAGAAGTATTAGCTCAGGGTAGTTCCATGAAGTTTCAAGCTGTGAACGCCAAGCTTGATGACGTCGCCTTCTTGCAGTACACCGGCGGCACGACTGGCGTATCCAAGGGTGCGGTTCTGACCCACAAGAATGTGGTTGCCAACGTTCTGCAAAATCATGCGTGGTTGAAACCAAGTATGGACGCACACAAAGGCACACCACAATTGGTATTTGTCTGTGCTTTGCCGCTTTACCATATCTTCGCTTTGACGGTGTGTAATATGGTGGGTACTCGTATCGGTGGCTTGAATATATTGATTCCTAACCCACGCGATATTCCAGGCTTCATCAAAGAACTGAAGAAATACAAGATCAATATTTTCCCTGCGGTGAATACCCTGTACAACGCCTTGCTGAACAATCCAGAATTTTCCAAAACGGATTTCTCTGGCTATTTCTGTTGCACAGGTGGTGGCATGGCAGTGCAAAAAGCCGTGGCAGAAAGATGGAAAGCGGTGACAGGTTGCGCCATTGCAGAAGGCTATGGTTTGTCCGAAACTTCACCCGTGGCAACTGCAAATTATGCAGATTCTAAAGAATTTACCGGTAGCATAGGCTTGCCGATTTCCTCAACTGAAATTGCTATTTTGGACGATGATGGGAAGCCTGTGCCTTTGGGTGAAAGCGGCGAAATCGCCATCCGTGGCCCACAGGTGATGTTAGGTTACTGGAATCGTCCTGATGAAACAGCGAATTCATTCACGCCAGATGGTTTCTTCAAATCCGGTGACATCGGTATTATGGATGAACGTGGTTTCACGAAAATTGTCGATCGCAAGAAAGATATGATTTTGGTCTCGGGTTTCAATGTTTATCCAACTGAAATCGAAGGTGTAGTCGCAGGGCATCCTGGCGTATTGGAATGTGCATGTGTCGGTGTGCCAGATGAAAATTCAGGCGAGGCAGTGAAACTCTACGTCGTTAAGAAAGATCCAGCTTTAACAAAAGAAGATTTGATGGCTTTCTGTAAGGAAGAATTCACTGCTTACAAAAAACCGAAGTATATTGAGTTCCGTACTGAATTGCCAAAGACCAATGTCGGCAAAATATTGCGTCGCGCTTTGCGGGATGAAGCGAAGAAGGCTTGATGCACTGACCATCAAAAAAAGGGAGCCACGGCTCCCATGCCCGTCAGTTAAGACGAAAGAAAATGCGAGATTTTATTCGAATTGAATTTGTAGCTTTGGATAAAAATGAAAACCCCTCAACGCTGAGACGCTGAGGGGTTTTGAAGCATAATTAACCACCTTGTTCGCTTATCTGAACGGCATTAGAGCTAGGGCTCTCTTTTTTTAGGGAGATTCAAATCACGATGTTGGTATATGAGGCAAATATTTTTGCTGAATTTTGAGGAAGGTTTTGTCTTTTTTCATGTTTTCCAATGCCGCATTCCATTTCTTGATCACGGCCGGATCGGTGTTCCTTGATGCCGCAATATACAGTTCACTTTTAAATAATTCAAAAATGAACTTGACGTCGCTAATTGCGTAACCGGAAGCTCGGGCCAAACTCTCTACGCCAAGTTTTGAATCGGTGTAGACAGAAATACGCCCCATCATCAATTTTTTAAAACTGGAAATATTCGAACTAGCGCGATCTAAATTGCGGAAACCCAAGCGCGTTAATGTTTGATCGCGGATATCGCCGCGATAGACACCGATGGAGGGAATCTTTTTCGCATCCTCCAGATTGTTGATTTTTAAGCTCGAATCTGCCTTCGCGTACAAACCGTAAACATTGGACATGATAGGACCTATCCATTGATATAGCGATTCGCGTTCGGGAGTGCGTGCCATACTAAATAATAAGGTGTTGGCATCATTGTTAATTTTGTCCAGACCACGTGACCAAGGCACAACTTGAATCGGGTCATTATTGCCCACGCGTTTTTGGATTTCTTGCACGATCTCTATGGTCAGACCTGTGAGCTTGCCATCGCTGTCATAAAACTGCAAAGGCCTATCTTCTTCGCAGTACAAGCTTAAAGACTGTGCAAACACTGCGCTACTCAGCAATCCTGCGCTGAGCAAAAACATCAAAGCGAAAAACTGACAGAATCTCTTCATGCTGTTTCTTTTACACAGTATCTGTTTTGTCTATAAAGCGTCGAGCTTAGGAATTTGCCTGGGCTTGCGATGTCCATCGGTTGCCACATAGGTCAGTGTGGCTTCGGTCACCTTGACTGTGTCCGCCTGCAGGCGATTACGTTCTGCATAAACTTCCACTGAGACAGTGACGGAGGTATTGCCGACTTTGACGACTTCGGCATAAAACGATAATAGATCGCCCACGAATACCGGTTGTTTAAATAAGAAAGAGTTGACTGCAATGGTTGCTACTCGACCATTGGCACGACGTGCTGCCGGAACCGCGCCAGCGATATCGACCTGCGCCATAATCCATCCACCAAACACGTCACCGTGAATGTTGGCGTCTGACGGCATAGGCATCACACGCAGGGTGGGCATGCCGCTTGGTAAGGAAGTTTGAGCGCTGTCTGACATGGCTTTCTCTCGTGGTTGGGCTGAACGCGATACAATCGGGTAAATAAAGACTCGTAAATTCTTGGTGTTTGGGAGGTTTAGGCCTGTGACCGGGTTTGATCAATTCTGAAACTATGATTTGAAGCTCCTTGCTGCATACCTAAACCGCACCATACTTGGAATGATATAGCAATTTCCTTTTTTTGATTGTAGCCTATGCGTCGTAATGCCCCTTCTTCAGTTCCCGTCAATAATAGTAATGTGCGGGGTGACTGGTCCACTGTTAAAACTTTATTACCTTATTTGTGGGCTTATAAATGGCGGGTTTTGCTTGCCCTGGGTTTTCTGGTGGGTGCCAAGCTAGCCAATGTCGGTGTGCCGCTAGTCTTGAAAGAGTTGGTTGACCGACTCACGGTCAATCCCTTAAGCCCAGCCAGCTTGATGGTATTACCTATCAGCGTTTTGCTTGCTTACGGTGTCTTGCGTTTGTCGACCACCTTGTTTACCGAGATGCGCGAGTTTGTGTTTGCCAAAGTCACGCAGCGTGCCGTGCGTACTATTGCGCTCAAAGTTTTTCGTCATTTGCATGCACTTTCATTACGTTTTCATTTGAATCGACAAACTGGCGGTATGACACGCGACATTGAGCGTGGCACCAGAGCGATTTCTTCACTGGTCTCATTTGCTTTATTTAGTATCGTGCCGACCTTGTTGGAAATTGCTCTGGTTCTCAGCTATTTATTTGTTAAATATGATAAATGGTTCGCCATCATTACTATCTTGGCTTTGGTCGCCTATATTATTTTTACGATTGCAGTGACCGAATGGCGCACTAATTTTCGCCGCACCATGAATGAGTTAGATTCTAAAGCCAGCACCAAGGCGATCGATTCGTTATTAAATTATGAAACCGTGAAATATTTCGGTAACGAAGAATATGAAGCGCAACGCTACGATCATGGTCTGCAAAGCTATGAAAAAGCGGCAGTTAAATCGCAAACTACTTTATCGCTGTTAAATGCCGGTCAGTCTTTGATCATTGCCACTGCAGTCACTTTGATTTTATGGCGTGCGGCGCAAGGTGTCATTGATCAAACCATGACCTTGGGTGATCTGGTTTTGGTCAATGCTTTTATGATTCAGTTGTATATTCCGTTAAATTTTTTGGGCGTCTTATATCGTGAGATTAAGCAAAGTCTCGCCGATATGGAAAAACTGTTTTCTTTGATGGACCAAAATAAAGAAATCGCGGATAAAGACAATGCGCCTGCTTTGCAGTTGCAAGGCCACGTATCACCGGAAGTCGTGTTTCAGACTGTGAATTTTAGCTACGAAGAAAAACGTCAAATTTTATTCGATGTCGATTTTAAGATTGCTGCAGGTACCACTACTGCGGTTGTTGGCCACAGTGGATCTGGCAAATCGACACTATCACGCTTATTGTTTCGCTTTTACGATATCCAATCGGGCGCGATACAAATCGCAGGACAAAATATTCTGGATATGACGCAGCATTCTTTGCGGCAGGCGATAGGTATCGTGCCGCAAGATACAGTTCTATTTAATGACACGATTGCGTACAACATCGCTTACGGCAAACCAGGCGCGACGCAAGATGAAGTGATTGCGGTTGCCAAGGCCGCCTATATCCATGACTTTATTGAGAGCCTTCCAGATGGCTATGACACCATGGTTGGTGAGCGTGGTTTGAAGTTGTCGGGCGGTGAGAAACAGCGAGTTGCGATAGCGCGCACTTTATTGAAAAATCCTGTGATCATGATCTTTGATGAAGCGACCTCTGCTTTAGATTCAAAATCAGAACAGCTGATACAAGCGCAGCTCAAACAAATCGCCAAGAGCCGAACCAGCTTGGTCATCGCGCACAGATTATCAACTATCGTTGATGCACAGCAGATTTTGGTCATGGATAAGGGGCGCATTATTGAACGTGGTACGCATACCGAATTGATGACTTTGGCTGGTGCCTATGCGCAAATGTGGGAGAGGCAGCAGCATACGAACCTGACTGCTCAGGAAGAATAGGTGTGCAAAGCAATAGCATGAGTTTGTTCTAATTTGTTCTCATTTTTTTCGGCGATTTTTATGGAAACCAAATGGCTAGAAGACTTCGTCTCTTTGGCGGAAACCAATAGTTTTAGTCGTTCAGCAGAACTGCGGCACGTAACGCAACCCGCATTCTCCCGGCGTATACAATCTTTAGAAGCATGGTTAGGTGCAGATTTGATAGACCGCACCTCCTATCCCACCCGATTGACCAATGCGGGTGAGATTTTTTTTGAGCAAGCGATTGCGATGCTGGGTCAAATCAATAATGCCCGTGCACTCCTGCGTGGCAAACGAACTTCGATTCAGACCACAGTGGACTTTGCGGTGCCGCATACCTTGTCGTTGACCTTTGTCCCGAAATGGCTGACCGAGTTGCAGAGTAATTTTGGTGACATTAATAGTCGATTACTAGCGTTAAATGTGCATGATGCAGTGATGAGTTTGGTGGAGGGGGGTTGTGATTTGATGTTGTGCTATCACCATCCGCAGCAGCCCTTGTTACTCGATCCAGCCCAGTATGAAATGATCAGTATGGGAACCGAAGCATTACGTGCTTATGCCCGTTGTGATAAATCTGGTATGCCGGATTTTGTCTTGCCGGGCACAATAGAGCAGCCTCTGCCTTTCCTAGCCTATGCAAATAACGCCTATTTAGGCCGTATGGTCGATTTGATTTTGAATCAAACCAAGCAAGGCTTGCATCTCGATAAATGTTATGAAACCGATATGGCCGAGGGTTTGAAGATGATGGCTTTAGAAGGCCGCGGTGTGGCATTTCTGCCGGAGTCCGCGGTCGTGCGCGAGCTCAAGCAAAAGCAGTTGGCGCGTGCCGATGGTGGTGTCGATGCATGGGAAGTAAGCATGGAGATTCGCCTGTATCGTGAACGCCCTTCAGAGCAAAAACCAGGTAAGCCCGTGGTTGCAAAACTGTGGGATTATCTGACACAAAAATCGCAACTGGTGAATAAATCAAAAACCGTGCGTTCGCAGCGTTAATGAACGAATCTACGGCTAGATTTTCGTGCCATAATACATGCTGCCGAGAAATATTTGAGCTTGTTATGCCTGTCAGTCTTATTCCAGATTTTGTTTTTGCCCAATCAGGAAACAAGGCATTTTGCAAAACGATTACTTACGTTTTTGCCTTCTTATTTTTTCAAGCGTCCGTAGTGTCGGCGCAAACCCTGAAAGCTTATACCGAAGAATGGCCTCCTTATAATTTCATTCACGATAATGAAGTGACGGGCATCGCGACCGATATATTGAAAGCCGCCTGCGCGGGGGCGAAAATTCAATGTGAGTTTCAATTGGTGCCCTGGACGCGTGCCTACAAAACGGTGCAAGAAACACCCAATACCTTGATTTACTCGATAGCCCGTGTCCCGGCACGTGAATCGCACTTTGCCTGGGTAGGCCCGGTCTTGCCGCGTACTACTTGGATCTATGTACGCAAGGAAGTCGCTGAAAAAATTCATACGATTAAGGATGTGGCTAAGTTCAGGGTCGGCTTGATTCGTGCAGAAGCCTCAGTCGCTGAATTAGTGCAAGCGGGCGTACCTGAGTCAGTGATTCGGATTTTCAATTCAAATACTGATGTGATGCGCACTGCCAAATCGGGCAATCTCGATGTGCTGGTGAACACAGAAATTGGGATGGCGATGAATCAAAAGAACTTTGATATTCCCGCCGATAGTTTTGTGCGTAGGATGAAATTGTATGATGGCGGCGGATTGTATTTTGGTATGCATCTTGATTCCAATCCAGAGCTGATTGAGAAGCTGCAAGTGAGTATTGATAAGCTCAAACGTGAGGCCAAGATACAAGCCATAGTGCAGCAATACACAAACCGGCAGTAAGCTAGTCTGCCTCTGTTTCAGCGTCTTTCGCTTTGTCTTTGTTCGCATTGGCGTATTGTTTTCAAATGACAAACCGCCTTGTCTGATGACTTTTTCCTCGTGACACCCCGCTGTAAAGTCTTTCGCATCTGTCGATTCGCGGATAACATGTGCCCGCGCCAGCGCGGCCTGACTTTTCTATTCCTGATGAATAATTTACACACGATAAGCGTACGGAACTATGGCAATACAAACAGAAATAATCCAAGATTTAATGGCGCAAAGTGCCGAGCGTAGTGGATTACAGCAGCGATTGCAGATTGAAGTCGTGGCCGAGACCGGGTCGACCAATCTTGATTTAATGCAGATTGTGCGCAATAGATATCCGGCGCGCCCGATTGCATTGATTGCTGAGAAGCAAACAGCCGGTCGCGGTCGTTCAGGACGGCAATGGTTATCTGAACCGGGTGGCGCTTTGACCTTTTCTCTGGCCTGGCATTTTCCTTTGCAGGCACGGGCCACGATGGGTTTACCTTTGGTCGTCGGTGTTGCCATCGCCAATTGTTTAAGGCAGATAGGCGTGTCAGTCAACTTGAAATGGCCGAATGATATCCTCAAAGAGGGGAAAAAATTAGCCGGTATTTTGGTTGAGTCGCAGAACGATGGACAAGGTGGCGTCTGGGCGGTGGTTGGAGTTGGCCTCAACCTTAGTATCCCCGAATCTATAGAACATGCCATAGGACATCAAGTCGCTGATGCCCCTTGGTTAGCGCAGATGGAGAGAAATGCCTTATTGGCGCAGCTATTGCAAGCCATGCTAATGGCCATGGAAGAGTTTCAAGCACTAGGCTTTCCGGCATTTGTAGAGCGCTGGAATCATTTACATGCGTATGCGCAACAAATGGTGAAAATTATCGATCAGGGTAAACTCTTGCATCAAGGGATTGCGCTAGGCGTCGACGAGCAGGGAAGTTTGCTGTTGCGAACCGAATCAGAGACGCTGCGTATTCATTCAGGGGATGTGTCTTTGCGTGCTTTGCCGTAAAATGCTTCGATTCTCATCGTTCGCATCCTCAAATCACTTTCATGACGTCTAAGTCACCCTTATTGTTGCTAATTGATGCCGGAAATACCCGTGTGAAGTGGGCCTGCATAGAGCATCGTGCAGCGCTGACTTTGCCAGCACTCTGGGTGCAAACAGGTTCAGTGGCGCATCAGGATTTACAGGATTTAGCCGCTGCGTGGGCTGAGATCGAGGTGAGTGACATTGTGCTGTCGAATGTCGCGGGCGATGAACTAGGGAGAAAATTAGCTGCAATCCTGGCGTTGCAGTTCTCACAAATTCCCGTCCAAATTTTTCGTTCACAGGCGCACTGTGCCGGTGTGCGAAATCAATACCTGGAGCCGCAACGCTTGGGCACGGATCGCTTTGCATCAGCGATTGCCGCACATTATTTGTACCCGGATAGGGCGTCAGTGGTCGCAACTTGCGGCACGGCGACTACGGTTGATGCCTTGGATGGCGTGGAATTTATTGGTGGAATGATATTGCCTGGACTGCAATTGATGGCAGCATCTCTCGCCAAAAATACCGCTCAACTGCCGCAGATCGCACATAGTTTGGGTTTGCAGGATGCCTTCGCCAAAAGTACTGATCAGGCTATCGTCAGTGGCTGTTTGCACGCTCAAGTCGGTGCCATGCTAGCGGCAGTTGAAAATCTGCGTCAACGCAGTAGCAGACCGGTGCAACTATTAATTTCTGGTGGTGCGGCCACTTTTTTGATGCCGCAATTAAAATTACAAACGAATTTGATCTGGCATCACGTGGACAATCTGGTGCTCTCTGGCCTCTTGGTCGCTAGCAAACTGGAGCCAAAGGCGTTTCGCTCAACCCCTAATTTTTGATATTTTATATTTATTATGCTGCGATTTTTTCTGTGGATTTTATTGATCATTAATGGCTTACTACTCGCTTTGAATTTGGGTGTGTTAGGTAATTGGGAGCGTGCCGAGCGCGAACCGACCCGATTAAAAGCGGAAAAAAATGCGGACAAGCTGAAATTGCTGGCACCCAATGTCGCCCACGACATGATAGAGGCCGCTAACAAAAAAGCGATACCGCCAATAGCTTGTTTGGAATTGGGTGGTATCAACACGGCAGACGCAAAAAGCGTAGAAGAAAAATTGAAATTACTGGCTTTGGGCGAGCGTCAATCTCGTACCGAAATTGCCGAGGTGGCGACTAATATGGTTTACTTGCCTTCTTTGGGAAGCAAAGATGCTGCCGATAAAAAAGCCGCACAATTAAAAAAACTAGGTTTGACTGAATTCTACGTCGTGCAAGATCAATCGCCATTGCGCTGGGGCATTTCGCTAGGGGTATTTAAAACACCGGAAGCGGCACAAACTCACCTCGCTAACCTGGCAAAAAAAGGCTTGAAAGAAGCACGGATTGCACCACGCGCGGTGAGTGCGGCAAAAGTGGTTTATCGTTTGCTGGACATCACGCCTGAAGAAAAGAAGAATTTAGACGCGTTGAAAGAAAGCATCAGCAGTGCAGAAATGCACGAGTGCACAATCAAGAGCGAAGCCACCTAAATACCAAGTCAACATTTGAGAACAGCGATGTAAGGCGCACTTCCTGATGAGTCAATTAGGGCAGTGGCCAGCATCCATAATTCTTTTTCGAAAGACAGCCCATCATGTCAGCCCCATTTCACTTCTTCCAAGGACAGGTTCCCTTATTAATTTCTATGCCGCATGTAGGGACGGCGATTCCCGCCGACGTTGCCGCAAACATGAATCCAGTCGCGACTTTGAAAGCCGATACCGATTGGCATCTGCCGCTTCTTTACAATATGCGCGCAGCCTTAGGCGCTTCTTTGATTCACGCGCACTATTCGCGTTACCTGATTGATTTGAATCGCCCATCTGACGATATGAATTTATATCCGGGTCAGGATACGACAGGCTTGTGTCCGGTTGATACTTTCGCGAAAGAAGCATTGTATCAAGCAGGAAAAAATCCAGACGCCAAGGAAATACAACGCAGGGTGCAAACCTATTGGCAGCCCTATCATCAACAATTGCAAGCCGAATTGCAGCGCTTGCGTGATCTGCATGGGATTGCCATTTTGTGGGATGCACACTCAATAGCTTCGCAGGTGCCGCGCTTTTTTAATGGACGTTTACCCGATCTGAACTTTGGGACGGCCGATCAAAAATCGTGCGCCCTTGGTTTGCAACAGGCATTGGCGACTGTCATGACGCAACATGGTGCGGCCTTTAGCCACGTGTTTAATGGACGCTTTAAAGGCGGGCATATCACGCGTCACTATGGACAACCTGAGAACAATATTCATGCGGTGCAATTAGAAATGAGCCAGTGTGTGTATATGGATGAAAGCTATCCCTACGCGTATCGAGGAGATTTAGCAGCTCAGATTCAACCCTTGTTGAAACAATTATTGCAAACTTGCCTAACCTGGGCACAGTCAACTAAATAGGCTGTGTCAGAAATATCAGGAACAAATCAATGAATACAAACTCCAAGCAAACTCTTTTCGCACAACACGCTTTATTACCTGAAGGCTGGGTCGCCAATGTGCGTTTGCATTGGGATGAGCAAGGTAATTTCAGTCAAATTGAAAGCGCCGCCACGCCCTTAGCCTATGAAGCGCAACACGCCTACGTCGCACCCGGTATGACTAATTTGCACTCGCATGCTTTTCAAAGAGCGATGGCGGGAATGACCGAGATTGCAGGCGAAGGCCCGGATAGTTTTTGGACCTGGCGTGATTTGATGTATCGCTATGCTTTGGCGATTTCACCAGAACAAATGCAGGCGATAGCGGCACAGTTGTATTCTGAGTGCTTGCGGCATGGTTACACCTCGGTGTGTGAATTCCACTACGTACATCGCGCACCTGAAGGTGTGTTTTATGCCGATATCGCGGAGACCGCAAAGCAAGTGATCGCTGCGGCAAATGGCACCGGCATGGGAATTAGCATGTTGCCCGTGTTGTACAGCTTTGCCGATTTCAAACATCAGCCATTGCGTGATGATCAGCGCCGTTTCAATACCAATGTGGAGCAGATACTGCAGATCATGCAAGCATTAGAAGCGCAGCGTGGTGCGCAAGTGGAAGTCGGCGTGGCACCGCATTCCCTGCGTGCGGCTAGCACTGAGCAAATCGCTGAATTAGTCGCAGCGATGCCCGCGGGACGGCCAATTCATATTCATATCGCGGAGCAAATGCGCGAAGTCAATGCTTGTCTTGCAGCGACGGGTAAGCGCCCGGTTGAATTATTATTTGATACCCAAACTGTCGATGAACGCTGGTGTCTGGTGCATGCGACGCATCTGAATCAAGACGAAGTAGCGAATATGGCAGCGAGTCGATCTGTCGCCGGAATTTGTACCTCGACCGAAGGCAATTTGGGCGATGGTTTTTTTGAGTTGCCCGATTATATTGCGGCGCAAGGGCGCTTTGGTATAGGAACCGATAGCCATGCTTCACAAAGTGTGGTGGAAGAAATTCGTTGGCTAGAATATGGACAACGTTTAAAGGCGCAAGGTCGTAATATTGCCAGCGTTAAGGGGCAAAGACGTGTCGCAGATTATTTGTGGCAGCAGTGCTTATTAGGTGGGGCGCAAGCGTCTGGCCGCAAAGTCGGGCAATTAAAAGCCGCGCACAGAGCTGACTTCATTATTTTTGATGATCAACATCCTAATCTGCAAGAGCTGGATGTCGCTGAGCTACTGAGTAGTGTGGTATTTGCCGGCAATGACAATGTAATCCGTGATGTCTATGTGGGTGGGCAGCAGGTGGTAGCGGCAGGACGCCATCGCGATCAGGCGCAAATTAATGCCAATTATGCGGCTTGCATGCGGCAACTACGTCAACTCTAAATTGTTTTAGAAATAGTTTTTACAGTGAAAAAAAGAAATTTAAAAAGCAGAAAGATATCGCGACCTATGAAAAAATTTACGACCAACACCGTAGCAGGATTACTTATCAGCTTAGGCCTGCTCAGCATGCCAGTCTTGGCAGCGACCAGCGCTGCACATGGCACAGAATTGAAGGCCGAATCGACTGTCAGTAAAGCCAACCTGACTTTGCAAGCGCGTTTGAAAGCATTGGATAGCCTGTTGGCCGAGCAATGGGAATATGGCCTGCGCACCAGTCCAGAGTACGCGTCTATGTTAGGCGATAAGCGCTTCAATGATCAATTACGTGATTTCTCCCAAGCGGCGATCGATGCGAATCTAAAAAAGAGTCGTGAATTTCTGAAACGATTTAAAGCCATAGATACTACCGGTTTTGATGTACAGCAAAAGTTGAATAAAGACTTGATGGTGCGTCAGTTGCAAGAAGAATTAGAAGGCGCACGTTTTCAAAGCTGGCAAATGCCCGTGTTACAAAATTCCGGATTGCATCTGGATACGCCCGAGCTAGTGACGATGTTAAGTTTTACCAGCGTAAAAGACTATGAAGACTACCTTGCGCGTCTGAATAAATTGCCGGTTTTGTTCGAACAAACCATAGTGCAAATGCGCAAAGGCCTTAAGAATAAAATCATGCCGCCGCAATTTCTTTTGCCAAAAATCGCACGTCAATGTGATGACATTGTTGCGATGAGTATGGAGACCTCGCCATTTGCGAAACCGGTCGCGCAGTTTCCTGCTGACATTTCAGAAGCGGATCAGCAGCGCTTAAAAGCCGCCATTTTGCAGGCGATTCAAACCAAGGTGATTCCGGCTTATCAAAATTTCGCCAGTTTCGTGCGTCGCGATTACGCACCTTATGGTCGTAAAGATGTCGGCTTATGGTCATTGCCTGACGGCGCTGCACGTTATAAGTTGCAAGTCAAAACACAAACTACAACCAATAAAACACCGGAACAGATTCATCAAATTGGTTTAAGTGAAGTACGAAGAATTGAAGGCCAAATGTTAGATGTGGCGAAAAAATTAGGTTACGCTGATTTGAAATCCTTCAATGCCTCGATGGAAAAAAATCCGGCGCTGCACCCAAAATCTCGCCAAGAGATTTTAGATTTGTATAGCAAGTACACCGACCAGATGTACGCCAAGATCCCTGAGCTATTTGGACGTTTGCCAAAAGCGAAAGTGAAAATCATGGCGGTCGAGGAGTTCCGCGAGAAAGAAGCAGCAGGTGCCTCTTATAATCCAGGTGCGGCTGATGGTTCACGTCCGGGTCACGTGATGGTGAATACCGGCGACTTTGCGAATCGTATGACTTTGTCGATAGAGACCACTGCTTTGCATGAAGGTGTGCCAGGTCATCACATGCAAATCGCGATAGCGCAGGAATTAGAAGGCTTGCCCGCTTATCGCCAGCAAGGTGGCAATAATGCTTATGTCGAAGGTTGGGCTTTGTATTCTGAACGCTTGGGGCAAGAGTTGGGCTTTTTCCAGGACCCGTATAGTTTTTATGGCCATTTGCAAGATGAAATGTTGCGCGCTATACGTTTGGTCGTCGATACCGGTTTGCATTATAAAAAATGGAATCGTCAACAAGTCGTCGATTTTTTCCGTGATCACTCGGGCATCGAAGAAGTCGAGATTCAAAGCGAAACTGACCGCTACATTGTGTGGCCTGGTCAAGCATTAGGCTACAAAATAGGTCAGTTGAAGATTCTAGAATTGCGTGATTACGCCAGCAAAGCCTTGGGCGCAAAATTCAATCTGAAAGCATTTCATGATGAAATTTTAGGCGCAGGGGCTTTGCCTTTGGATATTTTGGAAACACGCATTCATACTTGGGTGAAGTCGCAGTAGTAGAAGCTTGGATATTTTTAGGTAAACGGGTGTCATGATCACGGGTGTAATGTGGTTTTGACGCCCGTTTTTGGTCTAACTTGCTTTAGTTTAATTTAACTTATTTTAAATAAGTTGCCACATTTCAATCGGCGCGAGTAGAATCAAGAACTTCACATCGAATTCTCAACTCTTTTGGAGCTGCCATGGGTGCCTTTGCGATGCCAGTGTATATGCTGGAATTCACTCCGAAAACAATTGCCTCTTTGCTGTCGCAGCATGCAATTGATGGGGTAGAAGTTGAATTGGATGTATATAACAAAAACGATCTGGCCATTAAGGTAGAAGCAAAAGGCCAACGCCTGAAATCCGATCCTGATATGTTTAGAATCATCACCGTTCATAATGGCGTGACCAATGAACATGATTGGAATTTCACCATCTTGCGTGAATCCGCGGACCGCAGCCGTAAGCGCTAATTTTTACTGGTCTAACTACCTTGGCTTGTGAATCCCAGTGGATAATTTTTCTGGGTTTCAGCCTTTCCAGCTTCTCTTTAGTCCGGTATCGGCGTGTATCCATCCACCTTTGCTACTGGCTCTGAAATAAAATCCCACACCGCCTTGCCGGAAGCTTTGTATTAATTCGCCCAGCACTTCCTCGTGTAAATCGCCGATGCGGATATCGGCGGCGCGTCCTTCTAAATGCAAGGATTTGCGTGCTGCAGGAATGCCATCTTCACGTAAGCGCTGATTCGACTCTGCAGTACGGTAACCTGATAAGACTTCCAAAGGCTTGGTCATGCCAAAGCGAGTAATAAAAGCCTGGGTTGCCCACAAGGTTTCTAATAATTTAGGATCGATAGGCGCAGTTTTTTTTCCATGCACATCACGCAAGACATGACAGAACTGCTGATAAGCAGAATCAATAATGTCACCATCCTTCCAATACAATAATTTGACACGCTCACCACTAACCGGGCGTATTAAATCCAAAGTACGCGGTTTCAACCAAAACTCCATATCTAAAGCTTGAGCGTCGAATAAATCTGGCGGTGGCGTTAGTTTGCTTGCCTTATTCGTGCTATCCGCTTCTTGAGCTAAGCTGAGCGCGGAGCGACTTCCTAAAAAAAGTCCGCTGGCGGTGAGCAGTAAGGATTTTTTTAAAAATTGGCGACGATTTTGCATGGAATTTGATTCAAGTAAATTGAGAAAGCAGGATAGAGCTATAGTTTTCGTGAGTATATGCTTTCTTGTCCTTTGTGAAGTACCCAGATGTGAAATTTTATTTAATTACTTTGCCCTATAATATGGACTTGATCATCGAATCCACTTTGCTCGTCGCATGTTAAATCCCACACAAATTGAACAATTTCATCAACAAGGTTATCTGGTGCTGCCAGGATTAAGTGGCGTCGATTACTGTGAGCAAGTGCTGCAATTTGCTCAGCAACAATTGGACCTTGTGGCGCAACCCATCGAGTTTGAAGCCGATACGCGTTATCCCGGCGCACCGATTTCTCGTGATGCTGAAGGAGGACAAACTGCGCGCCGCTTATTGCAAGCTTATGCGCGTTCACCTTTGCTCGCCAAATGGGCGACGCAAGCCGTATTAGCACAGGCTTTGGAGCAACTGCTTGGCACGGGTGTACGCATGTCGCAGGTACATCACAACTGTATCATGACCAAACAAGCGCGCTTTTCTAGTTTGACCGGATGGCATAGAGATAGTCGTTATTGGCAGTTCCAACGAGCAGAGCTGATCAGTGTTTGGTTGGCTTTGCGTGATGAGAAAGTGGAGAACGGTTGCCTCTTAGTGTTGCCCGGTTCCCATCGCTGGCAGGTCGAAGCAGAGCAATTAGACAGCGCTCAGTTCTTACGTGCCGATGTGGCCGCTAATCAAAGCTTGCTGGCACAGGCAATCAGCGTGCCTTTGCGGCAAGGTGATGTATTACTGTTTTCCAGTAATTTATTTCATGCCGCCGGTTGTAATCAAACTAGTCAGACCAAGTTTTCTATGGTCTTTACCTATCGCGCAAAGGATAATGAGCCACTGCCGAATTCACGATCTGCTAGTTTGCCTGAGATTGCTATTTAGTCATACCACAATGTTCTTAGCGGGTAGCTTGGCCTGATATGCTCCATTTTTTGTTGATTAGGCTTAGGTTTTACTGCCCCATCTCTACGCTACTTTGTGAAGAGTACGAGCACAAAAGTACAAAACGTTTTAGTCTTAAACACGCTCCAAGCTCATCAACTCCTGAATAGTCTGCCGACGACGTATCAAACGCACCTCATCACCATCGACCAACACCTCAGGAATCAAAGGTCGTGAATTGTAATTCGACGACATGCTAGCGCCGTAGGCACCCGCATCATGGAACACAATTAAGTCACCAACTTCGCATGCCGGTAGATCTTGATGCGTGACCACGCCGCCTTCTTCTTGCGTGAATACATCGCCAGATTCGCACAGTGGACCCGCGACCACGCTAGGTCGTAATGCCCCTGCACGCAAATTGCCGTCGGCAGTATGGGCACTGATGCGGTGGTAACTGCCGTACATGGATGGACGAACTAAATCATTGAAGCCCGCATCGACGAAGATGAAATAATTACTACCAACTTGTTTTTGCGCGCGTAGTTCGGAAATCAAGATGCCGGATTGCGCGACCAGGAAACGTCCCGGTTCGATTTCCATACTGATTTTGTGACCGAGATGCGCCTCGATTTGCGTACGTGCTTTGTCCCAGATCTCGAAATAATGGGCGGTATCGACTTCAGGTTCACCTGCTTGGTAAGGGATCGATAAGCCACCGCCAATGGAAATGGCTTGTAGATCAAGTGGGCAGGCTTGTACTTGAGCTATCATCGCATCGCACACACTTTGCAAATGATCGTAATCGACGCCTGAACCTATGTGCATGTGCAAGCCCACCAGTTGCAGACCGTATTGTTGTATCAGCGCATAGGCTTGGGGTAATTCTTCGTGCCAGATCCCGTGCTTGCTTTGCTCGCCGCCGGTATTAGTTTTGCGGCTGTGACCATGACCGAAACCAGGGTTGATGCGTAGCCAGACGGGATGTCCTGGATGGACTTGCCCTAATTGCTCAAGCATTTGCGGCGAGCCACAGTTGACGGGAATCTTCAATTCCACCACACGTTGTAAAGCATGACGGTCGAGCAGGTCAGCGGTGAAGACGATAGGCGCATGTTCGCTCTTGGCAGCAGGATCAAAACCGGCAACCAGCGCGCGTTCGACCTCGCCCAAGGATACGGAATCGACCAAGACGCCTTGTTCGCGCATTAAACTCAGAATATGGATATTGCTACAGGATTTCTGGGCAAAACGGATTACATCAAATTGGCGTAACTGCGCAATTTGGCTGCGAATCAATGCCGCATCGTAGGCCCAGCATGGGGTTTGATAGGTCTGGGCGATGGTTTGAATTTGTTGGGCGGTGATGGCGTTCGACATAGCAGAGTTATCCGTAGGAAAAGTCAATTTGAGATGCATCACTGTAGCGCGTACAATGCCAAAACAAAATGGGCATCCAAAGGCGAAAAGGGGTTTTGACCTTGGAAGCACCTGAAATCACGAGGTTTTGCTTATGAATCAAAAAATCGACCCATACGATAAGAAAATCCTGCAATTATTGCAAGAAGATGCGCGTATGTCGCATGCAGAGATTGGCCGGCAAATCCATCTCAGTCAACCTGCAGTGTCCGAGCGCATCAAGCGACTGGAAAGTAGCAATATCATACGCGGCTATCGTGCCGATATTAATCCCAAAGCTTTGGGCTATGACATCACGGCAATGATACGCGTCTCGACCCAGCAAGGTCGTCCCTATGCACAATTTGTCGCTAGCTGCCCCGAGATCATTGATTGCTACACCGTCACGGGCGAAGACGGTGCGGTGATGAAAGTGTTGGCAACCGATGTTGAACATTTGCAGCAGATCATTAATGCGCTCAATGCTTTCGGTTCGACCTCGACGGCGATCGTCTTAACGACCCACGTGGCAGGCAAAGTGATTGCCGTGCCTGGGTTGGACGATAGATAAGTAAGGCTCGCTATATCGATGAAAACAAGTTTGAACCAACTTTCGCAACCGACGCCCGGACTAGCATGGCTGACGCGTGATGCTAGTGCTCGACAAAGCTTATTGGCAGCGCTGTTCATCGGCGTATTAATGCTAGGCTTTTTATTTCCGCTCAGCTTTTGGCAAGGGCAGGGCGGTTTTTTTGAAAAGATCGATGCCTCGCAACATATCGCAGGCTGGCAGTTTTATGCGCAAGATAGTTGGCGCTTTCCCTTATTACACACCACACGCATTAATAGCCCCGATGGCGTCAATATCGCTTTTATGGACGCGATTCCTTTGGCGGCCTTATTGTTCAAACCTTTTGCCGCTTGGTTGCCAGTCGATTTTCATTACATCGCCTTGTGGCATATTTTAGCTTTCATAGGACAAGCGATAGCCGCTGGCGTGTTGATGCGTAGTTTAGGTGCGCGCTCAATCTTCGCCACCGTGGTTGCTGGCGTGTTTGCCTGTTTGTGGCCTGCTTTGATGTGGCGTTTTGGTCATACGGCCTTGATGACGCAGTGCTTATTATTGTTTGGACTCGCCGTGTATTTTCAAAAGCGACGCGAGACCTTGGCAGTAAATCGGGCGCAGACGTATTTGTTGGCCTTGAGTTTGCTAGGCTTGTTGATTCATCCTTATTTTTTCGCGATGTTGTATGCGCTGTTTTTGTTTAGCTTGATCGAAGAAGGTTTGCTGCACCGTCGTTGGGCTACTGGCGCGAAATTCTTGATGATGTCGCTAGCCTTGATCGCCTTTATTTTTTTCGTCATGGGCTACGGTGGGCAGAATACGACGAGCTTTGGTTTTGGCGAATATTCGATGAATTTGAGTTCACCGTTTTGTGGCAGTCATTTTTATTCATGTGCTGCCAGTGAGAGCGCTCATCAATTTGCTGCTTATCATTTCGCTGATCCGACCACCGGGCAATACGAAGGCTTGAACTATCTGGGGTTTGGCGTGTTCTTGCTGTTGCCTGTCAGTGTGTTTTTGGCGCGTGGACAAGCGCTGTCACTGTGTCGTCAATATCAATGGTTTATCTTATTTTTGTTGGCGTTAACTTTTTATGCGATTGCCAATCGCGTGTATTGGAATGATCATTTATTGTTTGAATATACGGTGCCGCAGAGCCTGAGAAAAATCACCGATAGCTTCAGGAGTAGCGGACGTTTCTTTTGGCTAGTGGCGTACACATTGTTGTTTATCAGCCTAGCTGGTGTCATGCAGACGATGAATAAAGCGAAGTTAGCCTTGGTCTTGTTTGCCTTGGGTTTGCAATTTGTCGATACGCGTGACTTTAGCGAACGCCTGACGCGTATTGCTGGCGAGCCGAGCAAGGGCGATTTAGTTGCGTGGCAGCCAGTGATGCAACAAGTCGAGGATTTGCATGTGTACCCGGCTTTCTCATGCGATTCGACCAATGAGCAGATGGTGTGGTTTTTCCAACGCTTGGCCGCGCATTACCAAAAACGCATAGACACAGGTTACATCGCCCGCGATAAAGTTGATTGTCAAAAGAATCGAGCCTACTTTGATCAAAGCTTTGTTCCTAATGCTTTGTACGTGATGCCGACTAAGAGTTTGATGAATGCGCCGCAAGGCTTTGTGCAAGCCGTAGCGCAGCAGGCTTGCGTGAAGTGGCAGAGTTTTCTGGTCTGTGGATCGGCACAAATGCGCTCCAGCTTAATGGCACAAAATTTGGGTCTCGTGTTTCAAGATAAACTGCATGAATTGCATTGGAGCGGCAAAGAATTACCAACGCAGGTGGGGCAACTCAGCGATGTCTTGAGTTCAGACGCTAAAGCCGGGGTGCTCAATTACGGCCCCTATGTTCGTTTAGAGCAAGGGCGTTATGAGTTCGCATTTGAATATCAGGCAGATTTGAGCGAGACGACAGAGCAAGCGACTTGGGATGTGTGGGTGACTTTGCCCGCAAGCAAAGTAGGCGGACGACGTTTGGGACAAGGATCCTTGTTCGGTACCAATCATAGCAAACAAGTTTTGCGAGTGCCGGTGGTGATTGATGGTGACACCGCCAATCAATTGATTGAGTTTCGTAGCTTTTTCAACGGGCAAGGAAAAATTCTCATTCACGCCTTACATTTAAAGAAACTGGATAAGTGAAGATCCGCGATGAATATCATGAACACGACAAAAAAAACCATCAGCATAGTGATCCCGGTCTACAACGAAGCCCAGTTGATACAGACTAGCATTCCTTTGATCATACAAACTGTGGAGCGAGGCTTAGGATCGCAACACGCAGAGCACTATCGCCTAGATATTGTCGCGGTCAATGATGGTTCTGCTGATCAGACCGCCGAAGTGTTGGCGCACATGCGACAGCAAGAACCACGGCTACGTGCCATCAGTTTTACCCGCAATTTTGGAAAAGAGGCGGCGATTTTGGCTGGCTTGGCACATGCGCAAGGTGATGCCGTCGTTGTGATCGACGCTGATCTGCAGCACCCGCCCGCATTGATCGCACCGATGATCAAATTATGGGAAAACGGCTTACTGGTGGTGCACGCCGTCAAGGCACAACGTGCGCGTGAAAGTTACTTGCAAAAGCACTTAGCCAAGGCTTTCTACGCCGTGTTTAAAAGCATGTCGGGTTTAGATTTGCGTGGACATTCTGACTTTAAATTGCTCGATCAACAGGTCGTGCAAATGCTGCTAGCTTTGCCTGAGCGTCAGCGGTTTTTCCGTGGTTTGATTTCTTGGGCGAATTTCCCTAGTGGGCAATTACCGTTCGAAGTAGCAGATCGCCCCGACGGTACTGAGAGTAAATGGAACCGTCTTAAATTACTACGCTATGCGGTCAATAACATCACCAGTTTTTCTAGTTTGCCCTTAAAGCTCGTGACTTACTTGGGTATGGCGACATTGTTATTTGGTCTGATCATAGGTGGAAATAGTTTGCTGCAAAAAATTGAGGGCAAGGCCATCGATGGCTTTACCACGGTCAATCTCTTAATCATTATTATTGGTGGAGCCATCCTGCTCAGCTTAGGTGTGATTGGGCATTATCTGGCGCGTTTGTACGATGAGATCAAAGGCCGCCCAGCTTACCTAATACGAACAGACACCCATGATTCCAAAGATAAGGAAGCATCATGAAACAACTAAGCATCGCTTTGATTGCGGTTTTGTGTAACGTCTCGGCGCAGGTGTTGATGAAATTGGCCAGCCAGAGTGGCTTTCAAATGCGGGATCTCAGCACTTACTTTTCTTGGCAATTGATGACTAGTGTGGTTTTGTACGGACTGAGTTTTTTATTGACCTTGCAAGTCTTGTCGCAAGCGGCTTTGAGTGTTGCTTCGCCTTTGATGGCAGGTTTGACTTTTGTTGGCATCGCGCTGGCAAGTTATCTCGTTTTGCATGAAGCCATGAATCTGCAAAAAGTGCTGGGCATGCTGGTGATTTTTGTCGGCATTTTTATTTTAAGCAAAGCCTCCCTATAACGGCCAAATCAGTTCAAGCCTGTCCGCGGGTGTCCGAACCGGGCTTGCGGACACCAGGTCCATTTCATATCTCTATTTATAATTACCAATAAAATCAAAGGTTTAAGTAGTTTTTAAAGTATGGCACGCTTCCTGCTAAAGAGTTGTTATTCCTTACAACTCCTTAGCAGGAAGCCCTATGATTCGTGATACCTCAGGTCAAGATGCCGTGATAGCAGCACCGCCGCTTTGGCGTCGCAAGAAGCTGGTGCTGTTTGCCGTTTTCGCCATCGCCTTCCTTATTCTTTGTTTTTTCTTGGTGCGTGCATTTGCCAATAGCAGCAAATCTATTAATGCTTCACGTATTAAAATCGCCCAAGTCACACGCGGTACTTTGGTACGTGATGTTGCCGTCAATGGTCGCATGGTGGCGGCGATCAGTCCTACCTTATATTCCACTGCACCGAGTACGGTCACCTTGAAAGTGAAAGCCGGCGACATGGTAAAAAAGGGCGATATCGTCGCCGAATTGGAATCGCCTGACCTCAGCAGTTTGCTGAAACGCGAACAAGCCAATTACGATCAATTAGAAGCGGAAGTGGCACGCCAAAAGATCTTAGCGCGTAAGCAAAAATTGATTGCGCGACGTGATGCGGATCAGGCCGAAATTGAACGTATCACCGCCGCCCGCACTTTCGAACGATTTGAAAAAGCCGGTCCTTCCGGTGTGATTTCCAAGATTGATTACATGCGTGCACAAGACGCTTTAAAAACTGCCGAAATTCGCGCCAAGCACGCAGAAGCAGCGACTGGCTTAGAAAATGAAGACGTCGATTTGAACCTTAAAACCAAAAGCGCGCAGTTAGAGCAGCAACGCTTAGTACGCGATGACGCAAAACGTAAGGTTGAAGAGCTGCGCCTCAAAGCGCCTGTGGACGGCATGGTTGGTACTTTATCGGTTGCCAACCGTAGCGTAGTCGCCGCCAATACCGCCTTGATGACTTTGGTCGATTTGTCTCAGTTAGAAGTTGAGTTGGAAATTCCTGAGACCTATGTCGCTGATTTGGGTTTAGGCATGACGGCAGAAATTACGATCAATGGTGTGACAGCCAAAGGAAAATTGTCGGCCTTGTCACCTGAAGTGGTGAAAAACCAAGTTTTGGCACGTGTTCGTTTCGATGGCACGCAACCCTCAGGTTTACGTCAAAGCCAACGTGTTTCTGCGCGCTTACTGATAGAAGAAAAACCGAATGTCTTGATGTTGGCACGCGGGCCTTTTGTAGAGAGTGAAGGCGGTCGTTTTGTCTATCTCGTGCAAAACAATATTGCTACGCGCATTCCTTTCAAATTAGGTGCAACCAGTATCTCAGCCGTGGAAATTTTATCGGGCTTAAAAGAAGGCGATAAGGTCGTGGTAGCAGGAACCGATCAGTTTGAAAATGCAGAAAAAGTGTCACTGAATAATTAGTTAGTTAATACAAACATTAATACAATCTTCAATACGAATATCAAAAACTCACAAAGGAAACGCCATGTTACATATGAAAAATCTGAGCAAAGTGTATCGCACCCACATGATAGAAACGCATGCTTTGCGTGGTTTCGAAATCCACGTAAAGCAAGGTGAATTTGTGACAGTGACAGGTCCATCCGGTTCCGGTAAAACTACCTTCTTGAATATCGCCGGTTTGCTGGAAGAATTCACCGGCGGTGAATACTATCTCGATGGCGTGAACGTAACTCGCATGGACGACAATGCGCGCACCCGCATGCGTAATGAAAAACTGGGTTTCATTTTTCAGGGCTTTAATCTGATCCCTGATCTGAACTTATTCGACAATGTGGATGTGCCTTTGCGTTATCGCGGTTTAGCTGCCAAAGAACGCAAAGAGCGTATTGAAGATGCATTGGCACAAGTGGGTTTGTCGTCTCGCATGAAACACTATCCAGCAGAGTTGTCGGGTGGTCAGCAGCAGCGTGTAGCGATTGCGCGTGCTTTGGCAGGCTCACCAAAACTGCTATTGGCAGATGAACCAACCGGTAATCTGGATACGCAAATGGCGCGTAGTGTGATGGAATTATTGGAAGAAATTAACGCCAGAGGCACCACGATACTGATGGTGACTCACGATCCAGAATTGGCTGTACGTGCGCAGCGTAATGTCCACATCATCGATGGACAAGTTTCTGATCTGGTGCGTAAAACGCCTAGCCTCGTGGTTGATCACCACAATGTTGAAACTAACTTACATATTGCCTAAGCCGGATAGGACTCATCATGTTTCGATACTATTTTTTATTGGGCTTAAAAAGCTTACGACGCAATCCCGCGCTCACCGCCTTGATGGTGCTGACTTTGGCGATTGGCGTTGCCGCCAGTGTTTCGACGTTGACGATACTACATGTCATGTCGGGCGATCCTATTCCACAAAAGAGTGATCGCTTATTTACTGCCATTCTTGATCCGGGCCCAAAGGAAGGCTATACACCCGGCGATGAACCGAATGACCATCAATTCACCTATAAAGACATCAGTAATTTACTGCTAAGCAAGCAAGGTGAACGTCGTGCTGCGATGTATGGTATTGCAGCAACGGCCGAACCAGCACGTAAAGACTTGGGCGCTATCGCGATGGAAGGCCTGGCGGTGACGGCAGATACTTTTTCTATGTTTGAGATTCCGTTTGTGAGTGGGCAAGGATGGCAAGCTTCCGAAGATAAAAACTCTGCTGATGTCGTGGTTCTCAGTAAAAAAATGGCAGAGAAACTTTTTGGTGCCGTGAATCCTGTGGGACAAAAGCTTCGTATGTTGAAAGGTGATTTTACGGTGTTAGGTGTCAGTGATGACTGGGCACCGAAGCCAAAATTTTACATATTTAATGGCCGTGAAGGCGCATTCACCGATGAGCCTGATTTCATACTCCCTTTGAGTAATGCGATACGCCGTGAAATTGCACATAGTGGAAGTATGGGATGTACCGGGCGTTCTGATCCGGGCTGGGAAGGTCGCTTGAATTCCGAATGTACTTGGTTTCATTTTTGGTTTGAACTGAAATCACCTAGCCAACGTGGAGAATTACAAAACTATTTGGACAGCTATACGGCTGAGCAGTTTAAGTTAGGTCGCTTCCAACGTCAGACCAAAAATCGCTTGTTCAATGTGCGTGAATTTTTGGTTGAAATGAAGGTGATTGGCGATGATAGCCGGCTTTCAGCTTGGCTAGCTTTTGGTTTCCTGATGCTCTGTCTTGTGAATACCGTCGGTTTATTACTGGCCAAATTTTCAGTACGCGCCTCTGAGGTCGGCGTCAGACGCGCCCTGGGTGCCTCACGTAAAGAGATATTCACGCAATTTTTGATTGAGACCGGTGTCGTCGGCTTGGTGGGTGCTTTGTTGGGCGTGTTATTAGCAGCGGGTGCTCTGCAGTTAATTGCTTTGCAATCGAAGGATTTAGCTGTGGTGGCACACATGGACTGGGCAATGCTTGGGTTAACTTTCTTGATGTCAGTGAGTGCGGCGATGATCGCCGGCCTGTTGCCAACCTGGCGTGCTTGTCAAGTGACGCCGGCAATTCAACTTAAATCGCAGTAATCCTTAAAAAGAAGGAAGCATGAAATCATGAAAACATTATTTGAACTGCGCCCCATCTTTTCCGCAATGATGCGTAATAAACTCGGCCCCTTATTAGTGGCGATGCAGGTTGCATTGAGTTTAGCGATACTCGTGAATGCGATTTACATCGTGAATCTGCGCCTTGATGTAGCGGCACGCCCTAGCGGTATTGCTGATGAGCTTGAAGTTTTTAGAGTCAATATCAGCAATCAGATTTTGGGGGGGCATGAAGACCAAGTTGCATTGCAAAAACGCGAAACAGATACCATACGTGCTGTGCCTGGCGTGGTCTCTGTGGCTCGTGTCAGCTCTTTTCCAGTATCTCGATCTGGTAGCAATACCTCAGTATCGGTTGATAGAAAACAAGAGGTGCCTACCGCCAATACCGGTATGTTTGTATCGGCTGATTCGCTGGTCAATACCTGGAAACTGCGCTTGGTCGAAGGTAAAGACTTTCAAGCCGGTGATTATGTTGATTTGAACCCAAATGTCAGCAATGATTTTGTAAAAAAAGTTATCGTCACCAAAGAGCTGGCACAGAAGCTTTATCCAGGTCAGTCCAGTTTTGTTGGCAAAGAATTTTTCTTTGGCACTGGTAATAGCGCGAACGGTGTGACTATCGTGGGCGTGGTTGAGACCTTGCAAACTTCGGGTGCTCAGCCGGGTCAACGAGGTGAAATGAGCACCTTGTTGCCAGCGCGTTTGTCTGGCCAAATCTGGGATGGCTATGCGGTACGTGCGGAAGCCGGACAACGCGACCGTGTCATGAAAGAAGTAGAAGAAGCCTTGCGTAAGGCTTCCGCTACACCGATCTACGTCAAAGCTACAAGTATGGAAAAATTCCGTGATGACCGCTATCGTAGTGAAAAAGGTTTAGCGTGGATGTTGTTGGCGGTAAGTACCTTATTGGTGGTCGTGACTGCCAGTGGTATCGTCGGTATGAGTACTTTGTGGGTGGCACAGCGTCGTAAGCAAATTGGTATTCGTCGTGCTTTAGGCGCACGTCGTATTGATGTGCTGGCCTATTTTATTGCTGAGAACTGGTTGATTAGCACCGGTGGCATCGTATTTGGTATTGCTCTGGCACTAGGTTTAAATTATGTGTTGGTAGGTCAATTTGAGTTGCCGAAGCTTCCCGTGAGCTACCTGATGTTGTCGCCATTGGCTTTTTGGATCTTAGGTGTGCTCGCAGTGTACGCACCAGCGTGGCGTGCTGCGAGTATTTCACCTGCAACGGCGACGCGTGGCGTATAGTATGGCGTTTTGGGTTTTTGCCGAAACCCCAATGCTATTACGTAGGGCGGGTGAAACCCCATAATCGTTAAGCAAATCTAAACCAAAACCTCTCAACACAGAGGCACAGAGAAAGGCTAGAGAAAATCAAATTGTTACGACTTCCTTCATTTTGTGTTTTTCTCCGTGTTACCTCCATATCTCTGGTCGCAGCATACTGCTTACCTGTGGTTAGTGGTTTTAGAAATTTGCTTAGCGCCTATGGGGTGCAACCCGCGCTGCTCAGGTGCACGTTGGCTGGCAGCGCGGGTTGCATCCGCCCTAGCATTTGAGACTCGGTTTTAAACCTGTAGTGAGAACGTAAGCGACGTATCTAGGTCTTCAACTTTATTATTTTGATGTGAATCTCATGCCCAGTGTTTTAATTATTGATGACAATCCCTCTATCGCGATGGCGCTTGATGTGCTGTTGTCTTTGCACGATATCAGCAGTTTTAGTGCGCAATCGCCAGAGCAAGGTCTGGCATTGCTGGAACAGCATGCGATAGATCTGGTGATACAGGATATGAATTTTACGGAAGATACAACCTCGGGTGAAGAGGGGGTCGCTTTGTTCAAAAAAATCCGTGCGCTACATCCTGATTTGCCTGTGATTTTACTGACGGCGTGGACGCACCTCGACGCTGCAGTGGATTTGATTAAGGCGGGTGCCGCTGACTATCTGGCTAAACCTTGGCATGATCAGCGTCTGGTGGCGAGTGTTAAAAATCTGATCGAGCTGGGACAAGTGAATCGTGCTTTACAACATCGCGTCCAGCGTGAGCGTAAGCAAAAGCGCGAATTGGAAAGCAAATACGACCTGCGCAATTTCGTCTGGCAAGATCCTGCCACTGAACGGGTTCTCGGTATGGCCTGTCAAGTCGCAAAATCGGATGTCTCAATTTTGATTACCGGGCCCAACGGTGCAGGTAAGGAAAGAATTGCCGACATCGTGCAAGCGAATTCCAAAGTCAAAGATGGTCCATTTGTCGTGCTCAATTGCGGCGCAATTCCTGCAGAATTAATTGAAGCGGAATTATTCGGTGCCGAAGCAGGTGCCTACACGGGGGCCACGAAAGCACGTGAAGGCAAGTTTGAAGCCGCCGACGGTGGGACTTTGTTTTTAGACGAAATCGGTAATTTACCTTTAGCTGGTCAAATAAAATTATTACGTGTATTGGAAACCGGGCGCTTTGAACGATTAGGATCGAACAAAGAACGTCAGGTAAAAGTGAGGGTGATGAGTGCCACCAATGCTGACTTGCCAGCGATGATCAAGGCTGGGCAATTCAGAGAAGATTTGTTCTATCGCTTGAACGTGATTCAACTTAATTTACCTTCCTTGGCGGAACGCCCTGATGATATTTTGCCGCTGGCAAAAGCCTTTTTGGAAGAGGGTAAGAATTTAAGTAGCACCGCGCAAGCCTGTTTACTGGCACACGCCTGGCCTGGCAACGTCCGGGAACTGAAAAATGTTATGCAGCGAGCCTGCTTATTGGCAACTACCGACGATATTAAAGCTGAAGACTTGGGATTACCTATTGCGCTTATGGCGGCTAATGCGGCAGTCGCCGGTGATGCGGAGCTGGATAGAGAAACTATAGAGCAAGCCTTGAACAAGGCGCGTGGTGTGGTGGCGCAAGCGGCTGCGGACTTGGGTTTGAGTCGTCAGGCTTTGTACCGACGTATGGAGCGATTAAATATTTCGCGCCCTTGAGTTCGTACTTCCACTCTTTCCCAGCAAATTTGGATCAAGTACTTCGAGAATTTATCCAGAAATCTAGGATAATCTGGCTATCGCACCACTTCTTTTTGCTATGAATCTGCCTCCTGCCAAGCCTAACGATCAAGTAACTAATTCTGCTAGTGCTGCCGAGACCGGGCCAGCCATTAAGCCAACACGCGGCTTGCGGATTTCCTTGGCGGCACGTTTATCACTGATGTTTATTTTGATTTTGAGTTTGGCATTAAGCTGTGCCGCGCTTCTGGATTATTTCTTTCCAAACGATCGTATCTTGATTGCTGGCGCGTGTTTGTTGCTGTTTATTCCTATTGCGATCGCGTCGGTGCGGGCTCAGCTCAGGCCCATTCTTGAATTGTTTCGCGCGATGAGTGGTACGGTACTCAGCTACCAAGACCGCGATTTTTCCTTTGGTTTACATTGGCAACGCAATGATGAATTGGCTGACCTGGTCGATGCGCATAATGATCTCGGCCATGTGTTGCGTGAACAGCGTCTCGATCTGGTGCAGCGCGAATTACTGCTCGACAGTATGTTGCAAAACACGCCAGTGGCGATGCTCTTGATAGGATTGCGCGGCCATGTTGTGTTTGGCAATATCACAGCACGACAATTATTGAACAAGGGTCGCAAGCTCGAAGGCTATACTCTGGAAGAAATTTTGCAGCAGGTTTCGCCGTCCTTGCGGGAAGCGATGCAACATGGTGGCGATGGTCTGTTTACCGTAAATGCTAGTCAAATCTCGACTCCAGATCATGTCAATGAGGACAACGATGAAGATGAAATTTATCATTTGTCACGGCGTAGTTTTACCTTAAATGGTACTGAGCATGAATTGTTTTTGATACGTCATTTGACCGTGGAGTTGCGTCGACAAGAAGTGCAAACCTGGAAGAAAGTGATACGCGTGATTAGCCACGAACTGAATAATTCTCTGGCGCCAGTAGCCTCGTTGGCGAATTCAGCGGGCGCCTTGATCAGTCGCGGCCAGTACGAACGCCTGCCCGAAATTATGAAAACCATAGAAGAACGTGCGCAGCATTTGGAAAGCTTTATTCATGGTTATGCAAGGTTTGCAAAGCTTCCGACGCCACGTCTGGAAAGTATTAATTGGCCTAGTTTTATTGGACGTTTGCAATCACAATTAGGATTTCAATTGCTCGGTCGCTTGCCCGATGAAAATGTCATGTTTGACGTGGCACAAATGGAGCAAGCGCTGCTCAATCTTTTAAAAAATGCGTTGGAATCAGGCTCGCCGCCTTCCGGCGTGAGCTTAGAAGTCAAGCCCATGGTCGAAGGTGTGCGTATTGAAGTCAGCGATCAGGGCAGTGGCATGAGTGATACTGTGATGTCGAATGCATTGGTACCTTTTTATTCAACGAAACGCAATGGTACTGGCCTGGGTCTTGCCTTGGCGCGTGAAATCATAGAAGCCCACGGTGGGCGCATTATGCTTAATAATCGTGAAACTGGTGGCTTGACCGTGAGCTTGATTTTGCCAATTTGAATCCATTCAAATTTCAAATTCCAATACGATGGGTGCTGCGACACGCTACTTCGGCACTCTCTTGCCTTGTTCTACTTTATTCTCGTTAGGATAGCCAAATATTTTTTTGTGCTCAAAATCACTATGTTATTTCTCGCATCTAGCGTGACTCTCAGCGTCACTGCTTACTTGTTAGGATGTCTGAATGCCAGTTTTTATCTGGCCAAGTGGTTTGCACAGGTCGATATTCGTAGCCTCGGTAGCGGCAATGCGGGTAGCCGAAATTTGTCGCGTAGTCTGGGCATGTCTTATGCAGTACTGGCTTTTGTTTGGGATGGAGCAAAGGCTTTTCTCGCGGTTTATGCTGCTACTTGGTTTAGCGTGGACGCGAGTACTGCCTCAATCAATATGTCTTTACTTGCTTTGTCTGCGGTGATTGCCGGACACATTTGGCCGGTACAATTAGGATGGCGTGGTGGTAAAGGTCTGGCTTGTTTGCTCGGTGGCTTGTTAAGCTGTGCGCCTGTTTTCTTTGCCCTGTGCTTGATATTTTTCTTGGGCATGTTGGTACTACTGCGCTGGGGCTTACGTTGGCGTCAGCCAGATGCTAGCGTGTATATCAGCGTATTGCTATTGCCTTGCCTTTTTCTTGTCAACCAAATTTTATTCTCGCGCTTTTTGATCAATGAGCTGCTTGTGCCCTGTTTTTTACTCGGCATAATTAGCGCAATGGTGCTAGCTGCGCACCGCCAAAATATACTTGATTTGCTTACACCATTTGTTTTAGGGCCGATTCAAGAATTGGCTCATGATGATACCCAGATTTGAATCGTTTTTTAGAGTAGGTGATACCAATGACACAAGCCACGATGCAATTTAAGATCGCCGATCAGGCGCAGGAATTTGAACAGATACATCGCTTGAATTATCGTACCTTTGTCGAAGAGATACCCCAACATCCAGCGAATCCTGAACGTCGTCTGGTGGATAAATTTCACGACGAAAATACTTACTTCATTGCCTTGCAGGGCGAGACGCTGATAGGTATGTTGACTTTGCGCGCAGCGCGACCATTTTCGCTCGATGGCAAGGTGGATAATCTAGACCAATATTTACCTCAAGCTAAGCCAGATAGCGTGCAGAAAATTTGCGAAATCCGTCTATTGGCTATCGAGCCAGCCTATCGTCACACCTCTGTTTTCGCTAAATTGTTTCACTTTGCATTGACGACTTGTTTGAAGCAAGAATTTACATTGGCCTTGGTTTCAGCGACAGTGCTACAAGAAAAATTGTATGCAAATATGGGCTTTACCGCCTTCGCTAATCTGGTGGGTAAGCCGGGCGCCATGTATCAACCGATGTACTTAGTACTCGCGTCGGCATTACGTATGCAACAGCGGCTGCAAGCAAGTCGTATACTAAGGGACGGTGTGACGACCAAGGATGTGCTCACGCGAGATGAGATGCCCCCTTTAAAGAAAGCTCCCATTAGCTTTTTGCCTGGTCCTGTCGAAATTCATCCTGCGGTTCAAGCGGTTTTTGCCAACGCTCCGGTGTCGCATAGGGCTGAGTCTTTTCTTTCGCTTTTGTCGGACACCAAAGCGCGGCTCTGCCAACTCTTAGGTAGTCGTGAGGTCGAAATTTTTTTAGGCAGCGGCACGCTTGCCAACGATGTGGTTGCGGCTCAGATTAAGCGATTAAATAGTCGTGGTTTGATACTGGTGAATGGTGAATTTGGCGAACGCTTATGTGATCATGCGCAACGTTTTGGTATTGAATTCCATACCTTTCATGCAGAGTTTGGGCGCAGTTTTTATTTGCCTGCATTGCGTCAAGTTTTGATTCAACATAAACCAGACTGGTTATGGATGACACATTGTGAAACATCGAGTGGCATTTTAAATCCGCTCAGTGAGATTCAAGCGTTGTGCGATGGTTTGGGAATTAAGCTCTGTGTGGATTGCACCAGTTCCGTTGCTTGTGTACCTGTGGATATAAGTGCTGCCTACCTTGCAACGACGGTCAGCGGTAAAGCGATTGCGGCGTATCCGGGCTTGGCAATCGTCGCGTACTCGCATGAAGTGGATGCAGATCGACAAATTCCACGCTATTTGGATTTGGGCGTGTATCGTGCGAACGCGGGTATTCCTTATACGCATTCTTCTAATCTGGTATCCGCATTACAGCAAGCTTTGTTGCAAATTTCACCCACGCGTTTTGACCAGATTGCTCATGCCTCTGCGCGCTTACGTAGCAGTTTGCGGACGGCAGGTGTAGCTATCTTGAATTCTGCAGGTGATAGCTCGCCTGCAGTATTAACACTACAATTGCCAGATCACATCAGTTCGGTCGCTTGTGGTGACGCGATGGCAGAGCGTGGCTTTTTGCTTAGTTATCGTAGTGGCTACCTCATTAAGGGCAATCTGTTGCAAATATGCTTGATGGGGCATACCGAGCCAGCGCAACAAGATGAACTAAGCACAAGTTTGCTTGCTTATTTCCAACAGGTTGGAAAAATTGCCGCCTAGGTCACACCTCAATAAGCGTGTTTTTCCGATACTTGATTTGTACGGCGCAGTGGCAGTGCCGTGATTACCATTGCTCACAATAGTGGTATCAGCTTCACATCAAAATTTGACTGGTAAAATAGACATTCTTTAGGTATTTTTTAAATAAGTATTGGCGAAGCTTCACTCGTTATAGGTTCTATTTTCGTAACTATTCAGTCGCTATAAAAAAAGGTCAAAACCCCTCAACGCCGAGACGCTGAGGCGCCGAGATACGCGGAGAAAATCAGTAAAATCTTCGCCTCTCTCTGCGCTCCTCAGCGTCTCAGCGTCTCGGCGTTGAGGGGTTTAGTTTTTTACTCTTATCAATGAGACTGAATAGTCACTTATTTTCTTGCTATTGGATATGGGATAGGAATATGGGCAATCGGCTTTCAAAAATCGCTACACGCACTGGCGATGCAGGTACGACGGGTTTAGGTGACGGTACGCGTATTGACAAAGATGCTTTGCGAGTACACGCGATGGGCGATGTGGATGAGCTTAACTCACATATAGGCGCATTGATTTGTGAAGATATTCCAGACGCAATGAAGCAGGAATTGTTTTCCATACAGCATGACTTGTTTGATATGGGCGGCGAATTGTGTATTCCTGGCTACACGATGGTGACCGAAGCACAAGTGACGCGCTTAGATGCATTGCTAGAAAAATACAATGCCGATTTGCCACCTCTCAAAGATTTTATTCTGCCGGGTGGTTCGCGCGCCGCTTCTATGGCCAACGTATGTCGCACTGTGTGTCGTCGTGCTGAACGCGCTATCGTCAGTGTCGGCAAGGCTGAACAAATTAACGAAGCACCTCGTCAATATATGAATCGCCTGTCGGATTTATTGTTTGTGTTATCACGTGTTCTAAACCGTTACGCTGGCGGTAGTGATGTTTTGTGGGAAAAAGAACGGCAACGCTAGTTTAATTTTGTAGCCTGTTTTATGATGGACATGAAGTCTCAATGTGCGTCAACGCAATGGAGGTAGATTATGCCAAAATGGGTAGAACAGGCAGCAAAGAATGATTTAGAGATACTCGAAGATGGCCAGTGCCAGCTTTGCGGTTCTGATACTTTGCATGGCATTACCGAATGCGTGAATACGGCGGGGAAGATCACTCACAAGATCAGCCAGGAAAAAGGCATACAACATATGACTATTTTCCTGTGCGTTGATGCCCATGCTTTGCAACACACGCTGATTCACGGCCGCTGGAATAATCACTTTCATTTGACGCGCTTGCATTTAATTTTGCAAGATGATGTGCAATGGAATTATGACCTCACTACCGTACTTAATGAAGTCTTGGATGATTACAAACGACAGCATCCGGATGAAGCGGTGATCGAGGCCGATGCCGAACATCAAGCCACGATCACGGTCATTGATGTTGATGCCAGTCATGATGAGGACGAATATATTGCTTTGGTCTGGCAATGGGCGGAACAGGTATATGCCTCGTTTTCTGAGAGTCATGCAATTGCGCGCAAATTGGCTCAGTTATTTCAAAAAAAGTGCTTAATTAATCGCGCTGAATTACCGGAGTAATATTGGAATACAGGAGAGACTGTGTCTTTATCGCTCTTACTACGTTGTGAACAGGTAGCCAATACTCGCGCCTACTATCGCGACATCCTGCATTTCGAGGTCATTGACGGCAGCGAGTTGTCCTTAAGTGTGATGAAATTTGGTGCGCTGATTATTTTCACCGAGCTTGACCTTTGGCAACAAAATTTCGGGATGTCAGGCACGATTTATATTCGAGTTCCCGACGTTGACCAATATTTTTTAGAAGTCAAGGATGCGGTAGAGTTAGCCTGGACTTTGCAAGACATGCCCTATGGCACCAGAGAGTTTGCGGTGCGCGATTGCAATGCTTATTGTCTGGCGTTTATGCAAGACGATAGAGAGCGATGAGTACGTGTTTGCCTTGACCACAGCTAGGATAAAATGACTGCTGTTTCGAGAAAAGGCTAAATAAAATTTTTCACATGTAGCTATTGATGTCTATCAGTGCTCAAGATCGCCGTAAGCAATTCTTTTTTCAGGTTTCACTTAAAGCTCATTCATGCGTCTTTTTAAACTTCGCCCGCAATTAACCGACCTCCCGCAAATCGCGATTCAAGCCGATGCAATCCGCATCTTAAACAGCGCCTCACAGTTTCGACAAAGTTTGTTAGAACAAATCGCCCAGGCTAAACATAGAATTTATCTGTGCAGCTTGTATTTGCAACACGACGAGGCAGGGCAAGTGGTATTGGATGCCTTATATGCGGCACAGCGTATGAATCCCGCTTTGCAAATTCATGTGTTGGTGGATTGGCACCGCGCTCAACGTGGTTTAATTGGCGAGCAAAAAATTCCGGGCAAAGTGGCAGGTAATGCCGCATGGTATCAAACACAAAGCGCCGCGCATGAGGCTGTCATTCCGATTTATGGCGTACCGGTACAGACTCGTGAATTATTTGGCGTATTTCATTTGAAGGGCTTTGTCATCGACGATACTGTGATTTACAGCGGCGCCAGTATCAATAATGTGTATTTGCACCAGTTGGAAAAATATCGTCATGATCGTTACTGGTTAATTCAGGATGCCAGTTTGGCCAATAGCATGGTGGATTGGGTGCGCCGTCATATCTTGTCGTCAGCAGCGGTGCACCGCTTGGACCTTGCTGAGGTTCCAAGGACTAAAGACTTACGTGCGGAAATGCGCGGATTGCGCGAGCATCTAAAAGCGGTGGCTTATCAGTTACCTGGCGATCACAGCATTAAAGATGCTCAAAGTCTTTGCGTTACGAATATTTCTGGCCTCGGCAAAAATAATTTATTAAATCGTAGTCTATGCCAGTTACTGGCTGCAGCGCAGAAACAGATTACGATCTGTACACCGTATTTCAATTTTCCACGACCAGTGATGCGCGAAGTCAATCGTGCCCTCAAACGCGGCGTAAAGCTCAGTATTATTGTGGGCGATAAGACCGCCAATGATTTTTATATCCCGCCCCAACAGGCTTATAAAGCGATAGGTTGTTTGCCCTATCTGTACGAAGTTAACTTGCGTCGGTTTGTAAAAAAGCATCAGGCGGAAATTAGTAGCGCAGCATTACAGGTACATCTATGGAAAGACGGTGACAATACCTATCACTTGAAAGGCGTATGGATCGATGATTTGTACACCTTGGTTACCGGGAACAATTTGAATCCCCGCGCCTTCAGCCTGGATCTGGAAAACGCCTTATTGTTTACTGATCCGTGTGGCGACTTATTAGCGCAAAGACAAGCGGAATTAGACAGCATCATGCAACATACCAAAACGCTGCAGCATTATCGTGATCTGGAGAATCTGAAAGATTATCCGGACAAAGTACGACAATTACTGCAGCGCTTAAGTCGGGTGCGTTTAGATCACCTGGCCTACCGCGTTTTGTAAAGCTGATCGCTTCAACTTAACGCAAAGTTCGATTAAACAAATCCATAGTACGAGTCCATGCTAACTTCGCTGCAGCCTGGTCAAAACGTGGTGTCGTGTCATTATTGAAGCCGTGTTCCACGCCATCATAAACAAAGCCTTGATATTTAACGCCGGCCGCTTTTAAAGCTTCCTCATACTTAGGCCAAGCCGCGACCAGACGTTCGTCTTTACTGGCATGATGTACTAAAACTTCGGCTTTGATATTGGGCACTGCATCGAGAGCCGGAGCTCCGCCATAGAAGGGAACGGCGGCGCCGAGATCAGAAATCTTGGTCGCGAGGAAGTTGGCAATCGCACCACCATAGCAAAATCCAACGACGCCGACTTTACCGTTACCGCCAGCGATGGTCTTTAGAATGCCAGCGGCGGTGATGAAGTCTTCGCGGGTCTTGGCCTGATCGAGTTTGGGAAATAATTCACGTGCCTTATCTTCGGTACCTGGATAGCCACCGAGAGGGAATAAAGCATCGGGTGCAAAGGCGATAAAATTATCCAGGGCGACACGGCGTGCAACATCTTCAATATGCGGATTTAAGCCGCGATTTTCATGTACAACTAATACGGTAGGAAGCGGCCCCTTGGCATTCGCCGGTTTAACTAAATAGCCACGCAAAGTGCCATAGCCATTGGGAGATGGATATTCAACATAGTTGGCGACAATTCTGGCATCGTCAGCTTTAACTTGCTGCGCCGTCGCGAAATTGGGGCTCAAGGCTTGCAGTAAGCCCTCCGCAGTCACCACGCCAGCGGCGTATTTACTCGCCGAACTCAAAAATCCACGACGGCTCAGGCCACCATGTACGTATTGATCAAATAGTTTTAGTACTTCAGGATGAAAATCATGCGCGGTCTTGCTAGGAAACTGCTGTGCCATTCTTGCTCTCCTCGTCGGTGTTTGAATGTGTTGTTGGGCGCGCCAGAACTTTTGAAATCAAGTGATCAAAAGCCTGCTCGCGCCCATAACAATACACACAAACGCCCGAACTTGCTTGAGCTAAATAGTAATATTCAAATAAGACGATCATTTAAACGATGCACGGGATTGACACCGAGTGCGTTACGGTTTGCTTTAGAATAATTTTCTTGCTAAGGGCTACTTCAAAAAACAAATAAGCAAACGCGAAATCATTCGTTTTCAATTGTTGACCTAGTCTTTACTCTCCACACATCGATTAATTATTTATCTGTGTGGAGTGAAATAGAAATGAAATTACTGAAAAAAATCGCGCTAGCATTGGCCTTGGCTTCGACGACTGTTAGCCCTATCGTGCACGCCGCGGATGTCACCTTACTCAATGTCTCCTATGACCCCACCCGTGAGTTATATCAAGATGTGAACGCAGGATTTGCTAAATATTGGCAAACCAAGACAGGCGATAAACTCAGCATTAAGCAATCCCATGGTGGCTCAGGTAAGCAAGCGCGTGCTGTGATCGATGGCTTGGATGCCGATGTATTGACGCTCGCTTTGGCCTATGACATCGATGCCGTTGCGGAAAAGGGTTTGCTCGATAGAGCATGGCAAAAACGTCTGGCCAATAATGCTTCGCCTTATACATCAACGATAGTATTTTTGGTGCGTAAAGGAAATCCAAAGGCGATTAAAGATTGGAGCGACTTGGTCAAGCCAGGGGTTGCCGTGATTACGCCGAACCCGAAAACGTCTGGCGGGGCGCGTTGGAATTATTTGGCGGCTTGGGGTTATGCACTAAAGCAAAAGGCTGGGACTAGTGCGAGCGCCAAGGAGTTTGTGCAGAAGCTGTATAAGAACGTTCCAGTCTTAGATTCAGGAGCCCGTGGTTCGACCGTCACGTTCTCTGAACGCGGTATTGGCGATGTCTTGATTACTTGGGAAAACGAGGCCTACCTCGCATTGAAAGAATTTGGCGCTGACAAATTACAGATTGTTACGCCAAGCTTAAGTATTTTGGCTGAGCCGCCCGTGACAGTAGTCGATAAAACAGTGGACAAACGTGGTACGCGTAAAGTGGCAGAGGCCTACCTAAATTTTCTGTACACGGAAGAAGCACAAGACATCATCGGCAAACATTTTTATCGTCCAACTTCCGAACGAGCGGTGAAGAAATACGCAGCTCAGTTTGCCCAAATAAGTTTGTTCAAGATTGATGAAGTATTTGGTGGCTGGACCAAGGCGCAAAAAGAGCATTTTTCTGATGGAGGTGTCTTCGATCAAATTTATCAGGCGAAGTAAATTGGTAATTTTTGGTGCGCTGTAAGCAATGATGTCTGTCCGTCTAAATTTAGGCCTAAAGATAGATTGTGTGCGACTGTCATTTTAGTCCCCCAACTAGATGTGAGGTCGAGCGTGCTAGCAGGCTTATAGTTGGACTTATTTTTATCGAAATTCCCCTTTTAGTTTTGATGCAAAGATCAACCTAAGTGGATCTTGGTGTTGCGCGACTTAGAAATATCTTCCAGAGATTTTGTCTTCAGAAGCTATTTTTAATGTCGCGCTTTTTTATTTTTTCTACACTCGCCGATGCCGAAAAGAGAATGCATAAATCATCTAAGTAAGTGTGAATGTCTTCGTTTGTTTTTTTCTATTCTTCTTTTAAGCTGCACTGATTCAATGAATGGAAAGGGAATAGAAAATGACTTATGCGGGATTAAATGACTACCTGAATAGCTCACCAACGCAAAGTAGAAGCCAATTGTTTGCAGGTAAAGATGGACGTATTTCCGCGCGATTTTTTAATGCGCGTTTAAGCAGTGTGTTTCAAGCGATACGATCAAGCGGTGATTTGCGATTATTAGGATATGAGGCATTTGTCAGGACTTTGTCAGTGAATGATCAAGGCCTTAGCATCTGGAAATTATTGGAGCATGCGACCACCGACGATGAGTCAGTTGAACTTGATCGTTTGTGCCGACTACTTCACACAATTAATTTTTTCCGTCAGGTCACAGCGGATCAGGGCGAGCTTTATTTGAGTGTGCATAATCGCTTGTTGACCGCAGTCGCAGGCAATCATGGTGCGGCATTTCAGCGTGTACTCGCCAAGCTAAATATTCCACAGCAAAGTATCGTCTTGCAGTTACCTGCGATTGTGCCGAGTCAGCGTTGGGCGATTAGCTACGTTGCTGAGAATTATCGCCGCAATGGATTTCGCCTTGCAGTTCACGCAAGAAACATAGGGCAAGCTTTTGAATTATTAGAGCGCGTGCGCCCTGAGGTGCTTAAGCTCCATTTTCAGAACAGTCTCGTGGATAAAGATGTTTGTTTGTTTGAGGATTTACTACGACAGGCAGCGCGGCAAACTTGTTTGATCATTGTGCGTAAAGTCGATCAATTGCCAGCGTTTGAGAAACTGCGAGAGGTATCAGATCATCGGCTGGCATTTGCAGTACAAGGAAATGCCATCGATATTGCGCGTTCTTGCTTGACCAGCGCGGTAGGGAAATCGCCACCTCAAACTCAAATCAAAATAAGCTTAGAGACTCAAGGTCAACGAGGCTGCTGTTGACCGTGCGCCCGCCTTTTTGAGCGCGAGCGCCGCTTTAGCTTATGCAGAATTCGACTATAGAAATATGAAAAAAATCGTTTTCTATATAACTTGACCATGCAATCATGTGATGTCTATAGCTAATCCAGTAATAAAGGCTTCACATGGCATTTCTTTCAAAAAATCGGGCGAAGGCGCGGCGGGTGATACCTGGCTTTCACTTATCGGTGGGATTTACTTTGTTTTATCTGGGCTTAATCGTCCTGATTCCTTTGTCTGCGGTCTTCATCAAAACCTTCACTATGACCTGGGATGCCTTTTGGCAGACCGTGACTTCTGAACGCGTGATGGCTTCGTATCGTTTGACCTTCGGTGCGTCTTTGCTTGCTGCCTTTATCAATGTGATTTTTGGCGGTATTTTGGCTTGGGTGTTGGTTCGTTATAAATTCCCAGGAAAACGTTTGATTGACGCCTTCGTGGACTTGCCTTTTGCATTGCCAACAGCGGTTGCAGGGATCACCTTAGCGACTTTGTATGCGCCGAATGGATGGTTGGGAAAGTTGTTGGCGCCGTTTGACATTAAAGTCGCCTACAACCCGCTCGGCGTTTTAGTGGCCTTGATTTTTATTGGCTTACCATTCGTTGTGCGTACTGTGCAACCGGTGTTGGAAGAAGCTGAAAAAGAACTAGAAGAAGCGGCGATCAGTTTGGGTGCTAGCCATTGGCAGACATTCGTACGAGTGATTTTCCCTACCATTTTGCCTGCCGTGTTGACCGGTTTCGCGCTTGCCTTTGCGCGTGCGACTGGGGAATATGGCTCAGTGATTTTTATGGCAGGCAATATGCCGATGATTTCTGAAATCACGCCCTTATTCATGATTACCAAACTCGAACAATATGACTATGCAGGGGCAACGTCGATCGCTACCGTGATGCTGATTATTTCCTTTATTTTATTGTTGGCGATTAATGCGCTACAGGCGTGGACGCGCCGTCGTCAAACTGCGGGGAAAGAATAATGTCTGCACAAACTTTAACGACTAAAAACATAGAAGCTCGCACGGAACCGCCTTTGCAATTGCAGGCGACTTTAGAGCCGGTATGGGTGAGAGTATTGTTGCTCACTTTGGCTTTGGCTTTTGTCACCTTGTTTTTATTTATTCCATTAGTCGCTGTGTTTACAGAGGCTTTGCGCAAAGGCTGGGATGTGTACCTAGCATCCATTCAAGAACCGGACGCCGTGTCAGCGATTAAACTAACTTTGATTGCTGCGGGCATTGCAGTGCCTTTGAATTTGGTATTTGGGGTATCGGCAGCCTGGGCCATCGCTAAGTTTGAATTCCTCGGTAAAAATGTTCTGCTGACTTTGATCGATTTGCCATTTTCTGTGTCGCCGGTGATTTCGGGCTTGATTTATGTGCTGTTGTTTGGTGCGCAAGGTTGGTTTGGCGATTGGCTGCGCGAGCACGATATCAAGATTCTGTTCGCGGTTCCTGGCATCGTATTGGCGACGGTCTTCGTTACTTTTCCATTTGTCGCGCGCGAATTGATCCCTTTGATGCAGGCGCAAGGTAGTGAGGAAGAAGAAGCGGCTTTGGTATTGGGTGCATCCGGTTGGAAGACTTTCTGGCATGTGACTTTACCGAACATTAAATGGGGTTTGTTATACGGCGTCATCTTGTGTAACGCACGTGCAATGGGTGAGTTTGGCGCGGTGTCGGTGGTCTCTGGGCATATCCGCGGTGAGACCAATACCATGCCTTTGCAAGTGGAGATTTTGTATAACGAATATAACTTCACAGCGGCGTTTGCAGTCGCTTCGTTGCTGACGCTATTGGCTTTAGTAACACTGGCTTTGAAAACCATCGTGGAATGGAAGACTGACGAATCGCGTCAGCGAACGCCACAGGAATAACGGTAAATACCTCTACTACTAACGCTAAGTAGAGGTCGAACAAAGCTCCCTCTCCCGTGGGCGGGAGAGGGTTGGGGTGAGGGCGGTTCAGATTGGCGAAACGCTGATCGAATGTCCTTGAGCAAATTGAGTTAAGCAAATGAAATATCAATTGACTTACTCGACGCCCCTCATCCCCAACTCTTCTCCCGCCTGCTGGAGAAGGGAGTACGTTTGTAAATATTTGAAAGATTGGAAATAAACATGAGCATCGCTGTCAATCAATTACAAAAACGCTTCGGCAATTTCACCGCCTTAGATAATGTGTCTTTAGATTTTCCGAATGGCGAATTAACGGCATTGTTAGGACCATCTGGCTGCGGCAAGACGACGCTGCTGCGCATCATCGCTGGCTTGGAATATGCCGATAGAGGTCAGGTTTTGCTGGATGGTGAAGATGCCTCGAATCAGCATGTGCGTGAGCGTCAAGTTGGCTTTGTGTTTCAGCACTATGCCTTGTTTAAACACATGACGATTTTTGAAAACATTGCGTTTGGCTTGCGTGTGAAACCGCGTCATTTGCGTCCAAGCGAAGCGCAGATCAAAGAGAAAGTCACCAAGTTGTTAGAGTTGGTACAGCTCGATTGGCTGGCTGACCGCTACCCGCCTCAGCTCTCAGGTGGACAACGACAACGGATCGCTTTGGCGCGTGCCTTGGCGGTTGAGCCACGAGTCTTGTTGTTGGATGAACCTTTCGGTGCGCTCGATGCCAAGGTACGTAAAGAACTGCGCCGCTGGTTACGCCGTTTGCATGATGAATTGCATGTGACGAGTATTTTCGTCACGCATGATCAGGAAGAGGCACTTGAAGTTGCCGATCAAATTGTGGTGATGAATCACGGCAAAGTTGAACAAGTCGGTGCGCCGAATGAGGTCTATCAACATCCGGCTACACCTTTCGTATACGGCTTCTTAGGCAATGTGAATTTGTTTCATGGACGTGTGCATGAAGGCATCTTGGATGCCGATGGTGTCGCCTTTGATGCGCCAGGCCATGCGGAAACTAAAGATGCTGTTGGTACCGGTTATGTACGCCCACATGAATTAGAAATTGATCGCTACTCGGTTGGTGCCACTGGTTTGGTCGTGAAATTGCGTCGCATACATGGCATAGGTCCACTCGCGCAATTGGAGTTGGTACGTGAAGATAATGGTCAAATTGTGGAAGCTATGATCAGTACCGAACGTGCTCTACATTTGAATTTGCAAGTCGGTGAAGCCTTGCTGGTGAAACCAAAACGCTTGCATGTGTTTGTTGAAAATCTGAATGCCTAGGAACGATTATGAACTTCCAACAATTACGCTCGATACGTGAAGCCTGCCGTTGCGGTTACAACTTAACCGAAGTGGCGAATACCTTATACACTTCGCAGCCCGGTGTGAGCCGTCAGATTCGTGAAGTGGAAGAAGAGCTTGGTGTTGATATCTTCGAGCGCAATGGCAAACGTCTGACTGGCTTGACCGAGCCGGGTAAAGGTATTTTGCCCATCATAGAACGCTTGCTGTTAGAAGCCGAGAATTTGCGCCAAGCGGGCAATGACTATTCCGATCAGGCACGTGGCACGCTAGCGATTGCGACTACCCATACGCAAGCGCGTTACGTCTTGCCGAAAGTAGTACAGCAATTTCGTTTAGCGTTTCCCGAAGTGCGCATCGCTTTACAACAGAGCGCGCCCGAGCATATTGCGGAATGGGTGCTTTCCGGTAAAGCAGATATCGGGATCGCGACCGAAGGCCTGTCGGCATTTAAAGATCTCGTTTCCTTTCCTTGTTATGAATGGAATCACGTGGTGGTGGTGCCCGATGCTCACCCATTATTGGCACATGCCGAGTTGAGTTTACAAGACTTGGCGAAGTATCCCTTGATCACTTACGACGTCGGTTTTACTGGGCGTGGACATATTGACGATGCTTTTAAACGCGCTGGTTTGCGCACCGATATCGTGCTTACGGCGATGGATTCAGACGTGATTCAGCAATATGTATCACTGGGATTGGGCGTAGGTTTAGTCGCTTCGATGGCGATTGAATCGGGTAATGACAATCAACGCGCGCAAGGTTTGCGCACGATTTCCGCTTCGCATTTATTTCAATCGAATGTGACGCGATTAGCCGTGCGTCGTGGTGCTTATTTGCGTACCTATACTTACGACTTCATTCAAAAGTTCGCACCTAGCTTAAGTCGTGAAGACATTCGTGCTGCGCTAGTCGAGCAAGAAGTGTGAATCTCGCTACATAAGAAAACACCACTCACTTCGAGGAAGATGAGTGGTGTGATGTGATTCATTGCGAGTGCAATGCGCTTGTCAGGATTAATAGTAGCGATGGCGAATTGACGCTTCGATTCCTTCAGCATTCAATCCACATTGCGCTAATAGCAATGCCGGATCACCATGATCGACAAACTTGTCTGGCAAACCTAAGATCAACACTGGCTTGGCAAGTCCAACCTCTGCTAGCACTTCGGCAACTGCGGAACCCGCACCGCCCATGGTGCAGCCTTCTTCAACGGTCACAAAAGCCTCATGGCTAGCCGCTATTTCCTTGATCATATCGGTATCAAGTGGTTTTATAAAACGCATATTGACCACTGTCGCATCAAGCGCTTCCGCCGCCAGCAGAGCTGGATGAACCATAGAGCCGAAAGCGAGAATCGCGACTTTTTTACCTTGACGTTTCAACTCGGCTTTGCCAATTGGTAGCGTCGTTAATTCTTTTTGTATGCTTGCACCAATACCCGCCCCACGTGGATAGCGTATCGCCGCCGGACCTGGATATTGATAGCCCGTGGTGAGCATTTGTCGACATTCATTCTCATCACTCGCCGCCATCACCACCATGTTTGGAATGCAGCGCAAATACGCAAGATCATAATTGCCGGCATGAGTTGCACCATCGGCGCCTACCAAACCAGCGCGGTCTAAGGCGAAAGTGACATCCAGATTTTGCAAAGCGACATCGTGAATTAATTGATCATAAGCACGTTGCAAAAAGGTCGAATAAATTGCGACGACCGGCTTTAAGCCTTCGGTCGCCATTCCGCCCGCAAAGGTGACAGAATGCTGTTCTGCAATGCCGACGTCGTAGTAGCGTTTCGGAAAACGCTGCTCAAATTCGACCATGCCTGAACCTTCGCGCATGGCCGGTGTGATGCCTATTAGTTTGTCATCGGCGGCAGCCATATCGCACAGCCAATCGCCAAAAACTTGGGTATAGGTTTTCTTGGCGGGTGCTGCCGCAGGCTTGATGCCTTCTGCAGGATTGAATTTGCCCGGGCCGTGATACAAAATCGGGTCGGCCTCAGCCAGTTTATAACCCTGACCTTTTTTAGTGACCACGTGTAAGAACTGCGGCCCTTTTAGGTTTTTAATATTTTGCAAGGTAGGAATTAAGGATTCCAGATCATGGCCATCGATGGGGCCTATGTAGTTGAAACCAAACTCTTCAAACATGGTCGCAGGAACGATCATGCCTTTTGCATGTTCTTCAAAACGGCGTGCCAGCTCCAGCATAGGCGATGGCAAAACGGATTTGCCGACATTGCGGGCTGCTGCATAAAATTTGCCGGACATCAGGCGTGCCAGATAGCGATTCAAAGCGCCAACAGGTGGCGAAATCGACATATCGTTGTCGTTGAGTACCACCAGCATATTGATATCATCATAGACGCCCGCATTGTTCATTGCTTCAAACGCCATGCCGGCAGTCATAGAGCCATCGCCAATGATCGCTACCGCGTGACGGGATTCGCCTTTGGTGCGTGCCGCTAAGGCCATACCAAGTGCCGCAGAAATTGAAGTCGAAGAATGAGCGGTGCCGAAAGTATCGTATTCACTTTCTACTCTGCGTGGGAAACCTGAGATGCCATCAAGTTGACGCAGGCTATGCATCTGATCACGGCGTCCCGTTAAAATTTTGTGCGGATAAGTTTGGTGACCGACATCCCATACCAGCCTGTCTTCCGGTGTATTGAATACATAGTGCAAGGCGATCGTGAGTTCAACGGTGCCGAGATTGGAAGATAAGTGACCGCCAGTCTTAGAGACGGAATCGATAACATATTGGCGCAATTCATCGGCCAGCGAGCTTAATTGATTGCGGTTGAGCTGACGTAAATCGGCTGGTGAATTGATCGTAGTGAGTAGGGACATTATTATGCTTTCCGCTGGACGATGAGATCTGCTAAATCATGCAGATGTTGAGCGGATTCTCCAAATTGTGACAGAGCCTGATGGGCATCGTTACAGAGTTGAGTGGCTAACTGGCGTGAGGCATCTAAGCCTAAAAGTGAAACATAGGTTGGTTTATTATCAGCGGCATCTTTGCCCGCTGTTTTACCTAAAGTCGCAGAATCCGCCGTGGCATCAAGTACGTCATCAACCACTTGAAATGCCAAACCTATCGCGCTTGAATAGGTATCTAATGCCTGAATTTCTTCAGCAGTTAATTGCTTGCCGCTCATGGCACCTAATAATACTGACGCACGCAACAACGCACCCGTTTTTAAGCGGTGCATTTGTTCTAGTTCAGGTAAAGTCAAAGCCAGGCCGACGCTGGCCAGATCTATCGCCTGTCCACCGCACATACCGACGGAACCAGAAGCTTTTGCCAACAATTGCAGCATAGGCAGTTTATGATCAGCGCAAGCTGGCGCTTCGCTCAAGACCAAAAACGCCTGCGCCTGTAAAGCGTCACCCACCAGCAAGGCGGTGGCTTCATCGTATTGCTTGTGAACGGTGGGTTTGCCACGGCGCAGCGCATCGTCGTCCATGCATGGCATATCATCATGCACTAAGGAATAAGCATGTATCATTTCGACGGCACAGGCGGCACGTGATAATAATTCTTGTGGTGCATCAAAGAGTTTACCTGCCGCGAATACTAATAATGGACGTACCCGTTTTCCCCCATCTAACACCGCATAAGCCATCGCTTCATGGAGTTTTTCAGGGGCAGTCTGGGTGTTTGGTAAATAGTGATGTAGTGCGACTTCAAGATTTGCTTGTATGTCTTTCATCCAGCTTTGAAAACTAGTGCTCATGCATGATCCTCATCTGTCGCTTCCGCATCAAATGGCTTTAACATACCGGCATCGAGAATTTTGACTTGCTGTTCCACTTTTTCTAATTGAGCTGCACAATACTTAATTAATTCTGAACCACGTTGGTAGGCGCTGACTGAGGCCTCTAAAGGCAGCTGGCCAGTTTCCATTTGTGTCACCAGTTCCGCCAGTTCAGCCATGGCGTTTTCAAACGACGCTGGTGTTACATTAGATGGTAATTTCTTTGACATAGATTAGTTTGCAAGGTAGATTGCAGGAGTGGCAAGCGAAACCCCGTATTTTAGATCAAAGGGCAGTGCTCTGTGCAGTTTCTCATCGTGAACTTCGGATAAGAAAATTAACTAAAAATTATCGTAATTGTGAGTTAATCATTTTAGAGTAAAAAATATGCTTAAAAAATGAGCGGAATTGCGTTTCGAACATTTCCATGTGGAAATAAAGTGGATATAGTCCAAACTGTATTCACGTTGCAATTACTGGCTAGTTGAGCATTTTTGAGTATTTAGGGCGCAGTTAATTATTGATATGTCAGTGAACCAAGCAGATCAGCAGCACACTCGAGCCAAGGCAGAACATCGATTGCCTTTGGATAAGCTCGACACTTGGCAAGCCTTGGTGCAGCAGGCGTGTCAATTGTGCACGCCTCACATAGACGCGTTTTCGACGCGTTTGTCACACGACTTATTTACCCAATCCGAAAACGCTTCCGATCCCAAATTGGCCAATCTGTGTTTTCACGGTGCGCAGTTACTCAAAAATAGCGCTTATACTTTTTATTACCTGAGCTCTTCGGGTTTGGAAAAGGCGTTTAAAGCAGAAGTCGATGCTTTACGCTCTGTTAGCAAACCTCAGGTAGTGATACAAGATGAAGGCATGAGCTTAGTTTCTTATGAAGAAATGGAGCTCAAATTAAGTTTAAGTCGTGCTAGTCGCTCATTAGAATTGACCTACGCTGAACCCTTGGCTGCTTTGAACATGCGCATCGGTAGTTTGCTTGGACAGGAAAACATCAGCGCTTCACAAAACCCATTCAGACCTGAAGTTTTTTTGCGTGCTTTCAATGCGGCATGGATAGAGTTTAATAGCGAGGTTGATGCTCATGCCTTGATGTTGCCCATGTTGAGCGAGTTCATCTTCGATCTGGCACCTGTGTATCAAGCCTTAAATGACTTGATGATAGCCCGGGGTATTTTGCCTGATTTGCAAGAGAGTTATCGCCTCAAGCGCAAACAAGCCAGTGCCGAGGCTGAGCGACTGGGTGAGGCGGTGAAAAATGAAGTCACCAAAAAACTAGAGCAATATTTCTCAGGTAATGACGCGCAAGGCAAAACCGAGTCCGGCGGTTACGCCACTTCTGCAGGTGGATTTGCTGGAGCTGTAGGTTCAAGTAGTTCAGGTTCTATGGGTGGTGGCATGCACGGCATGTCCGGCGGATCTGGTGGCTCATTTGCTGGTGGCGAAGCGCGCGGTTTTAATCCCGCTTCTTCAGAATTATTTCAATACTTAGCTGATGTTCAAAAGAACATGGCGATCCATCAATTAGTATCCGGTGCGCAAAATGCCATGCGTCTGTCGCATATGCGCCAGGATATGCCGAATGTATTTCATTCTGGGGTGGAGAAGCACACCTTTGATTTGCTGTCACATGTATTCGATGGTGTCTTAGGCAATCAGGAAATCGCTGATCCTATAAAAAATCTGATTGGCGCCCTGCAAGTGCCAGTCTTAAAAGCGGCATTAATCGATAAGAATTTTTTCTTTCAGGATGCTCATCCGGCGCGCCGTCTGATCGACCTGTTGTCGAAATACAGCGCGTCACTAGACCCACTCAAGGGCGAGGAAGATCCTTTATTTCAAGCAATGCAACGCAATGTATTGCGGGTACAAAAAGAATTTGATCAAGAGTTAGGTTTGTTCGATGAAGTTGTGAATGATCTGGAAGCATTTATCCAGAAAGACGAAGCAGCTACGATCGAAGCTCTGCAAGCACCGATTAATCGGGCGCTGCAAAAAGAAAAATTTAAGCAAGCCGGTATCGCTGCGAGTAATGATGTTTCTATGCGCATAGGCAGTGGCGAAGTCATGGCTTTTGTCGAAACCTTCCTTGAGAATCGTTGGGTTAAAGTCCTGACCCTGGCGTATAGCGTCAAAGATGAAAAACCGCATGCGGTTGAAGACGCTATTAAGACGATGGATGATTTGATTTGGAGCATTAAACCTAAGATTACTTTGGCGCAGCGTCAGGAAATGATTAATCGTTTACCTGGCATCTTGGCGCGCTTGAATAAATGGTTGAGTTTGATCAAGTGGGAAGACGCAGATAGGGTGCAGTTTTTTGCCGATCTGGCTGAGTGTCATGCCTCGATAGTGCGTGCGCCTTTGGAATTGTCGCCAGAACGCCAGATGGAGCTCGCCGTTGAAGCGGCAAAGATCGCGACCGAGCGTCGCTTGCAAAAGCGTGCTGAAGCGGAAGCGAAAGCCCTGGCTGAAGCAAAAGCGAAAGCCGAGGAAGAGGAAGCTGAAAAAGCGCGTTTGATCGCCGCTGCCGTGGAGAAAGCAAAAGCAGAAGCGCAACAGGCGCAAGCCCAGCAAGCTGCGGCGATTGCGGATGCCGAAGAAAATACTTCAACCGAGGCCAAAGCTAACGAACAATCGGCGAAACAGGCATTGCCCAAGCTGAACCGTCCTCTGATTAACGAAGCCTCGATTGCCGAAATTATTGCCCACGATATCGAAGTGGCTGAAGCGACAGTGGCGGGTCTTGAGCGTGGTGTCTGGATACAATTCAAGAAACGTGATAATTCCTTACAAAAAGTGCGCCTGGCTTGGATTAGCCCTATGCGTAGCTTATTCATTTTCACCTCCAGTCAAAAAGAGAAATCATTCTCTGTTTCCGTCGAAGAGCTGGAGAAAAATTTTAGAGAAAGCCGTGCGCAGGTGATATCTATGGATAAACTCGTAGATAAGGCCTTGCTCAATGCGCTTAATCAGAAAGACCAGCCCAATCAGGCAGATCAGGCTCCTCAGCCGGTATTGGCGATCCAAGCTTAAACCCCATTTCGGTACGTTCAGTCGTGCCATGATGCCAATCATGTCTGTAGTCAAACCTATCGTTAGAAGCCTTAGGGGACTGGCTTCTATCTTGGAAAACTGCCGCTTGCAGAGCTGAAACCTCAAGTAAAACAAGACCTTATCTGATGTTTCGGGTATAATCCCGCGTTCTGTCCAAAATTTCCTCTTCAAGTGCAGTTTGTTTGAGTTTTCGGTTCCTTCAGTGTAAGAAGGGGGCATCGAAAATAGGTAGTTATGGATTCTTTCTCTCTAAGGGCGTGCTGACATGTTATTTAGGCAAGCGTTCGTGTCAAAACGCAGGATGGCAAGGCGCATCTCGCCGCTGCGGCTGGCCGCCTCAGCAAGAGATGCAACGCTGTCCATCGTGCGTTTTGACACGAACCCTTCGGGAATGGCTGAAATGGGCGCATGGCGTCGTTACAAGCTGCTTACAGTGCCAGCACTGTCGCACAGCTTGCGCCTAGCCCTACACCCATTTCCGCACATTCGCTTACCTAATTCACATGTCAACACGCCCCAAGTTGGTGCAAATTAATTTGGGGGGTGGGGATGTCCGATCTGGCTTCTTTGTCTACATTAGCGCGTTCTGACGCGCAACTTCCGGTGCATGTGTATTTTGATCAAGGCTTGTTAGAGCGCGAGATCAAGCAATTATTTCAATCTGGCCCACGCTACGTTGGTCACGAATTGATGATTCCTAACGTCGGCGATTATGCGACGCTCGCTTCTGAGAACGAAGGGCGTATGCTGGTGCGCGGCAAAGATGGGATCGAATTACTCTCGAATGTGTGTCGCCATCGCCAAGCTTTGATGTTTGGTGGCCCCGGCACGACTGGTCGCGGCAATGCGAATCACATCGTGTGCCCTTTACATCGCTGGACTTATGATTTGAAAGGCGAGCTGATAGGAGCGCCACATTTCAAAGATACACCTTGCCTGAACCTGTCACGAACACCAATTCAAAACTGGAACGGTTTGCTGTTTGAACAAAACGGCTACAACGTGATGGAGAAAATGGCGACTTTGTCGGTGACCAAGGATTTAGATTTCACTGGTTATATGCTTGATCATGTTGAAGTACATGAATGTGATTACAACTGGAAAACCTTCATCGAAGTCTATCTGGAAGACTATCACGTCGAGCCTTTCCATCCTGGCCTCGGCAGTTTTGTTACCTGTGACGATTTGAAATGGGAATTTGGCGAAGACTACAGCGTACAAACCGTTGGCGTGCATAAGGGTTTGTTGAAATCTGGCTCGCCAAAATACCAGGCATGGCAAGAGCAAGTCTTGAAATTCCGTGGTGGTGAAGCACCGAAATATGGTGCGATCTGGCTGACCTTGTATCCGAATATTATGGTTGAGTGGTATCCGCATGTGCTGGTGGTATCGACGCTGTGGCCAACCGCAACCGGTAAAACAAAAAATGTGGTGGAGTTCTACTATCCCGAAGAAATCGTTTTATTTGAACGTGAATTCATAGAAGCAGAACGTGCCGCGTATATGGAAACCTGTATCGAAGACGATGAAATCGGTGCACGCATGGATGCTGGTCGTAAGATTTTATTGGATCGCGGCGAGAATGAAGTGGGCCCCTATCAATCGCCGATGGAAGATGGCATGCAGCACTTCCACGAATGGTATCGAAGTAAGATGACGTTCTAAAAAAATCTAAGATGGGGAGGCGATGCTTCCCCATACTTTTTTCTGTTCTGTATTTTGTAGCGAAATTTAAGAAATATTATGCAAGCACTCTGGATGTTGGTTGCCACGTTTTTGTTTTCCTTGATGGGTGTTTGCGTCAAGCTCGCCTCTGAAACTTATAACACTGCGGAGATCGTGACTTATCGCGGGGCAATCGGTGTCATCGGAATCTATTTTTTGATGCGCTGGCAAAACGGCACGCTGCGCAGCAAAATGATCAAAGGTCATATCTGGCGCGGCATCTTTGGCGTGACTTCGCTCTGGCTATGGTTTTATTCGATTTCGAAATTGCCTTTATCTTTATCGGTCACGCTCAGTTACATGTCCTCAATCTGGGTCGCCGTGATTTTGTTCGCCATGTCATGGTGGAAAAATCGTGGCAAAGATGTCGTGCATTTACCGCCGCATTTGCTGTGGTCGATATTACTGGGCTTTATCGGTGTCGTGATGTTGTTGCGTCCGACAATTCAGGTCGAACAATTGCCTGATAGTTTAATTGCTTTGTGTTCTGGTTTTATCGCAGCCATGGCGTATATACAAGTTCGGCAAATGGGTGTGGCAGGTGAGCCTGAGTATCGGGTGGTTTTTTATTTTTCTCTGGTCTGCACATTGATGGGCGTGCTGGGACAATTTTGGCATTTTAATACGCTCTCCGAATCGCAATTGGCAGCCCATGTCAATCATCATTTACTCGACCCCAAAGGCATTGCACTTTTGCTCGGCGTTGGCATTTTTGCGATGATCGCGCAATTAGCGATGACGCGTTCGTACCGGCTTGGTAATCCCTTAGTAGCGGCGAATCTACAATATGTCGGCATTGTATTTACTAGTGCGCTTGATGTCATGATTTGGAAACTCAATTTGAGTTGGATCAGCTGGTTAGGAATTGCAGTAATTTTGGCTAGCGGTATGATAGCGTCTTCGTTTAATAGTAATGCTGGTACCAAGTCAGCTGAAATTGATCACGCCAGTTAAGCCCTTTGAGGAAAATCCATGTATACGACTTTGATTAGTGCACAACAACTCGCAACAGAACTAAGTAATCAAACGACCGTGGTGGTTGATTGTCGCCATGATTTGATGGACGCCAGTGCAGGTAAGAATTCTTACGATGCGGGCCATATTCCGAGGGCGGTATTCGCCAATTTAGATAGCGATTTGTCTGGTAGTAAATACGACGCAAACGGTCATTTCGCAGGACGCCATCCCTTGCCGAAAACCGATGATTTACTCGCTGCTTTGCGCCGCTTAGGAATCAATCATGATACCCAAGTGATCGCCTACGATGGACACGGCGGGATGTTTGCAGCTCGTTTATGGTGGTTATTGCGTTCGATCGGGCATGCACCAGTGGCAGTCTTAGATGGCGGTATTGCGGCCTGGATCAGTGCTGGACAAGCTTTGCAAACTGAGGCTGTTAGCCACGAGTCTGGGAATATACAATTGAAAGAAAGTTTGACCAGACAAGTCAATGTACAAACTGTGTTGCACAATCTTCAGGCTAAGGCTGATACCCGACTCCAAGTGATCGATGCCCGAGCTGCCGATAGATTCCGCGGTGAGAACGAAACGATAGATCCGGTCGGTGGGCATATTCCGGGCGCGATGAATCGCTTCTTCAAAGATAATTTACAAGCGGATGGTCGATTTAAATCGGCTGAACAACTGCGCCAAGAATGGCAGAGCTTGTTGGCCGATCCGAAAAAAGCCATCATGCAATGCGGTTCAGGTGTGACCGCTTGCCATAATTTACTGGCGCTAGAAATAGCAGGTTTGCACGGCGCTGCTTTGTATCCGGGCTCGTGGAGTGAATGGTGTTCAGATGCTACTCGCCCGGTGGCGACAGGCTCTTAAGTCCCTTAGTGTTGATGCTGCGTCACAAACAAGACTAGCGCCACACCACAAGCGATTAAAAATATTTGCGGCACGGTTTCTTTCAGCGAGGCGCGGCGCTGCATTTGTGGCATCAAATCACTGACCGCGATATAGATAAAACCAGATGAAGCCAGCACTAAAACATAGGGTATCAGAGAGCTGGCTTTATCCAAGGTGAAATAACCCAGAACCCCGCCAAGTACAGCCATTAAGCTGCACAGCAGATTGTAGAAGTACGCACGTTTGCGGGAAAAGCCGGCGTTTAGCAATACGATAAAATCACCGATTTCCTGAGGAATTTCATGCGCGATAATGGCCAGCGCCGTCACCATGCCCAGACCCGGATCGGCTAAAAATGCCGCCGCGATCAAAATGCCATCGGTGAAGTTATGCATACCATCACCGATCAATATCATCCAGCCAGCTTTACCCGCTTCATGTGCATCATGTCCGTGTTCATGGTGATGACCGTCGCCTTCATGATGATGCGAGTGGCGCAAAATCGCGAATTTTTCTAATAAGAAGAATGCGAGCAATCCACCTAGCAGGCAAGCAAACAAAGAGCGCGGATCAGCACCTGATTCGAAGGCTGTGGGAAGTGCGTGCAGGAACGACGTCGAGAGCATAATGCCGACCGACAAACTCACCATGCGTTCGACCAGTTTCGACAGCAGTGAAAAAGAAAACACAGCAGCAAAGCTGATACTCAGCACACCGGCGATCGTGGTGGTAATGAGGATGGATGACAACAGGGAAGGAATTTTGAACCTCGAATGGATTTATTTTGCAACTCGGTTGCAATTAGACCATAAACTCACTATTAAAGCAATTCATCCAGCCCGCGCAAACGCTGCGTCAAAGCTATTTTTCTATCTTAATCGGCACTCGCATAAGTAACAAAAGTGACTGCGACTGCTAATGTCGTTCAGTTAAAAGACGAATATGAGAACAGCTCAGCGAGAAAATACGAGATTTTATCCGAATTGACTTTGTGGTTTTGGACGAAAATGAAAACCCTTCAACGCCGAGACGCTGAGGGGCAAAGATACGCAGAGAAATCCAGTAAGAAAGTCGCTTTTCTCTGCGCTCCTCGGCGACTCTGCGTCTCGGCGTTGAGGGCTTTTGAAGCATAATTAAGTAACTTGTTCGCTTCACTGAACGGCATTGACCGGAACAGCAGTAATGTAGGCAATAAACGCAATCAAGAAAAATGCGGGACCATGGCAGTCCTAGGGCGTGTTGACATAATATTTTGGCATGCGAATGAGTCGAAATGAGCGCAGGGCTAGGCTAACGCTATGGGAAAG
>NZ_JBXARG010000009.1:0-182717 GCF_058808015.1 Undibacterium sp. GW821-FHT11H02 | reverse complement strand
AGAAAAAGACTAGGATACCTGACACCCAATCAGGTATTCTTCAAAAATACGCTTGCACTTCAAAATTGAACTCGCGAAACTTGAGCGATCTGTGTTGGCCTAGTTTGCAAAAATGCCCTCGAGCTTCGAGGGCATTTTTGTATGTTGAATTATTGATTGTCGATTGATCGACCATTGAACAATTATTGATTGTAGCGGCTCGCTCTTGGGATAAGGTAGATTTCTTTCTGGCGCCCGTCGATATAGCGTACTTTGGATCCATCAAAATACGCATCTTCTTCCAACATGATGCGTATATCTTTCTTCCATTCAGGCATGGTGCTGACCGCATTCAACTCTATGGAATAGGCGGTGCGCGGACGTAAGGCTTGATCGCCAGTGCCCTCAACTTTTATCTGGTTGTCCCACATGCCAATTGCTGGACCTGCGGCATGACCGTGGTACCCAATTGGATGTGAGTAGATGGTCGCTGCAATGTTCTCTTTTTTTGCCTGACTTAAAGTATCGGCCAAAATTTGGTTACCGGTTTTACCTTCTTTAAATTGTGAGGTCAGAATGTCTTGCAAGCGATTTGCCTTGTCAAATGCTTGACGCAAGCTGTCAGGTATTGCGGTCTCGCCTGGTTTTAAGATATAGGCATGTTGTTGAATGTCGGTATTCAAACGCAGGTAGGTAATGCCGATATCCACATGAATTAAATCGCCAGGCAAAATCACATTGCTTTTGGGACGAGCAGAAAAGCTACGCTGCGCTTCATCTTTATTGGCATCCATGCGTTGAATATCTACCGTCGGGTGAAACCAGGTGTCATAGCCCAGGTCGCGTATTTTTTGGCGAAACCACCAGACCACATCGTCACTGGTTGTGATGCCGGGGGTGATGACCTGCTCAGAAAATCCTTCTTCAATAATTTTATGAGTCGCGTTGATTAATTGCGGGTAAAACTGCATTTCTCTAGCGGTGCGGGTTTCCAGCCAGCGTATCGCCAGAGGTTCGGCGGAGACCAGTTTAGCTTTCAAATCTGGTGGTAACTTCTGAAATAGTTCTTGATATTCGGTGTGATCCAAACCATCGGCGTGGGCAAAATGCTGTGAAGTATTAATGCCTATTTTTTGGGGGGTACGTTGGCGAATCAGATTGACTAAAGCATCCCATTGGTCGGGAAATTTTTGCGTATCCCAGGCCGCTTTAATATTGTCACCAAAGTCGTAACGCGCGACCGCTAATTTCTCAAATTTCTTGCTTTGTGGATCACGATAAAATACCAACATGGTGCGCCGACGTGCGCTGAGCCATTCCGCTGGAAGCATCGTTTTCAGTACTGGATCTTCATTGTATTCACGGCCGATAACGAGCCACATATCAATACCTGTTTGCGCCATCATATCGGGTAATAATTGCTCAAAGCGTTCAGCCAAATTCTCATTGACGATGCGTGCCTGTTCCCGTACCGATAGAATTTGTGCCTGAGCTGGTAATGCCAGAAAAATACTTGCGATACCGAGCGCGCCTAGAAGTTTTTTCATAAAAAAATCCCTTTTTGTTCATGTGCGAGAAATTGGTCTATCGCTTTGAGACCTGATGTGTATTGACCATGTCGCTCAGTATAAGTTCAGTATTTGGATGCCTCATCCTTTTTTAAAGCACATGTTTTTTTCTGATGATTAATTTGGTTTCAGAAGCTAATCGCGCAATTTGCTATTAAGGATTTTCTATATAGCCTAACTTATTGACAATTGTTGATTAGGTAAGGATACTTCCCGCTCACGACGCTGCCGGTGCAGTGGCAAAAAAAGCCGAAGTCTTATCTGATTGATTTTCTTTTGAGTAAGCAGGGAAATAAAAAATATGATTGCACTACAAAATATCCGCAAGACTTACAAGCAAGGTGGGAATGAAATACGGGCATTGGATGGCGTGGATTTATCGATTGCTAAGGGCGAATTTGTCGCGATTATGGGACCCTCAGGTTCGGGTAAATCGACTTTACTGAATGTCTTGGGTGCCTTGGATAAACCGGATAGTGGTACTTATCATTTGGAGCAAGACGAAATAGCTAGCATGGATGATGATGCCTCATCTGATTTGCGTAATCGCCGGATTGGCTTTGTGTTCCAATCTTTTCATTTGTTGCCGCGTTTAACTGTTTTGGAAAACGTTTTACTGCCGCAACGCTATGCGGCGGAAGTAGATAACAGCGCAGAGCAACGCGCACGTGCCTTACTAGAGCGCATAGGTTTAGGTCAACGCATGAGCCATTTACCTGGCGAACTGTCTGGTGGACAGCTACAGCGTGCCGCGATTGCCCGCGCCTTATTAAATCAACCTGCCTTATTACTCGCAGATGAACCAACTGGCAATCTTGATTCTAAAAGTGCGACCGACGTCTTGGCTTTGCTGGCGGAATTACATGCGAATGGTCAGACCATGGTGCTGGTAACTCACGATCCTAATATCGCAGCAAAAGCCCAACGCACTATACATTTAAAAGATGGCAAAGTTGATGAGGTGCAGGTATGAAATGCACTCATTTAGCTTGGGCCTTACTTTGCGTTTTTCTATCGGCTCTCAGTGTGCAAGCCTATGATCAATCTACAGTTAAGCTTAACGATAAGAAAGTCGAACCATACCATCGTCCCGTTTTATTGACTGGTGAAGTGCAGGCGATTGATTCATGGCCGATTATAGTTCCGGTCTCGAACGTGTCACCTGTCACTCTCAGATATTTTGTGGCTGAAGGAGCTGCGGTGAAAACGGGTGATGTTATTTTGAGAGTCGATTCGCAAGGTGATTCAGAGCTGGAGCGTTTGGAGCTTGAACTTGTGCAGACACGCGAACGGGGATACAAGGAAGCAGCAGAATTAGATGTGAAAACCGTGGAAGGAGAGCGCGCCTTAGTTACGGCGCAGGCCGCACTAGCCAAGGCGAAAATCGATGCTGCCTTACCCAAGGCACAGATTTCAGCCTTGGATTTCGATAAATATCAAGGCGAACTTGACCGTGCCACGCGCGATCTGGTCGTCAAACAAAAAGCCTCAGACAATGCGCGCGATGCCGTGAAGCGAAAATTGGAGGATAGCGAATTAGCAGTCAAACGCCTGCAGATTCAAATTGCCTATGCCAAGGTAAAACAAGCCCAGAGCGAGGTGCGTGCAGGCCGCGATGGTATCGTAATTCATGGTTATGATATTTGGAATGGCAAACGTTTAGATGAAGGCGGCGCTGCTCATATAGGCTCTGTGGCCGGGCAAATCATGGGCGCTGGGAAACTGAAAGTGATCGCTTGGGTATTGGAAGCCGATCGACCATTCTTAAGCGAAGGACAATCCTTGAAAATGCGCTTCGACGCAATTCCAGATTCTGTGACGACGGGAAAAATTGAACGTATCGCGAGTGCGCCAGAAGCTCGGGCAATCTGGGGTAATGGCCGGTATTTTAAGACTGAGATTACACTGCCAGAAAATCTCAATTGGCCGCTGCAGCAAGGTATGAGTGTGTCGATCGAGTCATTGAATGGGGCAAAGAATAAAACGCAGAATGACACGAATCCGGCGATAGCTAGTGTGAAGAAAATCAAAGTAAGTCAGGAACTGCCCGCTAATCCAACGAAGGTGAATCGTGAGGAGTTGAGTATAGAAGGCGAAGTCTTATCGCGTCAGTCTTACTCAGTAGCGCCACCGAATATTCAGCAGGTCTGGGAATATACCTTAGTCATGTTAGCACCTGAGGGAAGCCAGCTCAAAGCAGGCGATACGGTAGCGATCTTTGAAGCGAATGAAGTGAAAACAAGATTAGAAACAAATCTGAGTGCACTGAAAGAAAAACAGCGAACCCTAGAAAAACTGGCACTCGATCACGCCGAATTAGCTAAGGCAGCTGAACTGGCTGTGAACGAAGCAAAGAGTAATGCCGAGAAAGCACAACGCAAGGCGTCCTTACCTAAAGAACTAGTGAAGCGAATTGAATACGATAAGCTCGTGATAGAACGCGATTTATTTAATCAATTAGCCTTGTTGGCTGAACGTCAGCGTGATGCGCAACAGCGCGCTAGAACCGCTGAATTTCGCGGTGTGAAATCCGAAATATCCCAGTTACAGCAAACCATTGATGAACTGCAGAAAGGCCAAAAAGGTTTAACGGTATTGGCAAAAAAATCCGGTACTGTGGTTCATAACAGTGGATTCGATGGCGAAAAATTTGCAGTCGGTAGCCGGGTATTTATGGGCAGCGCCGTGGCGAATTTAGCTGACCCAGAAAAACTCTATGTTGCTGCCAAGGTACCGGAAGCACAAGTGTCTTTAGTGAAGTCAGGACAGGCCGTCAAGATTGCCGCACCGGGTGCGAATTCGCAGATTGCTGCCAAGATTAGCGCACTCGGCCCAGTATTCCATGGCAAGTCAAAAAATCAACCCATCATAGTCAGAGATATCGAAATCGAATTTGACGCTCTGCCCAAAAATTTGAAACCAGGCACTGCGGTGCAAGTTAAGTTTATGAATGGCGTTGCGGGTGGCGCTGCGCCATTAATGGGAGCAAAGAAATGAAAAAAATTAGTCTGATACTGGCAGTGATGGCGCTATCCAGTTGCAGTGATGATGGCAGTAGCGACAAGCTTGCGCTTGAAACGGTTACCGCAAAAACTTGGCAGGAAGCCATAGTGGCTGATGGCGAGATCAAAGCAGCTTCGAGTACACCTCTGAGTGTGCCCGGAACTGGCTGGGATAATCGTAATTTGATTTCTATGGTACCAAATGGCAGCTTGGTAGAAAAAGGTCAGGTGATTGCCAAATTTGACGCAGCTCAGGCTAGGGTGAAATTGTCGCAAGCCGAGACCGATATGCTACGTAAAGAATTAATGGAATTGGGTGTACAGGCAACTGCTGAATTGGGTCGTACCGAATTGAAATCCGACAGTGCCAAAGTTGAAGGCGACTTGAATTTGAGTAAGCGCTATGCGAACGCAGACCTGCAGGTTTTTGCGCAAAATAAGATTCTCGACACCTTGGCGGATATAGGCTTTCTCAATCATAAACAAGATTACTTAAAGTGGAAAAACACCCAAATTGGTGCGCGCACTCAAGCTGAGCAAGCCGTGATTACTTCGCAAAAAGACAGTGTGTCACTGACTATAGATCAACAACGTAAGAGCTTGTCGGCTTTAGAACTGGTGGCACCGCACCAAGGCGTATTTTTATTGAAAGCGCGTTGGGATGGCACCCTGCCTCAAGTTGGCGGAAAATTGTGGGCAGGTGATGAGTTCGGTTCTCTACCAGATCTGGATCAACAAGTAGCGCGTTTTAGTATTGCCGAAGGCGCGGCATTTGGTTTGAAAGAGGGACAGGCAATCAAAGTGCGCCTGTCAGGCACTGGTACCGAGTTGAATCTAAAAGTGACTAAAGTAGGTAAAACCGCCAGCACAAAATCACGTGAGTCTCCAGTTAAATACTCTGAATTCGAAGCAAAAATTGATCAAGAGATGGTCAAAAAATTTGCGCTCAAGCCGGGGCAGGCTATTACCGGAGAAGTCACTTTGTTGAGCGCGGACAAAGTGATGACAGTACCGAATATATCCTTGGTACAGGAGGGTAGCGATTATTTTGTATATCTGATGGAAAAATCCAAGATGCTCAAACAAAAAGTGGAATTAGGTATGCGCGGACAAGTTCGCAGCGAAATCAAATCAGGCTTGAACATCGGTGCACAGTTAGTTTTGATACCGGCTAAGAAGGATGTGAATTCATGAATCGTGCATTATTAATCGAAGCCGTCGTAGAACTAAAACGTCGCAAATTACGTACTGGCCTGACCTTGCTAGGCATGATTTTTGGGGTTGCCGCGATAGTCGCGATGTTGGCCGTGGGGGAAGGTAGTAAGCGCGAAGCCTTACGCTTGGTCGCCGAGCTGGGTTTAAACAATGTGCTGATTGAAAGTAAGCAAATCGCCGCTGATAAATTGAAAGAAATTCGTACCCGCTCCTTGGGTTTGTCGGCCGCCGATGCCAGTGCGGCGATGTCGGTGGTACCTGGTGCGCAGTCAGTCGCACTCAAGAAAGAGGTGAAAGTAGATCAATTGGTGTACGGTACAAATATAGTTGCGGCGCGCGCTTTTGCGGTATCGCGCAGTTACGCTGAGCACGGTGGATTAATGATGTCCAATGGTCGTTGGTTTGTGGCAGATGATAGTGAAACTTTGGCACCTGTCTGCGTACTCGGTGCGCGCTTGGCTAAGAGTTTATTTGGTGACAAAGATCCCTTGGGTGAACGTATTAAATTGAATCACACCTGGTTGGAAGTAGTGGGTGTATTAACTGATCGTTCTGCGGGCAAAGCCGAATTTGAAGGGGTTAAATTGGGTTTAGACGATGAACGTTTGTTCGTGCCATGGGAAAGTGGTCGCGCTCGCTTTTTATTTACGCAGATTGAGGATGAAGTCGATGGGATTAGCCTGCGTTTAGATGGAAAAAATTCTCCAGACGTCTCCGCACGGGTGCTTCAAACTTTGATAGAGCAGCGCCACGCAAATGCCGACGATACCAACTTAATTGTACCTATGGGCTTGTATCGCCAAAATCAGCAGACGCAACGTATTTTTACTTTCGTGATGAGTTCTATCGCTGCCGTTTCTTTGCTGGTAGGTGGTATCGGCATCATGAATATTATGTTGGCTAATGTATTAGAGCGACGTCGTGAAATTGGTCTAAAGCGCGCCTTAGGGGCTCGTCGACGCGATGTGGTTGAACAATTTTTGGCGGAAGCTTTGGTGATAGCAGTGACCGGCGCTTTGATGGGGGTCGTGTTAGGTGCGATCGCTGCTTATAGCATCGCTACTCTGGCTGGATGGTCGGTCGCCTGGTCACCGTTGAGTTTGTTTATTGCCGTTGCTATGTGTATTGCGGTCGGTTTGGCATTCGGTGTGTTTCCCGCGAAACAGGCATCACGTTTAGATCCTATTGCGGCTCTGCGTAGCGATGGCTAATGGTGTTCAATTTTGAAATAGGGCATAGTTTTTAAATTCTATGTTCAATTCCGAGGGCGCTTAAATTTAAGCGTCCTTTTTGTTTTGGCGGACACCAGAAGTAAGCATTGTTTAATGGTGTTGAGAATTGAAACAAGGCATCGCTGATACCATCTTCAAGGCCTAGCATTTTACGAAATTGTGCTTCGAATGCATCGAAAGTATGTCCGAAGGCGACAAAGTAAAGTCCACCTTGTCCATCCTGCATCCACGGCATAGAACGGCGCACGACAAAAGCTTCTGGTTGAAAATCTTCTTGCGCGGTACGTTTGACGTGCGCGCTTTCTGGTGCCTCTTCCAGTTCTTCATTATTTATGCGACGTCGACCTATTGCGTGGTCTTGTGCCTGCTCTGACATGGCATCAAAATGCGTGAAATTATGCTGCCACTGTTGAACCGCTACAAAACTTGAGCCGTGTAAATGTGGGTTGTCGCAGTCAACAATCGCAGCAGCAATTGCCGCCTCTTCCACTGGATTTTCAGTGCCATCTTCGTAGCCAGTGAGGTCGCGCCCAGACTGATATTTGAAGGCATCTACTTGTAAGCTCAGTGTAAAGACAGGATTCAATATTCCTTGCAATCGCTGCATGGCCTTTAACAGCTCACCTCGCTCATGGACGTACAACCAGCACCATACATCAAATTCGGGACGAACGATGGCAGTATGACTATTGCTGAAGTCTGGAAATGCGCGCATGCCGGGAATGGTCGTTTTTAGCCGGTCAAGTAATGACAATGCGATTCCCACTACGACGTCCTGCTCTGCGCTAAATGCGGCTAATTGTGTCAGTGTTTGTTTGATTTGTTCTTGTGTGCTCAACGGCGAGCATTGGAAATGTAGGTAAAGCGCATGTTGAGGAACGGGGGCCAGTATTCCCGGTTGAAAATTCGTCATAGTCATTTATTTAGCAAATATTTTTTCAAGCTCGCCGCTCTTTTTGGCTAGTATGATGGCTTTATCTATTTTTTCCAGCCAACTTTGATCGGCCTTGGGACTGATGGCAAAGTGAGCGTCAATTACTGAGACAGGTTTAGGCGCAATGCAAAAAATATCGATTTTTCTTTTCTTGTACTCGTCCAGTTCATAGGCAAATATTTGATTTAACTCGCGCTGAATTTGTTTCAGATTAGTGCGTGGTTCATAGAGCAGAAATGCATCCATACGTTTTTGGTAGAGCTTGGAGAATCGCCCCGCCAGGCTGCTGGTGTTGTATTCCGCTTTAAATAATTGATTCACCTGACTATCAAACTCTTCGCCAGCGCTCGAACCTTGAACGATGCCTATTGTTTTGCCTTTGAGATCAGCTATGGCATTGAATGTGAAATTATCTTCACAACGGTACACCAGCCAGATTTTGTCGGAATAGACCGGTTCGGAAAAATTATAAATCTGACTGCGTTCGGGTGTTTTATAAATACCAAAAATCAAACCCTCAGCATTCGAGGCATTGTGTAAAACGCGGCGCCATGGATAACGTCTAACTTCGAGTTTTAATTTGCTGACTTGTTCTATGTAATTAAATAATTGCAGTACGTTTTTGGTCAGTGGTAGCACTTGATCATGATCGCCTTTTTGTTCAGCCATCAGGATAGGAACGGTCGTGCTGGATGCTATCGCTTGTTGTGACGTAGTTTGCCAGGCCTTAGCATGGAAAGACCACGCGAGAAGTACAAGTGCGAGCGACAGATGTTTGAAAAATGTATTCAACTTCGAAGGCGTTTGGTTGCAGAAGTGGGGGTGATTCACTTCAAATTGTGAGATGCGTTTCAGAGAAAACGCAGGAAGGCGAGACATATTGCAACGATGCGAGCGCAGCCGCAGTCGCGTAGTTTTTTTCTGCGACCCGACTAAACACTGTGCAGCACCATCACGCCCGTTCCTGTGTCTAAATTCTGCATCCGCTCTCCCAAAATGAATGCTGACTAACCCAGACAGGATACTTATTTTTAGACCTATTTTAGCTGAATTTATTCAGTGCAGTACCAAAATGAGGTTTGTCACACATTTATTTGCAATTAGTGCACGTTGGATTTGTGTCCTGTCATCTGTAGTCCCTCAGGCCTATTCTTTATGGTATGTTCAGCGGTATTGTGGTGCTGATGCGTTTGCCATCACCCAGTTGACCTTCATTGTTTCTGCCCCACACCCATAGCGTGCCATCGCTTCGCACACCCACCGAGTGAAATTGTCCTGCTGATATGACTTTCCAGATTTTGCTATCGCCTATCTGTGTGGGATTCAGTTGGTTCTGATTGTTTGCGATGCCAAGTTGCCCATTGTTATTGTCGCCCCAGGACCACAAACTACCATCACTTTTGAGTGCCAGACTGTGTCTTTCACCCGCTGTAATTGCCGTCCAAGTGCTTTGGGTTCCGACCTGGCTAGGATTGAGTCTATCCGAAAGAAAGCCGTTGCCGAGCTGGCCGAAATCATTCGCTCCCCAGGAATAGAGCGCGCCATCAGCACGAATAGCCAGACTATGATTGGTACCTGCGGCGACTGCGACCCAGGTTGCCACGCCAATTTGGGTTGGTGTTGTCACTGTCATGTTCGGGCCAGTGCCGACTTGTCCGTTCGCGTTATTCCCCCAACCCCAAATGGTGCCGTCTGAGCGACGCGCTATAGTGTGAGCGCCACCGGCAGCGACGCTGGTCCAGGTTTTTGCCGTGCCAATTTGTACTGGTTCCACTCGGTCGATAGTAGTGCCATCACCTAATTGTCCATTAAAGTTTCTACCCCACGCCCATAAAGTGCCATCTTTTTTGACGCCAACGGTATGTGATTTGCCTGCTGCAATCGCAATCCAGCTTGCGCTACCAATCTTAGTAGGGTTGACCTTGTCCACAAAAGTGGCATCGCCAAGTTGACCGTTTTGATTGAAACCCCATCCCCATAGCGTGCCATCGGTGCGAAGTGCTACGGTGTGAAACTCTCCGGCGCTGATGATGCTCCAGGTGTTAATGTTGCCCACAGCAGTGAACTCAGGGCGATCTATTGAGGTGCCGTCGCCAAGTTGACCAGTACGATTTAGACCGGCGCTCAACATGCTGCCATTGGCTTTGACGATCACGGAATGACTGCCGCCCGCCGCGACATTCACGTAGGGTGCCAGAACAATGAGATTGGTCGTAGCACTGATTTTTGCGACGGTGGCGGTAATCGTCTCGGTTCCGACCGCCTTACTGCTGGCTAAACCTGTGGTTTGTACTATCGAGGCATTGGTATTGCTGCTACTCCAACTGATATCTTTCGTAATGGCTGCGCTGCTGCCGTCTGAATAAGTACCGGCGGCAGAAAATTGTTGAGTCAGACCTAGTGCAATACTCGAATTGGATGGACTAATCGTGATTGAAACCAAACTCGGTGTGGTGCTTGGTGCAACCGCTTTCTCACCGCCTCCGCAAGCGGTGAAAATGGAAGGGAGTAGTAGTCCAAAGGCAATCCATTTAAACCAGGTTTTTGTCAGTTTCATAAATTAATTGTGAGCTTGGGAAAAATCTAAATTTTTTGTTAATTGCTACTCGTGCTTGTAGCCATAACTAAACTAAGAGCGCATAACAAAACACATATTCGATGGAGTATAGCGACAATTTCTTAATTCAATCTTGGGATTAAAAGGGTTTTTGGGTATGTGTTACGGCAATCGATTGTGGCTGAGTTTATAGATCATAGTGGGACTACAAGCCCTGATTTTATCCATAATCTGTGGCCGGCAGTAATAGTTTGTAAAGTAATGGCTTTTTTTGCCGTACACGTGGAGTAAGTTGTTTGCTCTCTCTAATTTGATTGTTAAGTGAGAATTGTTATGGCTGGTGTAAATAATCAGTACGAGTTAATTAAAATGTATCTTGCGGCGTTTAATCGGGCACCCGAAAAAACGGGACTCGAGTATTGGCAGTTTCAATTAGAAAGTGGCAAGTCGTTTGATAGCATGCTTGATACCGTATTCAGTCTGGACGTTGTCACTGTCATTTATCCTTTAGATTTACCTAACCAATCCTTTGTTACGCTGATTTATAACAATGTTTTCGGTAAGGCGCCAGACCGAGAAGGCTTGGCGTATTGGGAGCAACAGATGACCAACGGCCTAAGTCGCGGCAATCTGGTCATGTACATGATCAATGCCGGATTAGGCACGCCTGACGGTACTTTAGGCAAAGCATATTTGGTGAATCGACTGGCAGCAGCGCAATTCGCGGTCGAGCAACAATTCGCTCAAAGGGCTGATCTAACCCCTGAGTATTTAAAAAGCGTGATGGCAACGGTTAATGCAGATGTGGCAACAGTGGAAGCCGCGAAAAAAGCGGTGAATCCGAATGTGACTGGTATCGGACTTGGTGCTCCAATTAACTCCATCGCTATTGCAGCTGCAGCTGGTGGCATCAGTGCGGCGGAAGTGAGCGCTGGTGTGACTGTAGTGATTGATTTGAAAGGTACCAATGCACAGGCAAATAATTCGATAGAACTCTTATTGAACCGCAATTCATTCTCTACCCCAGTGGTGAAAGTGCTGACTGACGCTGAAGTGAAAGCGCAAAAGGTAACGATGAAAATCCCTAACATCGTGAATTGGGGAAGTGATGGCAGTAAATCGATCAGCGTTTATTTGAAAGATAGCGCAGGGAATGTCGGTCAACCTGGTGGTGATTTAAGTGTCGAATTGAATGCGGTCGCGCCCAATGCACCGAGTAAGCCAGTTAGCGTGAGCGTCGCCGCAAATAGTATTAACGCAGCTGAGAAAGCTGCTGGGGTATTGGTTAATGTCGACTTAACTGGTACTCAGGCAGCCACAGGCGATAAATTGGATATTTTGATTGGCGGTCAGATATTTTCACCCGCAGCCAGTGTTATTTTAAGCGAGGCTGATATTCAGGCAGGGTTTGCAACTGTCACCATTTCGGGGGCTGCAAATTGGGGCGCTGATGGCGACAAAAATATCAGCGCCAGAATTACGGATGTATCAGGAAATATAGGCGGAATTGGTGGCGTGTTGACGGTCGAGCTCGATGCGACAGCGCCTAGCACAATCTCTAGCCCCGTCATCATCAGTGCTGCGAGCGGTGGTATTGGCGTTTTGGAACGTAGTAATACTATCGTAGCGAATGTCAATTTGGGCGTAAGCAATGCACAGGCAGGCGATTCCATTGAATTACTTATTGATGGCAAAGTGTTTGCAAATTCCACACTACATGTCTTAACCGCTTCTGAAATTAATGATAAATCGGTGAGCCTGACGATTGCAGGTGGTGATTTGGCATGGGGTAGCCCGGAAGGTGATAGAACGATTACCGCCAGATTAGTGGATCAGGCCGGTAATCCAGGCAACGCAGGCGGTAGTCTTAAAGTAACACTGGACAGTACACCGCCTACTTCACAAAATTCTAGCCTGACAGTCGCGGCTGCGACGAATGCCTTGAATCTCGCAGAAATAAATGCCGGTGTTCCGGTGGTGGTGAATCTGACCAATACAGGTGCCGTGGCAGGCGACTTGGTGAGCATACTGCTAGATGGACAAGCCTTGAGTCCGCTCGTCTCGATGGCTTTGACCGGTACCGATATCTCCGCTAAATTTGCGACGATTATTATTCCTTCTGGTGCCAATTGGGGAGGTGATGGCATCAAGGGGCTTTCTGCCATGATCACCGACAGGGCAGGTAATCCGGGGGCTCCCGGCAATGTATTGACTGTCATAGTCGATAAGACAGCACCCGCAGCGGTAAGTAATCCAATTCAAATTGCAGCCGCCGCGAATAGTATTAATTTGGCGGAAAAAATGGCCGGTGTCGTGGTACTGGTTGATTTGTCAGGAACCGGTGCAAAGCTGAACGATAAAGTCGATATTCTGAATGGCGGTCAAGTGTTTTCACCCGGCGCCAGTGTATTTTTGAGTGAGGCTGATATTCAGGCAGGATTTGCGACCGTCACCATTTCCGGGGCTGCGAGCTGGGGTGGCGATGGTGATAAAAATCTTAGCGCCAGAATTACCGACGTATCTGGAAATAGCAGTGCATTCGGCGGGTTCCTGGCGGTTGCGCTCGATACGACAGTGCCTGGCGCAATAAGTAGCCCTGTAGTCATCAGTGCCGCAAGTGGTGGTATCGGCGCCACCGAGCGCAGCAATACTATCGTGGTGAATGTCAGTTTGGGCACCAGTAATGCCCAAGTTGGAGATTCAATTGAATTGCTGGTTGATGGCAAAGTGTTTGCAAACTCCACGCTGCATGTCCTAAACGCCTCTGAAATTAGTGATAAATCGGTGAGCCTGACGATTGCTGGTGGTGACTTGGCATGGGGAAGTGCCGATGGCGACAGAACGATTACTGCCAGATTGGTGGATCAAGCTGGCAATCCGGGCAATGCGGGCGGTAGCCTCAAAGTGACTTTGGATAGTACTTCACCAAATTCACAAAATGCTACGCTGACCGTCGCCGCTGCAACGAATGGTTTGAATCTTGCTGAAACGACGGCTGGTGTTTCGGTCGTGGTGGGCTTGACCAATACGGGGGCAGTGGCAGGAGACGTAGTGACGATACTGCTTGATGGACAAGCGTTGACCCCGGCAGTGTCGCTGGCCCTCAGTGCCACTGATATTGCCGCGAAGTTTGCGACGATCACCATACCTTCCACTGTCAATTGGCAAGGTGATGGTGTTAAGGAACTTTCTGCCATGATCACCGACAGGGCTGGCAATGTGGGCGCTTCCAGTAATGCATTAAGCGTCTTGGTTGATAGGACGGCACCCTTGGCGGTAAGCAGTCCAATCCAAATTACTGCCGCCGCAAATAGCATAAATTTAGCGGAAAAAATGGCGGGTGTGGTGGTGCGGGTCGATTTGTCAGGGACCGGTGCAAAGCTGAACGATAAAGTCGATATTTTGAATGGTGGTCAAGTGTTTTCACCTGGCGCCAGCGTTCTATTGAGCGAGGCCGATATTCTGGCAGGATATGCGACTGTCACCATTTCGGGTGCAGCAAGCTGGGGTAGTGATGGCGACAAAAATCTTACTGCCAGAATTACCGATGTATCTGGCAATGCCAGCGGAGTTGGCGGACTCTTGGCGATTGCCCTCGATACGACACTACCTGGCACAATAAGTAGTCCCTTAGTCATCAGTGCCGCGAGTGGCGGTATCGGTGCCGTCGAACGTAGCAATACTATCGTGGTAAATGTCAATTTGGGTACCAGTAATGCCCAGACTGGTGATTCAGTAGAATTACTGATTGATGGCAAGGTGTTCGCCAATTCTACACTCCATGAATTAACAAGCACAGAAATTAGTACTAAGTCCGTGAGTATAACGATTGCCGGAGGTGATTTGGCATGGGGCAGTGCCGATGGCGATAGAACGATTACTGCCAGATTGGTGGACCAGGCTGGCAATCCGGGCATTGCGGGCGGTAGCCTCAAAGTGACTTTGGATAGTACGCCACCGAACTCACAAAATTCCACGCTGACTGTGGCTGCAGCGACGAATGGCTTGAATCTCGCAGAAATTACGGCTGGCGTTTCGGTGGTGGTGAACTTGACCAATACGGGTGCCGTGGCAGGTGATGTAGTGACGATACTACTTGATGGGCTTGCATTGACTCCTGCTGTGTCAATGAGCTTGAGCAGCACCGATGTTGCCGCGAAGTTTGCCACTATCGTCATTCCCTCTACCGTGAATTGGCAAGGGGATGGCGTTAAGGCACTTTCTGCCATGATCACTGACAAGGCCGGCAATACGGGGGCCCCGGGTGACATATTGTCCGTCTTGGTCGATAAGACAGCACCCTCAGCATCGAGTAATCCAATTCAAATTGCCGCCGCCGCGAATAGTATTAATTTGGCGGAAAAAACGGCGGGTGTGGCGGTGCTGGTTGACTTGGCGGGCACAGGTGCGAATATTAACGATAAAGTAGAAATCATGCGTGACAGTGCCGCGTTTACAGCGCCTGTCGTGCAATTTTTGAGTAGTACAGATATTGCCAATGGTTTTGCTTACATCACTATTCCGCAAACCGCGGGATGGGGTAGTGATGGCAATAAAAATCTCGGCGCTCGGATAATTGATAATGCAGGCAATGTGGGCGTAATAGGGCCGATTTTGACGGTCAATCTTGATACGTTGGCACCCACTAAACCCTTGAGTAGTTTGGTGGTACCCGCAAATAGTGGTGGCGGCATCACTGCAGCAGAGCGGGAAGCGGGAGTCGAGCTAAGGCTTGATTTAAACGGCAGCAATGTAGTCGCGGGCGATGTGGTAGAAATTCTGATAGGCGGTTCGCCATTTAGCCAAGCGGTCCTGCACACTCTGACCGAAGATGAAATTAGCACCAAACTTGCTTTGCTAAGCATAGCAACGGATGCTGGCTGGGGCATTGATGGTAGTAAAGTATTGACCGCTCGCTTTATCGATTCTGCGGGCAATGTAGGCGTCGCAGGTTCTAGCGTGACTGTATTGCTAGACGGCACTGCACCGAATACGCCGACCGGTATCTTGAAAGTCGCTGCTGCCACGAATGGCATTAACAATAGTGAAAAAGTCGCGGGTGTTTCGGTGCTGGTTGATTTGAACGGAACTGGCGCCGTTGCTGGTGATAAAGTTCATTTGCAAATTGATGGGCTGGCCTTCGCCAGTCCCGTTTCGCAAGTACTGACAGCGGCGAATATCACAGCTAAGTCTGTCACCATAGTGATTCCATCCGGGGCCGGATGGGGTAGTGATGGCGTTAAACTGATTACCGCAAATGTGGTTGATACATTTGGAAATGTCGGGGCAATTGGTGGCAATGTCAACGTCACTCTGGACACAGCGGCACCGACTTCACCGTCAAATGCTATCGCCGTTCCAGTCGCGACCAATAGTATCAATTCTCAAGAAAAAACCGCGGGTGTCAGCGTCAATGTTGACTTGTTGGGAAGTACTGCTGTCGCGGGAGATACCTTAGAAATTTTGATCGCTGGCCTGCCGTTTGCAACGCCAGTGCGCCAGGTTTTGACTGCGGCAGATATTGAAAATGGACAAGCGAGTCTGACTATCGCCAACACTGCGGGCTGGGGTAGCGATGGCAGTAAAACCTTATCTGTACGCCTGACCGATGTCGCGGGCAATGTGGGCACGGCAGGTGCTGCATTGACTATTGATCTGGACACGGTCGCACCAGCTGGCCCATCGACTGTTCTGCAGGTTGCCGCAAACGCTGGTGGGGGAATTACACTGACTGAAAAAAATGCTGGTGTGGTTGTGACAGTGGGATTAAATGGTGTCACTGCACTGGCTGGCGATCTTTTGGAGATCATGATTGATGGCGCGAAATTTGCCACTCCGGTCATTCATACTTTAACAGCCGCTGAGCTCACCGCAAAATCGGCGAACATTACGATACTCTCTAATAGCGGGTGGGGAAGCGACGGAACTCATTCATTGAGTGCACGATTTATTGATAGTGCAGGCAACATAGGTAGTGCTACCGGTAGCGTTTCGATTAAATTGATCGATAGTACGCCTCCGGGTTTGCCGCTTACCAGCTTGGTGGTGAATGCTGCCGCCAATGGAATTAATGCGGCAGAAAAAAGTGCAGGCGTGCTGGTGCAAGCATCGCTTTCGGGTACTGGTGCAGAAGCGGGCGATGTTGCGAGTTTATTTATTGATGGCGCCGCATTTGTGACACCTATAACTCACGTCATTACAGCCGGTGAAATCACGTCGGGCAGCTTTAATTTTACAATTGCAAGCGGTGCCGGGTGGGGAACTGATGGCACCCATCTGTTAAATATGGGGATCACCGACGTGGCCGGAAACATAGGCTTAGTTGGTGGCGACCTTAGCGTTATTCTCGATACGATAGCACCCGGATTGCCGTTCAATGCGGTGCAAGTAAGTGTCGCTAATAATGGTATCAATGCTGAGGAAAAAGCAGCGGGTGTGGTGGTCACAATTGATTTGGCGGGAACCAATGCAGTCGAAAATGACAAAATCGAACTTATGTTGGGTGGTGCATCATTCACTTTGCCTATCGTACACATATTAACTGCTGCGGAAATACTGGCTGGTAGTGCCAACATCACCATATCGCCGGGCGCAGGCTGGGGTAGCGATGGTGTAAAAACTATTGCAGCCAGAGGCATTGATGTCGCCGGAAATATAGGCGCGATCGGTGGTAGTTTGACCACCTTTTTGGATACCACGATTCCAGCTGCAGTGGGTCTTCCGGTCTATACCGATGTGGACGCATCGGGTACGGTCAATGTTGGCGACACTTTTTTGTTTAGCGTCTCAGTTGAAACCAATAAAGCGATTACGATTACAGATATCGAAGTCGACCATTCTCATAGCTTTGGGCTAGGGGCGAGCACAAGTTGGAGTGTGGATGGAACGCAATTGCTACTGACTTTGGGCGCGGGATCGACTGTGGTTGCAGGCGATACAGTGACTCTGATTGGCGTTTCAGACATTGCGGGTAATTCCTTAAATCTCGCTTTCACTATTTGATATTCTTCTCCGCTGTGTTGATGCTATTTTTACGCCAAAAATAGCATCAACTTTCATCTTCCGTCATCCAGAAAAATACTGTTGTCAGCCTTTTCTCACGTAATTCTTTACCGAAATAGCCGGTAGCACAGTGGACTAAATTTGCCTTGTATAAAATCATGCGATTGAATACATTGTCGACTCGCAAATCTTCGTACCAGGCTTGTATCGGTAGTGCCCTTACTTTCAGCGCATCGACCAGATTATTGTGAGGTGCTAATACGATGTTGCCGCCGATAGCCCCATTCGGATAACGCAGTCTGCAAAAACTGGTACCAGAATTGGGTGCTGGATTCGGGCTGAGATAAATGACGCAAGCGTAGCGACATAAACGGCGACTATCTGTATGTGGATGAGAAGTGCTTTCTGTTGCGCCGACCAATTGCGCGACATTGCAATCGAGGCGCAGACCACCTGGTGGTTGCTCCATCCATAGTTTGTCTTTGCCAATTAAGCGTTTCACTAGCGTTTCAACTTGTTGCAACTCATCTTTGTTTAAAGCGCCGTGAAAACGCATGCCAGGCCAGCTTTCTGGTTGGTAGGGCGCGCCGTATTCCCACTGCGTATGCTTGAAACAACGCTCTGCAATTTCTTCTGCATTGGCTAAGACGTTGTCGACGATCCAATAATTTTTCCCGTGCTCCAATTTTTCGTAAAGCAACTTGGGTGCGATGTGAGGAATGGCAGCTAAGACGGCATCTGGGGCGGGTAGGGGCAGCATGGAAAAATAAAGATAGAGTTTGTTAAGAATTACTGCAAAAAATCAATTAGAAATCAGAGTGAAAAACGGATCACTCTGATGTCTATTGCGTTATTGAGGTATTTTATTTCTGTTCAGGTTTTTTATATACCACGCCATCTTTCATGACGAAGTCTATTTTTTCTAACAGTGTGATATCGCTCAAAGGATCGCCTTTCACAGCGATGATATCGGCAGCATAATTGGGTTCGATGGAACCCAAACGTTTGGACTGATTTAATAATTCGGCAGCACCCAAAGTCGCACTGCGTACCGCTGCTAAAGGTGACATACCAGCCTCTACCATGTAACGGAACTCTTTGGCGTTTTCACCATTAGGAAACACGCCAGCGTCCGTGCCGAAGGCGATATTGACACCCGCTTTCACTGCACGCGCAAATGTAGCTTGAATTAAGGGGCCGATGGCTGCCGCTTTGGGTTGAACTACGGGAGAAAAGTAATTCGGAATTTTTGCTTTTTCGGCGACAAATTTGCCCGCCGAAATGGTCGGAACATACCAGGCGCCCATTTTCTTAAATAAGGCAATTGCCTCGTCATCCATGTAAGTGCCATGCTCTATCGAGTCGATGCCGGCCCGTAATGCGCGTTTGATGCCTTCATTACCATGAGCGTGGGCTGCAACGCGAAAGCCATAGTCTTTAGCGGTGCTAATAATTGCCCGTAACTCTTCGTCGGTGAATTGGCTATTCTGACCACTCGCTGCCTGGCTTAAAACGCCACCAGTGGCTGTGATTTTGATTAAATCTGCACCTTCCTGGTAGCGACTGCGCACGGCTTCGCGCGCCGTATCGGCGCTATTGATGACGCCATTTTCAGGGCCAGGTTTGCCCTTGGCTTGGCGCATGGCCATCGATAATCCATTCGATGGATCGGCATGGCCGCCCGTTGTGCCGATTGCTTTTCCTGCCGTGAACATACGGGGGCCGACGATAGAACCATTTTCGATAGCACGCTTCATGGCGACGTTCAAACCATCAGCAGCGCCCAAGTCACGCACGGTCGTAAAGCCTGCCATCAAAGTACGTTCGGCCAGTTTGGTTGAGCTGTATGCATAGTCAATCGCGTCGAGACTGAGTGCATTTCTGAATTGTTCGACTTGTGGTTTGGGATCGTCGGACAAATGCACGTGCATATCCATTAAGCCGGGCAGGCAGGCGTAATTACTCAAGTCGATATTGGATGGACCTGATTGCATTGCAGTGATGGATTTTACGGTATTGTTTTCGATGGTGATGCTGACCCGTTCACGCCATACGCCTGCTTTCACGTCGAGCAATTTTCCACAGTTAATTACGGTAGTGCCCGCCACGGAGGACGCGCTTATAGCCATGGTGGCGATTAGAAAGGCAAGTTTGCTTGGCTTAGTCATAGAGTTATATTTTTTAGGTTGAGTGGAAAGAGCGCTATGAAAGCGCCAGACTGGGATAATGCGACTTTTTTTGAATCTGCGAAAGCTTTGACATCGAATGCTGGGCTTTTTTTTGTATGGGTGTTGTAAATGTTCGAATAGGCTCGAAAGTGATGCTTGCTTACCTTTATTCAGCCTTAGTGCAGTTCTAAATCCAAATAGAAATTGGCACCGTTGGTGCGACCGCTTTCAAAGTTGAGGCTGCCATTCATTGCCTCCATTAATTCCCGGCTGATCGCCAGGCCTAGCCCGGTGCCTCCGAGTTTTCGCGTATCGGAAGAATCTGCCTGTACAAATTTTTGAAAGAGTCGCCCCTCGAATTCTGGGGGAATACCCGATCCCTGATCGATCACTGAAACTCGAACTTGGTTTCCATGTTGCGCTACATGGATAGAGACATTGCCGTGATTGGGAGAATATTTGATTGCGTTGGAAATCAGATTTGACATCACTTGTAAGAAACGGTTTTGGTCTATGATGACAATCGCATCTTTGCATGAATTGTCTATCGTAATCGAAATCATTCTTTCTATGCCGGCGGCAAGATTACTTTCTGAGGCCATGCTCAGGACACTGGCTAATTCTATTCTTTGAAGATTAAATTGCATTTTCCCAGCAGATAATTTTTCCATATCTAACAAGTCATTGATCAGATAACTTAGGCGCTGACTGTTCTTGTGCGCGATGTGTAACATGGATTTTATTTTCTCAGGCAGATCGCCCACCACACCGCCAACGATCAGACCCAGCGCGCCGGAAATCGACGTGAGCGGGGTGCGTAGTTCATGGCTGACTGTCGAGATAAATTCGCTCTTCATGGTGTCTATGCGTTTTCTTTCGCTAATGTCTTGTATCGTGCCGTACAGCCGTTCGCAATGACCTTCACTAAACTGCGTCAATCCTAAAACGCGCACCCAACGCTCATGTCCTTCCGCTGTCACTATGCGTAATTCCGTGTCAAAACTGGTGCCAGTTTTGATCGCATTCTGTATATGGGCTTGCATCGTCTGACGATCCTTTCCTGCTTGATAGAATTGAATCGCTTGATCCATACTGCAAGAAAAGTTCCGCGGCACTTCATGAATTTGTTCCGTAACGCTACTCCATTTGGTGTGAGAGTTTCTTAGATCAATTTCCCAGGTGCCTATGCGCGCAGCCTTGTTCGATTGCTCTAGTAAATTAATGGTGTGCGCTAATTGTTCTTGAGCCTGCTTCTGCGATGAAATATCCGCATGGCTGCCCGACATCAAGAGTGGTCTTCCATCAGGAGTTCTGCTGACCAGACATCCGCGGTCTAGTATCCATACCCAATGTCCCGCTTTGTGACGCATGCGACTGGCTAATTCGTAGTAATCAAGCTCACCATTAAAATGCTTCTGTAACAGTATTTCCGATTGCTTGGCGTCTTCCGGATGGACAAGTTTGTTCCAAGTCTCAATACTAACCGGTGCCAGTTCTTCTAAACTGTATCCTACAATCTCAGCCCAGCGGTCGTTGTAGCTGGCTTCGCCTGTTTGAACATTCCATTCCCACGTGCCTATGTTCGTGCCTTTAATTATATCGGCCAAGCGGCGTTCGCTATCGAGGTGCTGCGCTTGAACGCGAGCGGCTTGAATTAACTGTGCGATGGTGAGTAAGATAGGTTGTAAGAATTCAACTAGCTCCGGCTTGTAGCCGAATGGGCGGTTAGCGATACCTACCGTGGCGATTAAAGTATCGTCGTAATAGATAGGCAAGCCTAGGAAGCTATGAATGGTAGGGTGAATCGAGGTGCCTTGTATTTTATTGTCGGTCAAATCATTTGAAATGATGACTGAATTGGACCTGATGGCAGCACCAAAAAGTTCATCAAGATCGGTCAATTTTATGCTTTGCGTAGTGCTATTACTGACGGACTGTCCGGTCAGATTTTTTTCTGGCGTTTGATTGATACTAAGTAGCTGGAGATGGGTACCCGACTTAGCATCTTGAAAGACTTCCCCGATGAATCCATAACTGCTATCGGTCAATGCCAAAATATCCTGCAATAAGCTGGTGAAGCCGGCGCTGTGCTCCTGACTATGAATAAATTTTGCTTGCGCATTTGAAATGACCTGTGCCAGACGTTGTTGTAATTTGAGTGAACTGGCTAACTCCCATTCGTGAATTTTATTCGTGGCCCATTCTGCAAATAGTTTGATAAATTCTATTTCAACTTGGGTGAAATACGCGGGATCCTTGGGCTTAGGGTCTGAAAAAACCAGACTTCCAAATGAAGCACTGTTGACCCTGATAGGGATACCAATATAACTATCGACTGGCATAGGTGAATTTTTTGCCAGTGCTGCATGTCGAGTCGCGCTTACCTGCGGCAATAAAGTCAGTTCATTACTTAACAAGGTTACTGAGCATAAAGTCTGATCTAGTGGTAGCAGGGAGCCTTCATACTGGAAATCAGGATTCCATTGGACTATCACTTCGCAATCCGTGCTACGTGCGCGATTAATCATACCGTTAGACATGGAAAGAAAGTCGCATGCTAATTTGAGTGCTTGTCTGATTAATTCCTGGTAATCCAAGTCACTTAATGAGGATATCTTGGTCAGCGCCAATAGCGCCATGTGTTGCTGATTCTGTTGAAACCGGTTGATTTCTTGTTCTACGCAATCTGCCAGATCGCGTAAAGAGCGTAATTCGGCGATACTCAAGCTACGCGCTTTGCTGTCAATGATGCATAGGGTTCCAATACTATTCTCACCATCTGGACGTAGTGGAGCGCCCGCATAGAAGCGTATGTGCGGTGCGCCTAAGACCAAGGGATTATCAGAAAAGCGCGGATCCTTGAGTGCGTTGGGAATATGAAAAATATCTCGCTCTAGAATGGCATGACCACAAAATGAAATATCTCGATCAGTCTCACAAGCGGTCAAGCCTTGGCGAGATTTAAACCACTGACGGTTAGTATCGATCAGAGAAACCAAGGCAATTTCCACACCAAACATGTGTTGCGCCAAGCGTGTCAGCCTATCAAAACGTTCTTCTGGTAGTGTGTCCAGAATATTCAGATCGACCAATGCCTGCAGGCGCTTATCCTCATTCAGCGGAATTGTTGGTGATTCCATGCACGTCACTCCATTCTTGGATCAATGCAGCAATTGAATTTTGACTTTGTAGTGTGTTTGCCCTCAAGAGTCGATTCAGCGCTAGTCCGATCACATTAAAAACGAAACTAGATTTCCTGGGTGGGCAGGCAAGTATTATGCGACAACAACTCGAGTATCTATCAAGAAATGCTCTATAGCAAGAGATACTATAGACTGATCTCTGGGCTTATCAGGTAGAAGGTTTAATTTTGAATAAGGAGTAGTGAACCGTGAACCAGAGCTAAGTCTGAATGTTTTCATTTAGCTACCTACTTTGGTGTAGGCGAGCTGTTTTGCTAGTCTGAGATATTTGTGTAATTGGCAGCCTTTCTTGCTCAAAAATCTGGCAACTGCGATACTGCGGGCTGTATTCATTTATCCGGTTTAATTCATGGCTATGTCTCGCCTTTTTTCAGCATGTTTGGTTTTGGTATTTTTGTTGTTGTCACCGAGCAGTTTTGCAAATGATCAAAAATTAGTGCGTCTTTTTTTGCAAGAAAATCTAGACGCCGAAGGCAAACAGATTCCTTTAGATCCAAAGCTACTTGAGATTTTGGCGTATTTTGAGCGCGAAACGCGGTTAAAATTTGAGCCCATTATTTTGCCTTGGAAACGTGCTCAATTTGAAACTTTGGATGGGAAGGGAATTATCTATGGATTCTCTCGCTCGCCAGAGCGTATCAAACAGTATTATTTTTCTGTGCCAGTGATAACGGAAAAAGTTTGGGGTGTTACTTATGGTCGCCCTAAACCCAATTACAAGAGCGTGCAAGATTTGCGTGGCAAGATTGTCAGTACCGGACGCGGATTTAGTCACGGCATGGAATTTGATCAGGCACGTGATGTGATTTTTACAGTGCAAGAAGATTCGGCCTCCACCATCTCTCGCTTCAAGAAATTGATGGCAAAACGTAGCGACTTAATGGTGTGGCCAGTGCGTGGCTACCAGCATCACGATGAAGTCGAGGAATATATCAATCGAGTCGTTGTCAAAGAGTCTAATGATCCCGAATTAAAGGGCAAGCACTTTGACGTTTCAGATCTGCCATTATTTTACGACACGACTCATTTCGCCAGTGCAAAGGGCAAGTACGAAGATGTGATTGCGAAGATAGATAAGGCAATCATGCGCGGTACAAAAAATGGCAGTTTGGCGAAAGTCCTACGTGGCTATCATTAAACCGAGATTTTCCTTTAGGCGCGCCGAAGGCGCTATTTGAGTGCCGAGGGCGCATTTTCGGTCATTTTTGTTGCTCTTCGTTGCCAATAGCTCGCTATTAGCGCCTCATTCGTACCAAAACTGCCTCGAAAAGTGCATCCCTCGTCATCTCAAATCCTAATGGAAAATCTCGGTTAAACGCTTGTTTGGTTTGCCAGCTTCTTAGCTTATTTCCTGTACCCGCTGTTTATGGGCAATTAGCGTATCTAAAGCTAAGAAACAAGCCTGATTTCGACCTTGTTGCTTGGCCTTGTATAGAGCCGTATCGGCAGCATCAATCAGTGCCGACACTTCGCGATGCTGGTTAGGGTCATAGGTGCTCAGACCTATACTTATGCTGATGACTTTATCGCCTTTGGATTTTAAATGTGGCAATTGCAATTCAGTGACTGCCGCGATCAATTTTTCCGCAAAATGTAAGCCATGTTCTTCCGTCATATTCGGCAAGACTAAAACAAATTCTTCGCCGCCATAGCGTGCCAACATGTCTGAAGAGCGCGATATTTGTGCTTTCAAGGTGGCGGCGACTTTGATGAGAATCTTATCCCCAGCAGGATGCCCGTAGTAATCATTGTATTGTTTGAAGTAATCAATATCCACCATGAAGATAGAGAGTGGATGCTTTTGACGTATAGCCTGTCCTAAGGCAATTTTGTAATGTTCATCAAAGAAACGGCGGTTATGCAGCCCGGTCAAACTATCGGTCGTCGCATCTTTTTTGAGCACTTCTGAATGTGAGCGCAACATTTTTTCACGGCGTATGGAGGTGCTGGAATCAGTGACTTGAATTAAAAAACAAGTTTGAGCTGAATCCGCAGTGAGGGCTGTGATGGTGATGGACTGATGTATCGGAATTGATGCGTCAAGGCCCTCGTCTTCGGTATAAAGCGGCAAGGGCGCTCTATGCAAGGCGTTCGATAATATGACCGGCAAGCCATAGGTAATACAATTTTTCAGTGCATTGGTGAAAGCGGTGCTAGGCGCAGTGGCAAACACTGTGTTGATCGTTTGTTGTAAGGCGATATCAGAGGCGATCCCAGAATGTTTTTCCATCCAGTCGTTCCACATCAAAATCTTGGTATCCGCATCAACGACGACTAATCCCATATTAATGCTGTTTAGAATCTGGCTATGATAAACCGCTATCGAACTCATTCTATCTTTCCTAAAAATTGCTCTATATGTTCAACTAAACTGCGTAGTGACATAGAACTCAGTAAGAAAATTAAATGCCCCTCTGAGTGACGTTTTTCGATAGACAGATCAATGTGTAGCACCAACACATAAGGTTGTTCGTCGGAGCTGCGTAAGCTCTTAAATATTTCATCAGTCGAGGCAATTTTATAGTCAGGTAAAGAACTATTTAAGGAGATATGTAACATATCCGCCATCGCCGACAGGCAGGCATTGAGAATAATATTGCCGAGCTCACACATGGCCTCTTGCTCGAACTCTGCCAATTCTTCTATGCTCATTTGTGAGCCCATCATGTCACGCACTATTTCCAGCGCATGACTTTCGGTAAAAAGTAATAAGGCCTGGGCATCAAATGGCCCCGAGAAGTGTTGGCTCACGACGCCAAACTTAAGATTCGTGAGCTCCATGATACTGGCGTTAATTTCTGAAGATTTTTTCACTTCTATCGAAGGCACCGATAACTTAACTTCGTCACCGACGATTTCGCTTAAGCTTGCCGCAGCGCGTCCAGCGCCTACGTTAAAGACTTCAGCCAGTGCATCCAGGTGTAATTCACTCAGAGTATCCACGGTTATCCTAAAAAATAACGTAAGGCTTCGGCTATCGATTTTTCAGTGATGGGCTTGGCGACAAAGATTGCCCCCATCGCTGCGGTTCTTTCCTGGAAGCTCTCTTGTATATTGGCAGAAAAAATCACAACACGACTGCCTGGCAATTCTTTTAAAATTTGTTCTGCGGCATCGGTGCCTAAGATGCCTGGCATATTGATGTCCATAGTGCAAAAATCAGGCTTTTGAGCAAGCGCAACAGCAATGCCTTCTGTGCCATTGGCCGCTTCTAGGATCTCCCAGTCTGGATGAACATCTAAAATTCGAGCCCGGATAATCATACGAGATACTTTGCTATCATCAACGATCAGCAGTTTTTTTACTGGCGTAGTGCTTGTCATTTTGTTTTCCGTTCGTGGCCTGTCGTGGGCAGTAATGGCTTTCTCAGCCTGCAATGATGGGTGAAGATTTACCGTGAGTGCTGAGGATCACTTGAACTTATTGATATCTATGCTCATATTTTACCCTAAGCAATACCACCTAAGGTCTTCGATGATTTGTGTTAACGCAAAAATGTCGGAATATTTGTTATTTATTGTTTCTTAAGTGATTGCTCAAATTGATTTCGCGGTTTTTAGTTTGCGCCATAAGGTAGTGCGGCTGATCCCTAAATGTGCGGCTACTGCCTCACGATTATTGTTGAATTTTTGCATTAGAAAATCAAGTGATTTATCGTCCGCAAGCGATTCATCCACGGGTGTTGATGAGACTTTGGTGACCTCTTTAAACATCTCGTTTCGCTGTAGCTCTGGAAGCAATTTGACAATCAGCGCAGGTGTGATTGCTTGTAAGGGCGTGGCGGCCAGAAATAATGCGACTCTCTCCATGACATTGCGTAATTCACGTACATTGCCAGGCCAGTCATAGAGTTGCAACAAACTTTCACAGCGCATTACTTCCGCATGCAAGTTGGGATGTGGACGACTACCTATGGCCGCTGATGCTTGTTTTAAACTCCATTGCGCTAATGGCACCAAGTCTTCTGGACGTTCACGTAGGGCAGGCAAGCGCAATCGTAATACTGCTAAGCGATAAAATAAATCGGCCCGGAAACGTCCTTCGCCTATTCTTTGTTCCAGATTGCAATGGGTCGCACTGATGATGCGTACATCGACAGCAATCGGGTGCACGCCGCCAACCCGTACAATTTCTTTTTCCTCCAACACGCGAAGTAAGCGAGTTTGCAAGCTAATTGGCATTTCACCTATCTCGTCAAGAAAAAGTGTGCCGCGATGTGCAGCCTCAAATAAGCCAGCATGTCCACCGCGTCGGGAACCAGTGAAGGCGCCTTCCTCATAGCCGAATAGTTCAGACTCGAGCAAAGATTCGGCAATCGCGCCGCAGTTGACGGCAACAAAGGCCTGGCGCGCTCGTGGACTCTCCTTGTGAATAGCTTGTGCCGCCAATTCCTTGCCGGTACCGGTTTCGCCTTGTAGCAGGACAGTCGCAGGCGAGCGAGCATACAACATGATGGTTTTTCTGACTTCTTGCATCGCTGGCGAATCGCCGCGCAAGTCATTGATACTGTGACGTGCACGTAGTTCACCAACCGACTTTTGACGCCCCTTGGAAGCTTCCAGTCGTGTCAAACGGGCGATTTCGATGGCGTCATCAAAGGCGAGCCGAATCGAGCCAGCGGAATACATGAAAATCCCAGTGAGACCGGCTTCCTCGGCCAAATCGGTAATTAGTCCGGCACCCACGATGGCTTTGATTCCCATCGCTTTGAGCTCGCTGATTTGCGCTTTCGCATCTTCTTCGGTGACATAGGTGCGTTGCTCAACTTGGAAACCAAAGGTGGTTTTAAAATCAGCTAATTCCGGCATCGTTTCTTGATACGTAACGATCGCTATTTTTGACGACACTTTGCGCGCGCGCGCCAAAGCTTGCATCACATCAAAGCCGCTGGCTTTGGCAATGACCACAGGCACTGGCAGGCGATTTTTGAGATACGCGCCATTTGAGCCTGCCGCAATCACTGCATCACAAGGTTCTGTCTGTAATCGCTCACGCAGGGTTTGCGCCGCTTCTTCGAAGCCCAAGTGTATGGGCTCAATATCGGCACTGGCATCGTATTCCACCATGATGTCGCGGAATAAATCAAACAGGCGCGAGATAGAAACGGTCCAAATGATGGGCTTGTCTTGTGGGTCGCGTGGAATGGGTGGGCGTCGGCTCATGATGTTTCAGTGTTCGTGTGATATTGTTTTGTGGTGTTTCATTTATGTTTCAATCGCGTTTCAATTGCCTAAGTAATGAAACGCTATTATGAAACATATCCTACTTCCATGCTCAAGTATCTGTCGGATGGTTTGATTTTAAGTGATTGATTCTTAAAGTATCTGTTGTTTATGAGTAGGGACTTGTTCAAGACTGGCACGCGCTTTGCAATAGCACATGCATCCAACATATAAGGAAACCAACATGTCTCAATATTCCGCAGGTGCCGCCTTCCGCAAGGCGATGCAAGAAGAATCTCCACTACAAGTAGTGGGTGCGATTAACGCCAATCATGCTTTGTTAGCGAAACGCGCTGGTTTTAAAGCGATCTATTTGTCTGGCGGCGGCGTGGCTGCTGGATCGCTGGGTTTGCCAGATTTGGGCATTTCCAATTTGGACGATGTCTTGACCGATGTCCGCCGTATCACAGACGTGTGTGATTTGCCTTTGCTGGTCGACGTCGATACCGGTTTCGGTTCGTCGGCTTTCAATGTGGCGCGTACCGTGAAGTCTATGATCAAATTTGGCGCAGCTGCCATGCATATCGAAGATCAAGTCGGTGCCAAGCGTTGCGGTCATCGTCCGGGTAAAGAAATCGTCAGCAAACAAGAAATGGTTGATCGCGTAAAAGCCGCCGTCGATGCACGTACTGATGAAAACTTCGTCATCATGGCGCGCACCGATGCGCTTGCGGTGGAAGGTTTGGAAGCGGCGATTGACCGTGCTTTGGCGTGTGTTGAAGCCGGTGCAGACATGATCTTCCCAGAAGCGATTACCCAACTCGATATGTACAAGCAATTTGCCAACGCAGTCAAGGTGCCTATTCTCGCCAACATCACCGAATTTGGCTCCACACCTTTGTACACAGTCGAAGAGTTGGCGTCTGCAGATGTCGGTTTGGTGTTGTATCCACTCAGCGCCTTCCGTGCCATGAATAAAGCCGCAGAAAACGTCTACACCGCGATTCGTCGTGATGGTACGCAGAAGAATGTGGTCGATACGATGCAAACGCGTATGGAATTGTATGAGCGTATTAACTATCACGACTTTGAACAGAAGTTAGATGCTTTGTTTGCGCAACAAAAAGCGAAATAAACGAAAAGCCTCGCCGCGGAGGTGCAGAGGTCGCAGAGACGGAAATTAAGAAACTCTGCGTGCTCTGCGCCTCTGCGGTTCAAAAAAATCAATGGAGAAAGAAATGACCACACAAGAAAACCCAACATTTAAACCAAAAAAATCCGTTGCCTTATCTGGCGTTGCTGCTGGCAATACGGCGCTGTGTAGCGTAGGTAAAACAGGTAACGATCTGCACTATCGCGGTTACGATATTTTAGACGTGGCAGACAATTGCGAATTTGAAGAAATCGCGCATTTGTTGGTACACGGTAAATTGCCAACAGCGGCTGAATTATCTGCCTACAAAGCAAAATTAAAATCCCTGCGCGGCTTGCCTGCGAATTTGAAATTGGCCTTGGAAGCTCTGCCAGCATCATCGCATCCTATGGATGTCATGCGCACGGGCTCATCCGTACTAGGTTGCACCTTGCCAGAAAAAGACGATCACAATACCCCAGGTGCACGTGATATTGCCGACCGCTTGATGGCGTCTTTCGGTTCTATGCTTTTGTATTGGTACCACTTCAGTCACAACGGCAAGCGCATCGAAGTTGAAACCGATGATGATTCTATCGGTGGTCACTTCCTCCATTTATTGCACGGTGAAAAACCAAAAGCATCTTGGGTTCGCGCCATGCATACATCCTTGATTCTGTACGCGGAACACGAATTCAATGCATCGACTTTCACTAGCCGCGTGATTGCGGGTACGGGTTCCGATATTCATTCCGCTATCACCGGTGCAATCGGTGCATTGCGTGGACCTAAACACGGCGGCGCGAATGAAGTCGCGTTTGAAATCCAAAAACGCTATGACAATCCAGACGAAGCAGAAGCCGATATCAAACGTCGTGTTGAAAATAAAGAAGTGGTGATTGGTTTTGGTCACCCTGTGTACACGGTCTCTGATCCACGTAATAAAGTCATCAAAGAAGTCGCGCGTACTTTGTCGGTCGAAGCTGGCTCCACCAAAATGTACGACATCGCAGAACGTTTAGAAACAGTGATGTGGGACATCAAAAAAATGTTCCCGAATTTGGACTGGTTCTCGGCTGTGTCATACCACGTGATGGGCGTACCAACCGCGATGTTCACACCTTTGTTCGTGATCGCACGGACATCTGGCTGGTCGGCACACATCATTGAACAACGTATCGACAACAAGATCATTCGTCCGAGTGCGAATTATGTAGGGCCTGAGGATTTGGCGTTTGTGGCTTTGAAGGACCGTAAGTAAATTATTGAATGTTTTGAAAACCCCTCAACGCCGAGGCGCCGAGACACAGAGGAGCGCAGAGAAAATCATGTTCTTGCTTCTGGGATATGGCACAGGAAGAGAACGAAACTGTTTCCTCTCTTTTCGTTTTTCTCAGCGTCTCTGCGCCTCGGCGTTGAGGGGTTTTGATCTAAAAATGGATAAACTATGAACACACAATTCCGCAAAAACCTACCCGGCACGCAGCTCGATTACTTCGATGCACGTGAAGCCGTCGATGCCATCGAAGTTGGTGCTTACGCCAAGCTGCCTTATACCTCACGCGTACTGGCAGAAAACCTGGTACGTCGTTGCGATCCCGCGACCTTGACGGATTCTTTAAAACAGTTCATACAACGCAAGCGTGATTTGGATTTTCCTTGGTTCCCGGCACGTGTGGTTTGTCACGATATTCTCGGTCAAACAGCCTTAGTCGATTTGGCGGGCTTGCGTGATGCGATTGCCGATCAAGGCGGTGATCCGGCGCAGGTAAATCCTGTCGTGCCAGTGCAGTTGATCGTTGATCATTCACTCTCTGTTGAATGTGGTGGTTTTGATCCGCAAGCGTTTGAAAAGAATCGCGCGATTGAAGACCGTCGCAATGAAGATCGCTTTCACTTCATTAACTGGACTAAGCTCGCATTTAAGAATATGGAAGTGATCCCGCCGGGGAATGGCATCATGCATCAGATTAATCTGGAGCGCATGTCGCCAGTGATACAGTCACAACATGGTGTGGCATTTCCGGATACTTTAGTTGGTACAGATAGTCATACACCGCACGTTGATGCGCTGGGTGTGATCGCGATTGGTGTTGGTGGTCTCGAAGCAGAAAACGTCATGTTAGGTCGTGCTTCGTGGATGCGCTTGCCCGACATCATTGGCGTTGAACTCAGCGGTAAACCACAGCCTGGTATTACCGCAACCGACGTGGTATTGGCCCTCACAGAATTTTTGCGTAAGTCTAAAGTGGTGGGCGCTTATCTCGAATTCTATGGTAGCGGTGCCGCAGCATTGACGCTAGGTGATCGCGCCACGATTTCGAATATGGCACCTGAATACGGTGCGACGGCGGCGATGTTTAGTATCGATCAGCAAACCATCGATTACTTGAAATTGACGGGCCGTGAAGATACACAAGTTGCCTTGGTGGAGACTTATGCCAAAGTCGCTGGCTTGTGGTCAGACTCTTTAGTAACAGCCGAATATGAACGCGTACTGCAATTTGATTTGTCATCAGTCGTGCGCAATATGGCAGGTCCATCGAATCCGCATGCCCGTGTGGCGACCAGTGATTTAAGTGCTAAAGGGATCGCTGCCGCGTGGGATGATGTACCCGGCCAAATGCCTGATGGCGCGGTGATTATTGCAGCGATTACCAGCTGCACCAATACTTCCAATCCACGTAATGTGATTGCGGCGGGCTTGTTGGCACGTAATGCGAATCGCCTCGGTTTAACACGCAAACCTTGGGTCAAGTCTTCTTTGGCGCCGGGCTCCAAAGCGGTCACTTTGTACTTGGAAGAAGCTGGTCTGATGCAAGACTTAGAAGCGCTGGGTTTTGGCGTGGTGGCTTATGCCTGCACTTCCTGCAACGGTATGTCGGGTGCGCTTGATCCGGTGATTCAGCAAGAAATTATTGACCGCGATTTGTATGCGACTGCCGTCTTATCTGGCAATCGTAATTTCGATGGCCGTATTCATCCGTATGCAAAACAAGCCTTCCTCGCATCGCCACCGCTTGTCGTCGCCTATGCGATTGCTGGCACGATACGTTTTGATATTGAGAAAGATGTGTTGACGGTTGTCGATGGCAAAGAAATTCGCTTGAAAGACATCTGGCCTACTGATGAAGAGATCGATGCGATTGTGAAATCTAGCGTGAAGCCTGAGATGTTCCGCAAAGTGTACGAGCCTATGTTCGCGATCTCAACTGAGCAAGCGGCGAGTGTAGCGCCTTTGTACGATTGGCGCGCACCATCCACTTACATTCGTCGTCCGCCATATTGGGAAGGCGCTTTAGCGGGTGAGCGTACGATGACGGGCATGCGTGCTTTGGCAGTCTTAGGTGACAACATCACGACCGATCACTTATCGCCATCTAACGCGATTATGCTCGATAGCGCGGCGGGTGCTTATCTCGCCAAAATGGGTTTGCCAGAAGAAGATTTCAATTCCTATGCGACGCATCGTGGCGATCACTTAACCGCCCAACGCGCAACCTTTGCTAATCCGACTTTGAAAAATGAAATGGTGCGTGATGCAGAAGGCAAAATCAAAGCCGGCTCATTGGCCCGCATTGAGCCAGAAGGCAAAGTCACGCGCATGTGGGAAGCGATTGAAACCTATATGGAACGTAAGCAGCCTTTGATCATTATCGCAGGTGCCGATTACGGTCAAGGTTCCTCACGCGACTGGGCAGCGAAGGGTGTACGTTTGGCGGGCGTCGAAGTGATTGCGGCCGAAGGTTTTGAACGTATCCACCGCACCAACTTGATCGGTATGGGCGTGTTACCACTAGAATTTAAAGCAGGCGTGAATCGTTTGACTTTAGCTTTGGATGGCACAGAAACCTATGACGTCATCGGTGAACGCACGCCACGTACGACTTTAACTTTGGTCATTCATCGTAAGAATGGTGAACGTGTTGAGGTGCCGATGACCTGCCGTCTCGATACGGCGGAAGAAGTATCGATTTATGAAGCCGGTGGTGTATTGCAGCGTTTTGCTCAGGACTTTTTGGAGTCGAGTAAATCTGCCTGAGCATCTGGTGATTCGTATTGCCTCAGATTAGATCGGTAATTCCCTCCCCTTCAAGGGGAGGGCTAGGGTGGGGATGGGTTTGCGAAGTGGGAAAGCGCCTAGCTCATTCAATTGAAACCCATCCCCATCCCAACCTTCCCCTTGAAGGGGAAGGGGTGAACAGGCAGCAATGTACAGTCGTTGTTCGTGACTAACAAAGAATTTAGATAAGAAGGAAGACGAATGTCCCACCCAGCCCAAATCAAAATCCCAGCCGTCTACATGCGTGGTGGTACCAGCAAAGGCGTGTTCTTCCGTGTGCAGGATTTACCAGCAGCCGCACAGCAAGCAGGCGCTGCACGTGACGCATTGTTACTGCGCGTGATCGGCAGCCCCGATCCTTATGGCAAACAAATCGATGGCATGGGCGGCGCCACTTCTAGCACCTCAAAAACAGTTTTGCTCGCCAAAAGTAGTAAGCCAGATCACGATGTCGATTATCTGTTCGGACAAGTCGCGATCGATAAAGCCTTCGTCGATTGGAGCGGTAATTGCGGCAATCTGTCCGCAGCGGTTGGCTCATGCGCGATCAGCATGGGTTTGGTCGACAATGTTCCGCAAAACGGCATTGCCCTTGTACGCATCTGGCAAGCGAATATCAGCAAAACCATCATCGCTCACGTGCCGATGACAAATGGCGAAGTACAGGAAACCGGTGATTTCGAACTCGACGGCGTGACCTTTCCTGCAGCCGAAGTGCAACTCGAATTTATGGATCCCGCAGCCGAAGAAGAGGGCGCAGGCGGTTCTATGTTCCCAACCGGGAATCTGGTCGATGATCTCGAAGTGCCAGGCATAGGCAACTTAAAAGCGACCATGATCAACGCCGGTATCCCGACGATTTTTGTGAACGCCGAAGAAATTGGCTACACCGGCACCGAGTTACAAGATGCGATTAATAGCGATGCAGCAGCCTTAGCGAAGTTTGAAACTATCCGTGCTTATGGCGCAGTACGCATGGGTTTGATCAAGCACATAGATGAAGCAGCGAAGCGTCAGCACACACCAAAGGTAGCCTTTGTTTCTAAGCCTTTGGATTATGTTTCTTCTAGTGGAAAACAGGTTCATGCGAGTGAAATTGATTTGTGTGTACGCGCTATGTCTATGGGTAAATTGCATCATGCGATGATGGGCACGGCGGCGGTGGCCATTGGCACAGCGGCTGCTATTCCGGGAACCTTAGTGAATTTAGCTGCAGGAGGTGGTGCGCGTTCTGCCGTGCGTTTTGGTCATCCATCTGGCACCTTGCGCGTTGGGGCTGAGGCGCAGTTAGTTGGTGCGGAGTGGGTTGTGAAGAAAGCTAGTATGAGTCGTAGTGCTCGGGTTTTGATGGAAGGGTTTGTTCGGGTGCCTGGGGATTGTTTTTGAGTTTTTGTTTCTTGAATGATTGGTGCTGTTGATTTGAGGTCTGTTGGTCGGGGGTAGCCCGACAGCTACTTAACTTTTTTGCTTCGCCAAAAAAGGTAAGCCAAAAAAGGCGACCGTAGACTCGCCCCTTCGGGGTGCTTACGCTACGCTTCAGCATAATTTGTGCATCCCAAAAAATGGGAAAGTGTTGAAACTCGCCTTCGGCTCAAACACAACACTTTCTTATCCATTTTCTGTGAAGCACAAATTACATCGTCTCAAACGGGGGTAGGTCAAAAGCAAAGTCAAAAACAGCGACCTACAGCTGCTAATAGAAAAATGAACGGCCATCGGTACAGATTGTTTTGGTGTTGCCGTTGTTTTTGAAGTTGTGTTTGATTTTCACCCACTTCTGACACTGCCAATTGTGCAGAACAGAAAATGGATAAAGAAAGTGTTGCTGTCTGAGCGAAGCGAGTTTCAACACTTTCCCATTTTTTGTTTTGCACAATTGGGCACCCGAAGGGCAGTGGCAGCGTGGTCGCCTTTTTTGGGTTACCTTTTTTGGCGAAGCAAAAAAGGTAACTGGCTGTCGGGCCACCCCCGACCAGAGGACGATGATTTACCGAGAAAATGGATCGTTCCAACGAAAAAGACATCGCGAGAATGACAAATTTTGATGTAGTACAAATGGCGATTACCTAAAACCAACAACAATCACAAGAACGCCAAACAGAATTCAAACCAAAACGCTATAAAAAACTGGAGACACCATGAACTACCAAGATTTTTATCAAGCCTCAATTCAAGACCCTCCTAGCTTCTGGGATAAACAAGCCCAACTCATCAGTTGGCGCAAACCCTATGCTCAAGTACTCGATCACAGCAAACCACCATTTGCCAAATGGTTTGTCGGCGGTGAGACGAATCTTTGTTATAACGCGATTGATCGTTGGTTGGAGACACAGTCGGATAAGGCGGCATTGATCGCCATTTCGACTGAAACCAATTCCGAGAAAACCTACAGCTTTGCTGAATTGCATGTCGAAGTTCAACGTATGGCAGCGATGATGTTGGATCTCGGTGTCAAGAAGGGCGATAGAGTTTTAATCTATATGCCCATGATTGCTGAAGCGGCATTCGCCATGTTGGCGTGTGCTCGCATCGGTGCTGTGCATTCCGTGGTGTTCGGTGGCTTCGCCTCTAAGAGTTTAGCAACGCGTATTGATGATGCTAAACCCGTATTGGTGGTGTCTGCTGACGCCGGGATGCGCGGAGGTAAGGCAGTGCCTTACAAACCTCTGCTCGATGAAGCGATTCAGTTGGCGGAGCACAAACCTGCCAAAGTCTTGTTAGTCAATCGTGGTCTGGATGCGATGAATATCGTTGCAAGCCGTGATGTCGATTACGCAGCATTGCGTGAACAACACATGAACGCGCAAGTGCCAGTGACGTGGCTCGAATCAAATGAAATGTCCTACGTGCTGTACACCTCAGGTACCACAGGCAAACCCAAAGGCGTGCAGCGTGATGTCGGTGGCTATGCGGTGGCATTAGCATCATCGATGAAAAATATCTTCTGCGGCAACGCAGGCGAAACCTATTTCGCGACTTCTGATATTGGTTGGGTAGTAGGGCACTCTTACATCGTGTATGGTCCTTTGATCGCGGGCATGGCGACCATAATGTACGAGGGCACACCAATCCGCCCTGATGCGGGCGTATGGTGGAGTATCGTTGAAAAATACAAAGTCACACGCATGTTCTCAGCACCAACGGCAGTACGGGTATTGAAGAAGCATCCTGTCGAGTTGATGAAGAAATACGATATCTCTTCACTCAAAGCCTTGTACTTGGCGGGTGAGCCGCTCGATGAAACTACCTCGAACTGGATCGCTACGGAATTGGGCGTGCCGATCATCGATAATTACTGGCAGACTGAAACCGGCTGGCCTATCTTGTCGGTCGCGCGTGGTGTTGAACATAAAGATACCCGTCTTGGTAGCCCAGGAATTGCCATGTACGGTTACAACGTTACCATCATCAACGAAGCGACTGGCGCGGTGTGTGGTGCGAATGAAAAAGGTGTGGTGGCGATTAAAGGCCCATTACCACCTGGGTGTATGCAAACCATCTACGGTGATGATGCGCGCTTTGTGCAAACCTATTGGTCTAATTTCGCACATGAACAACTCTATTCCACCTTTGATTGGGGCATACGCGATGAAGATGGGTATTTCTTTATTTTGGGCCGTACAGATGACGTGATTAATGTAGCCGGACATCGTCTCGGCACGCGTGAAATCGAAGAAAGCATCTCCAGTCATCCGCAAATTTCTGAAGTCGCCGTGGTAGGTATTGAAGATAAATTGAAAGGGCAAGTTGCGGTCGCGTTTGCAATTATCAAAAATCCAGAACGTGCGGCCTCACCTGAGTTAGCAAAAGCCTTGGAAGCCGAAGTGATGGCCGTGGTTGACAAACAATTAGGTGCGGTGGCACGCCCAGCTCGGGTTTATTTTGTGGCGATGCTTCCTAAAACCCGTTCCGGTAAGCTTTTGCGTCGTTCGATCCAAGCCGTGTGTGAAGGACGTGATGCGGGTGACTTGACCACGATCGAGGATCCACAGTCACTGCAACAAATTAAAAACGCCTTAGGACAGTAAGAACGGTTTGAATAAAAAAATAAGCCCAGCAAGATATTTCTGCTGGGCTTTTGGTTTTTTAGCTTTCACTAGGGTTTGCTCAAGTATTTTTGTGTAATGACTTTTGCCAATTCCTGCATAGCTAATTGATTTCCCTCTTTGCCGAAATGCCAGTCTCCCTCGCGTACATTTAATGCCTGTTCGCTCTCAATCCTGAGGGGAATGATTTGATCGGCTAATGGCGTCTTTTTCAAGTGACGCAACCAATCTGAGCCATCGTAGGCAAAATACGTATTAGTCTTCAAATTTTTGACGCATTGTATTTCGCGGAATGCCGCATCTAAATCATTCCTGTAGGTATGCAGAATATTAAAGCTGGCATTGTGTTGCTGGCTGACTTTGGCAATCTCTTGAAACAAGCGATGAGTAATGGCGATCGAGTATTCTTCACGCGGCGATAGGTTCTTCAAATACGGTGAGAAATGATTGCGACCGCCTTCAACATCCTCTTCGGTCACGATGGTGTAAGCGCGTTCGCCTTTGCGATAGGCTTCTATGACCTCTTGTTCTATCACTTCATTTTTCGGACAAGTTGCGGGGTCGGTCGCTACTCTGGTGGTGGCAGGCAATTTTGCTAGCCAATAATTTAAATGCACTTGCTCAATTGAGCTTTTTTTGTCTTTACCTTGGGCACTCAAAGCGACACCCAAGAGCGTGCGTAATTTCCATTCAAAACTGGCCGGAATGACTGTTTTGAGCTTGTCGCCGTCCAGGGTGTAAGTTGGTTTTAGCTTGCCAGCTTCTAGCGTGATGCTGCGGTCGATAAAGGTATTTTCCCAATAATCATTGACAGGTGTGGTCCAGACAAGGACTGCATTGGCTCGGTATTTTTCAAAGTATTTTGTCAGCCACAGTAGCTGTTGATCCTGTCCCCATCCTGCCGAGGCAATGGAAAAAACTTTGACTTTGTCGCGCCCTGATTGTGCTTTGATGGCTTTTTCTAAGATGCCCTCGGGGATGTCTTCGAAAACTTGTGTTCCTGCTTCGGTTTGCGAATCACCGACCAGTAGCACCACGAAGTCTTCATCGGTATAGGCAATATTTTGCCCGCGTAGACCGAGTTGATTGGTGTGTTGGTCATGTTGATTCATAGGGCCGCGATAAGGGCTTTCATCCCATTTCCAGCCATGTTTTGGGGTAGCTGGAAAATCTGCAAAATGCAAAGCGGTTTCAGCAATGCCCAAGACAATGGCGATGGAGGTTATCGATAGGAATAAATTTTTGAGCAATTTCATGAGCTTTAATCTAGTTCAAATGCATTTTCGTAACTGATTTTTAATGCGGGGTTTTGCACTTCTTTTTTGAGATAACAATTGCCTATAGCTAAGCGCTCTATATCCGTACCCATAAAACACTTGAAGGCTTCTTCAGGCGTATTCACGATAGGTTCACCGCGTACATTAAAGCTGGTGTTGACCAACACTGGGCAGCCAGTCAGTTGTTTAAGGCGCGATAGCAAGGCGTGGTAGCGCGGATTGGTGTCCGCCGTTACGGTTTGCAGGCGGGCTGAATAATCGACATGCGTGACGGCAGGAATAGTGGAACGTGCGACTTTGAGTTTGTCGATGCCGAATAGATCTTTCTCAGCCTCAGGTGTGGCTATCCTTTGGTTTTCTTTGACCTCGGCCACCATCAGCATGTACGGACTATCCGCGTCGAAATCAAACCATGTATTGACGTCTTCGCGCAAAATCGACGGCGCAAACGGGCGGAAAGACTCGCGAAATTTGACCTTGAGATTGAGTGTGCTTTGCATCTGTGGTGAGCGTGCATCACCAAGTATGGAACGAGCACCCAACGCTCTGGGACCAAATTCCATACGACCTTGAAACCAGCCTATCGCGTTACCCTTTTGCAGGTCATCGGCACAAGTGGCGATCAGCCTTGCCTCATCTAATACCTCAAACTCGGCGCCCGCTGCACGCAGGCGACTTTCGATATCGGCTTGAGCAAACTCTGGACCAAGATAGCTGCCTTGCATATGATCATAGCCACTACAAGGCTTGCGTTCTTGATCGAGATAGCCATGATAGGCAGCGAGCGCTGCGCCTAGCGCACCACCTGCATCACCTGCAGCTGGTTGTACCCAGATATTCTCAAAATGTTGGTCTTTAAAAATCTTGCCATTGGCGACGCAGTTGAGCGCAACACCACCTGCTAAACATAAGTTTTTTAAACCCGTTTCTTTGGCGACACCAGCAACTAATAAACTAATCACTTGCTCGGTGGCAGTTTGCAAAGAAGCTGCCATATCCATGTGGGCTTGGGTTAACTCTTGTTCAGCGGTGCGTACTGGCAATTGAAACAGTTCGCCAAAATGGCGATTGGTCATGGTCAAGCCAGCACAATAATCAAAATACTTCATATCCAGACGAAAGGAACCATCTGGCTTGACATCGATTAAGTGTTTAAAAATGGTCTCGACATAAATCGGTCTGCCGTAAGGTGCCAGACCCATGACTTTATATTCGCCCGAATTGACCTTAAAACCGAGATGATAAGTAAAGGCTGAATACAGTAAGCCCAAGGAATGTGGGAAATGTATTTCCTTAATGACTTCCAGTGTTTTACCGCGACCTATGGCCAAGGAACTAGTCGCCCATTCACCAACGCCATCTAAGGTTAAGACTGCAGCCTCTTCGAAAGGCGAGGGGTAAAACGCGCTGGCGGCATGACTAACATGGTGCTCACCAAAGAGTAATTTATCTTCCCAATTGATCTTGGGAGAAAACTTTTTGAGTTCTTTTGCCAGCAAATTTTTTAGAAACAGTTTTTCACGTAACCAAACTGGCAGTGCTAGTCGAAATGAAGAAAAACCTTTGGGAGCAAATGCCAGATAGGTTTCTAGCAGGCGCTCAAATTTTAAGAATGGTTTATCGTAAAACGCGACATAGTCCACGTCGTCCGCTTGTATGCCTGCTTGTTCCAAGCAAAATTGCAAAGCCTGCGCTGGGAATGCGGCATCGTGTTTTTTACGCGTGAAGCGTTCTTCTTGTGCCGCTGCGATGATGACACCATCACGTATCAGTGCCACTGCACTGTCGTGGTAATAAGCGGAAATACCGACAACAAACATAGGCGCTTAAAAAAGAGTGTAAATGAAGGGGGCGATGGCGCTACCTTGCGCCAATACGATGAGCGCACCGAGCAAGGCCATGATCACGAAAATCGGTAGTAGCCAGAATTTTTTGCGAGAGCGCAAATAATTGAATAATTCTTTAATAAATAACAAAATCGTAGCCCTTGAAATGAAGGTGGTTTGCGATGGGTTTAAGTCGGCTCGAATGAAATTTCAGGGTAAATAAATTCACAATAAATTTCTTAAAACGGATCTTTCATGCTTTTGGGATCTGGTCCTGGAACTTGTCTGACTTTCCAGTAGCTTTCACGTTTAGCTTCGAATTTCAGGTCTAAACCGCGCTTTCCCAGTAGGCGCATAATTAATGCAAAAGGGGTGATGGCGACAAAAAATACTAAACCTAATGCGATAGGGCTGACAATTTTAGACAGCAACTCACCAAATTGCATCCATAAGATATTGAGTCTGGATAGTAATTTGGGAAACACCAAGGCGGGAATAAAGAATAAGCCTGCAGGGATTAGTGCCCAGTAGCGGATTGCTTGGTGATGTAATAAGGGAAAGAAAGCGATGATCAGGAAAAACGCGGACATGATGAAACCGAAATTTCTATCCGATGACCTGGCAATTTCATTAGTTGTTGGCGATTGCGAATGCATCTGAGACAAACTCTGGTGAGGCTTAGATTGACTACTTGCGTCAATGATTAAGCGATTAAAAATAGCGCGTAGTATCGCATAACCAGCTTGCGTATTGTCAATGTTATGTCGCTAGTGGAAAAAATGGGGTAAAGCTGGCTAGAAAGTAATCTAGGTCAAAGTTCTGCTCATAAAAAAGGGCATCGAATTTACTCGATACCCTTTTATCATCGCTGAGAAAATCAAGTTTTTTAAATGTGCTGAATAGACAACTACTAGCAACTATTAGCAACTACCAGCAACTGCCAGCAACTTAGATAATTAAAGCAGCAGATAATGTAATTACTTCATCTTCTGATTCTTCCAGAATACTGAGCAAACTACCATCGCCGACCACAAAATCAATTTCAGATTCGCAGCGATTCGTTTCACTATCGGTGCGTGTATCTAAGGGCGAAACCGTTTTTGCTAAATCATTGGCGAGGAGCAATGTGTCACCTAGCGTCTCTGGTGGCATAGCGTGTAAGCCATACCACATTGCCTCTACAGCTTCATTTACTTCCGAGGGGAGATTGAGGTTTTTTAAAACAGCTCGTCCTATGATGACTTCTTCTGATTCTGGTTTGGTGATCGTATTCCGGAATTCATCAAAGCTTTCATCATCGTTCGCGCCAGATAAGTCATCGGGTTCTAGTAGGCAGGGAAATTCTTCCGCACGTGATAATAAATAGAAACCACCAACTTCGTGCACAATACCGGCGAACATGGCCGTGTCTGGATTCAATTTGGTCACTCTGCGCGCGATCACTTGAGACAATGCGGCGACCTGTGCTGAGTGTTCCCATAATTGGTTGATTTTGCTGCGAATAATCGGGTCTTTACTGGCTCCCGCGATTTGACGCATGACGATAGATGCGGTTAATCCGCGCAGGGTATTGAAGCCGAGTCGCGCAATTGCTGATCGCACATTCGTGACTTCATTGCCGCGCATATAGGCAGCACTATTGGCAACGGCAACTACTTTCGCCGCCAACATGGGTTCGTTAAGAATGATTTTCGTCGCTGTATCAATGCTGCAATCGGGGACATCGATCGCTTCTTGAACTTTGAGGGAAGTGGCAACGCTTGCGGAAAACACGAGTTCTCCATGACGGGCTTGTTCCACTAATAGGGCTAGGGCTTCGGATTTATTCATGACACAGAGTCGCTCCGTATTGAGAAAATCACATTTATCTCTGTTTGATCTGAAGTAGTTTGATGCATCTTTCAGACCAGTATGGCGTCAATTGATTTTGCTAAAAATGACACTGCTAGATTGTGTGCTTGAATGCTGCTTTCGTCAAATTACAATGTAGCAGATAAAATTTCTTTATGGAAATTTATTTGACTTTCCCTTGTGATTTTGGGTTGTGAAAAACCTAAATTATCCGGTCAGCTAACTCGATTTTCGATTTGAGTAGTACTTTTTGAATCAGGGCCAGCACGATCATGACGCCAGTCATCGCCCCTGCACTCAGGAGTAAATGCAGCAATTGTGGGTCGCCAAAGTAAAATAAGTGACGTAAGCTTGGGATCGTTAGTATCAAACACAACATCAATGTTGCAGTCGCGCAGACCCACCATAAAATGGGGTTGGGAGAACGCAACGCCTGTGACAAATTCCCACTGAGTGAACGGTTTAGGAAGATAAATCCCAAGTTGCCGATGACCACCGCAGCGAAGGTGATAGCGCGGGTTTCATCGGTGCCTATGGCGTGTTGTTGGGTGACCCAATAGATGCCAATTATCGCCAAGAGACTAATACTGCCTTGCCAAAAACCACGCCACAATACCGTTGCCTGAAAAATACTCGATTCAATGGCGCGTGGTGGCCTTTGCATGATGTTGTCCTCTTCCACCTCCGCTTCGAAGACTAAGGAACAACTAGGATCGATGATTAATTCTAGTATCAAAATGTGTACAGGCATGAGAAGCACTGGCCAGCCCAACATGACGGGTAAGAAAGACAGGCCAATGATAGGAATGTGAGCCGCGACGATAAAGCTCAAGGTCTTACGTAAGTTATCAAAGATACGTCGCCCCAACCGGACGGCCGCGACGATAGAAGAAAAGGCATCGTCTAGCAAGACCAGTGCTGCAGATTCACGTGCGACATCAGTACCACGTTTGCCCATGGCAATGCCAATATGAGCCGCTTTAAGTGCTGGCGCGTCGTTGACTCCATCGCCCGTCATGGCGACGATAGCACCTGATTGTTTTAGTAAGCGAACGATGCGCAGTTTTTGTTCGGGCATGACGCGGCAGTAAATCTGGATTTTTTCTAATTGCGCTCTTAGATTCTCATCCGACATGGACAGCATTTTTTTGCCAGTCAGTACGCCAGCTTCACTATCAATACCACATTGCTGTGCAATATTGATTGCCGTCGCAGGATAGTCACCGGTCATCATCATGACCCGTATGCCAGCACTACGGCATTCTTGAATCGCGGTTGGGACGCCTTCGCGAACCGGATCAGCGAATGCAATTAAGCCTAGAAATTGGAAATCAAAATCATGCTGCCTTAAAGGTAAATTCACCTGTTGTTGAGCCTCATTAATTTGACTAAATTCTGCTTTGGCCACTGCCAGCACGCGCAAGCCACGCTCCGCCATGGCATTCACTTGCACCATCAAGTTGGCTGTCTGCTCAATATTCAGGTGGCAAAGATCTGCAATCGCTTCAGGCGCACCTTTGCTTGCGATAATCTGATGTGCAATATTATTGTCCTTACTTTGCCAGGCACGTGAAATTGCCATCAGTTCTTTTGATAGTGGGTACTCTTCCAGAAGTGTCCAATTTTGGTGCAGATGCTCGGTACCCCTTAAGTAATTTTGCCCTGCTTGTTGCAAGGCATTATCCATAGGTTCATTGCCCTGGCTTTGGCTGGCTAAGATCGCAAATTCTAAAAGCTCATGTAGCTTGTCGGGCAATTTCTCTTCTGAGTGACATACAAAGTGCTGATCGTCCGCCGCGAGTTCGGCAAGAGCCATTTTGTTTTGCGTCAAAGTACCTGTCTTATCAACACACAGGACATTGGCAGAACCCAAAGTTTCGATAGCGGGAATACGGCGTGTTAAAACTTGTTTTTGACCTATACGCCAGGCACCGATGCCCAGAAAAATGGTGAGTACGATGGGAAGTTCTTCAGGAATCATCGCCATGGCAAAAGTCAGCCCCACTAAAGCGCCACGTATCCAATCCTCGCGTGTATAGCCATACCAGCTCGCCAGTAATACCGCTAAAACGATACTGGCGAGCGCAACATACTTGACGACTTTGCGCGTCTCTTTTTGTACCCGGGTTGGTTCTTCTTTAATTGATGCCAGTGCTTGACCAATTTTACCGATAGCGGTGCTGCTACCGGTGTGGCTTACCACAGCGATGCCTTTACCTCGAACGACCAAACTGCCAGAAAAGAGTAAGCCGGCACGATGGTCGTCCGTATCGTTAGCTAATTTGGCTTTGATCTCGCGAGTGCTGTTGTCGTCCAGAAGTTTGCTATCAGCTGCTTTGTCGACGGCGACCGATTCTCCTGTCAATAATGACTCGTCCACGCTTAAGTTCAGGCTTGTAACTAATAGGCCGTCAGCAGCGATGCGGTCGCCTTCGCCCACCACCAGATAGTCCCCGATTACGACTTGATTACTTGGAATGCTTACTGTCACACCATCTCTAATGACCAGCGCGCGTGGGTTGGACAAGTCACGTAAAGCCTCTAGGGCTCTTTCCGTTTTATGTTCCTGATAAAAGCTAATAATCAGCATGCCAGCGACAAAACCACATAACACCAGCGCCTCGTGCCAGTCGCCCAACACCAGATAAATGCTGCCACAGGCGATTAGTAGCAGAATCATCGGCTCTGAAACCACTTGCCAGGCAATTTGCCATAATTTTTGCGGTTGTGCCGTGGCTAGTTCGTTTGGACCATCGTGCTGTAACTGCGCTAAGGCCTGTTGTGAAGTCAGTCCTTGAATTTTATCTTGGGCAGATGTCGGCATAGGGACAGGCTCTCAGGCTAGAAAAAAGTGTATTCCGAGTGTTACATGGAATTGACCTGAAAAATCGCATGCTAAACACGGCAATCAGGGAATCTCAACTTATTTTGTCTCAGATCAATAAAAAAGCCGACTGCTATTTTTATTAACGGTCGGTTTTTTACTTTTTTGTTGCGGCGATTTTTGCGTATCGTGGAACTTCTTCCTTGCTGCTAATCTAAAGTCGCAATTACTGGCGCGTGATCAGAAGGTTGTTCCCATTTGCGCGGCACTCTATCAACGACGCAAGAAGTGCAACGCTCGGCCAGCGGTTTTGAAAGTAGCACATGATCGATTCTGACGCCCTTATTTAGGCGGAAACCCAGTTGGCGATAATCCCACCAGCTAAATGTTTTTTCAGCTTGATCAAATTGACGGAAGCTATCGCTCAGACCCAAATCGATCAAAGCTTGAAAAGCCGCGCGTTCCGGTGGAGAAACCAGATTCATGCCTTCCCACGCTGCGGGATCATGAACGTCACGATCATCTGGCGCGATGTTGTAGTCGCCTAATAAAGCGAGTTGCGGATACTGCGCCATTTCGCTCTTGACCCAAGTGTGTAAAGCCGCCAGCCAACGCAGTTTGTAAGGAAATTTTTCGGAATCGAGCGCCTGACCATTCGGCACATAGGCGCAGATGATGCGCATACCGGCGATCGTAGCGGCGATGATGCGTTGCTGCTCATCTTCAAACAGGGGATTGTTTTTCTGCACCTCCTCTATAGGATGACGGGAAAGGATGGCGACGCCGTTGTAGGTTTTTTGTCCGGTGAAGGCGACTTGATAACCGGCGGCTTCGATTTCTACTTGTGGAAATTTATCGTCGGTTAATTTGGTTTCTTGTATGCACAAGACATCAACAGGATTAGCTTCCAGCCATTGTAAAACTTGTGGCAGGCGCACCTTCAGGGAGTTCACATTCCAGGTAACTAGTTTCATATTTGATCTCACGCAAAAGCTGGATTCGTAAAAATAAAAAACGCGCTCGATGCGGACAAAGAGCGCGTTGATAGACTACATCAGCAGCTTAGCCAGCGCGGTTCACTAAGAAAGCTGTCAGCATAGGTACTGGACGGCCAGTAGCGCCTTTGGCTGCGCCCGATTTCCACGATACACCGGCGATATCTAAGTGTGCCCAGGTGTATTTCTTAGTGAAACGCTCAAGGAAACAAGCCGCGGTAATTGAGCCTGCCGCTGGGCCTCCGATGTTCGCGATATCGGCGAAATTCGATTTCAACTGCTCGTTATACAGCTCGCCAATTGGCATGCGCCAAGCGACGTCATTGGCTTGTTTACCCGCCGCCAGCAATTCCTCTGCTAATTTGTCATGGGTATCGTCATGGCGCGTAAACAGGCCTGTTGTATGGTGACCCAGTGAAGTAATAATCGCGCCAGTCAAGGTGGCAACGTCGATCACAGCCGCGGGTTTGAAACGCTCAACATAGGTCAGCGCATCACATAAAATCAAACGACCTTCTGCATCAGTATTTAAAATTTCTATGGTTTGACCGGACATGGAGGTAACAATATCGCCGGGACGTGTGGCGCTGCCAGAAGGCATATTTTCGCAAGTTGGGATGACTGCAATGACATTCAGTTTCAATTTCATTTCACCGATAGCGCGCATAGTGCCGAGCACAGAGCCAGCGCCACCCATGTCATATTTCATCTCATCCATGCCTGCGCCTGGTTTTAAAGAGATACCACCGGAGTCGAAGGTAATACCTTTGCCGACCAAGACCACGGGCGCGTCTTTGGCTTTACCGCCCATGTGTTTTAAAACGATGAACTTAGGTGGCTCATCCGTGCCAGCGGAAACCGACAAGAAGCTATTCATCTTCAAAGCTTGAATTTGCTTGCGTTCCAGTACTTCCACACCCATTTTGAATTCGGCGGCGATCTTCTTGGCGGTGTTGGCCAAGTGCGTCGGTGTGCAGAAATTGGCTGGCATATTGCCTAGCTCTTTCGTTAATTCCATGCCATTTACCAAAGCGATACTTTGCGCTAATGCTAATTTGGCCGCGTTCGCTTCGCTTGTTGCGACAATAATCGCTACTTTTTTTACATTAGCTGCGATCGTGTCTTTTTTACTCTTATGTGCGTCAGTACGGAACACTGCTTCGTGGAAAGCGATTACCGCTTGGCGGATCGACCATGCCAAATCACGTCCATCGACGGTGGGCAGAGCAATGCTGACATCGCCAGCACCAAGGTTGTTTAAGCTACGAGCAGCAACTTGTAAGGCGGTGTTGTAGGCTTTTTCGCTGACTTTGGCTGGATCGTCGCCCAATCCCACCAATAACACGCGTTCGGCGGCAACGTCAGCGAGATTGCGCAAGAGCAGGGAAGAGCCGATTTTGCCCGTGATGTCGCCGGATTTTAAGGCGGCATCGATGGCTGTTTTCTTATTTAATTGTAGCGCTTGTGCCGACAATTTCTTGTTTTCGAATACGCCGACCACGATGCAGCCAGTTTTGACCGTGCTTAGGTTATCTGCCGCGCTTTTTGCTACTAGTGTTTTTATGCTAAAGTCCACGTTTTGCTCCTTATTGGTGATCCGTTTTAACGATCAGTTCTTTGATCTTAATGATCAATTTTTCAGCGATTAGATTCTCAAATGTCGCGAAGAATTAGGTAAAACGATTATTATAACCGCCTTATAGCGCTGGAATCGATTTCCCGGCGTTTGCAAGCCGCAGACTTACGACTCGATTAACGTCCTGATTATTAAAGTTATTTATCCCTATGATTTTTGAACGTGCGCTCAGACGAGAATTGCTCAGTGCTGCTGGCGCTGTATTTACGACCTTATTTACAATTACTGTGACCTTTATGCTGATCCGCATTTTGGGTGAAGCGGCGGGCGGTAAAGTGGCATCCACGGATGTCCTGATTTTGATCGGCTTTAATTCTTTGGACTATTTTCCGATTTTATTGATACTTACAGGATTCATCTCGGTCTTGCTCGTAGTGACGCGCGCTTATCAAGATTCGGAAATGGTGGTGTGGTTTGCCTCAGGTTTGAGTTTGACGAAATGGATTAAGCCCGTGTTAAGTGTTGGCATTCCTCTGGTTTTAATAGTGGCGACTTTAAGTTTGGTGGTGTCACCCTGGGCGAATGAGCAAAAAATGGAAGTGCGCAATCGCTACGAAAAGCGTGAAGATATCGCGAAAGTCGCGCCAGGTAAGTTTCAAGAGTCACGCAGTGGTGGTCGAGTCTCGTTCGTGGAAGAAGTTTCAGGTGATCTGAGTAAAGTACAAAATATTTTCACCAGCATGATGAATAATGGACGTTCAAGTGTGATCGTGGCGAAAGAAGGTAAGATAGAAATTGATGCGCATGGCGATCGTTTTCTGGTCATGAGTAAGGGGCGGCGCTATGATGGTCTGCCGACCGAAGGTGATTTTCAGATGATGCAATTTGAAAAATATGCGGTCTTGGTCTCGGCACAAAATACGCTGGATACCAATAATAAATCGGCCAAAGCCTTACCATTGCAAGCATTATTGGACCAACCCAATCCTAGCCATGATGGCGAATTGCTGTGGCGCGTTTCCTTGCCTTTTATGGGTTTGCTATTAATGCTGTTGGCGATTCCACTGGGCTTTGTTAATCCCCGCGTTGGACGTTCGGCTAACATGATTGTGGCCTTGGTTTTTGTCGCGATTAACTTAAATATTTTAAATATGTTGCAACTGGCCGTCGTGGAAGGTCGTTTGAGCTTCTGGAAAGCGTCTTGGCCTATGCATGCGACGGTTGCGCTTTTCATCGCGATATTTTTTGTATGGCGTCTGAAATTAAATAGTCCTTTGCATCCTAGCGGCATCTGGAATCGTATCAAGGGCTGTATACAAATTAAAAAAGAGCAGAAGTGCGCTGAAGATCAAACGGTGAATTCATAATGAAAGTTCTACAGCGTTATTTTGGCACGGAAATTATTCGTGCCGTGTTTTTTGTCTTACTCGCCTTGCTGGTGCTCACTTCATTTTTTGATTTAATGAATGAAGCCTCTTCGGTGAATAAAGGCGGTTATCAGATCAAACATGCTTTGCTCTACGTGCTCTTGAATATTCCTGGCAATGCCTATGATTTTCTACCCATTGCAGCATTAATCGGCACTATCTACGTATTGGCACAATTTGCCAGCAATTCGGAATTCACTATCATGCGTGCCGCCAGTATGTCGTCCTGGACCGCTGCGAAAATGTTGGCAAAGATAGCGATTATTTTGATCGCATTTACATTTTTGCTCGGTGAAGTGATTGCACCTATATCCGCGAAGACGGCAAAAAAAGTGAAGCTCGCGGCGACGAATGGTCCAGTCACACAAGGCTTTCGCAGCGGCTTGTGGACCAAGGATTTGATCCGTGATGCTCACGATAAATCTTTGGTTATCGGCACCCGATTTTTGAATGTACGCGAAGTCTCCCCGACCCGTGCATTATTGGGTGTCAAAGTGTATGAGTTTGATACTAATTTTCAATTACTACGCGAAATTAATGCCAGCAAGGCGGAGTACGTTCGCTCTCATGTTTGGCGTTTAAGCGATGTGGTAGAAACTGATTTTCCTAAGAACTTGGCAGAAGAAACTAAGATTGCTTCGAATACGCACAAGCTGGCGTCGAAAGACTTAGAGTCAGAAATTACCCCGGATATTTTGGCGGTGCTGTTTATTGATCCTGATCGTATGTCTGCGTATGAGTTGGCATCCTACACCCGACATTTATCTGAAAATAAGCAATCCACAGAACGCTATGAAATCGCGTTTTGGAAAAAACTTACTTACCCGATTTCTATTTTAGTGATGATGGCACTGGCCTTACCCTTCGCTTATTTGCATGCGCGGGATGGTGGTATCAGCCTGCGTATTTTCAGTGGCATTATGTTAGGCATGGTGTTTTATCTGGTGAACAGTTTGTTCTCACATCTAGGCATGATTAATACCTGGCCTGCGCTTATCACTGCCTTATTCCCTAGTTTATTATTTTCAGGCATGGCCTTCGCTGGCCTGCGTTACGTTGAACGTAATTAGTTAATTGAAAGCCTGCCTCGATGTCTAAAAAAGCCCTGATCCTTTTCGCCCACGGTGCACGCGCTGCAAGCTGGGCAGCGCCATTTCAACGACTGCAAAAATTGACTCAAGAGAGCTTGCCCGAGATGCGGGTTGAGTTGGCGTTTCTAGAATTGATGCAACCTCAGCTGCCTGAGTTGGTCGCAGATTTAGTCAATGCAGGTTGCGAAGACATCACCATCACACCGATTTTTCTTGGACAGGGCGGACATGTATTACGTGACTTGCCTTTGATGGTGGAGGAATTGCGTGTTCGCTTTCCGCATTTAAAATTGGAACAAGTCGAAGCCGCGGGTGAAAATCCCGCGGTATTGCTGGCGATTCGTGATTATTGTGTTGGTGCTCTGAATCGAAATTGAGGATTTGTACCGAATCCAAATCAATTGGACTTAATGTATAAATCCATTGCGATAGTGCTCAGTTTTTTTTCAATAAAACCTAGGCGCATCACTTCTGACAGCATTCTTGACCCAGGCCATAGGCTCTGGTCAGCTCGAACCTAGCCCAAACTGCTAATAAACTCAGAGAAAAATAGAATGAATAGGCCTAGTCCCAAGAATACATTTAGTGCATTCACAATCGCTGGATTGATCATAATTGGGATGTATTTTTTCTTTGCGCAAATTGAAACAATTGCGCCAACTTCTGAGCTTGCCAGGAGTTTATCAGGTGGGGCAAGCGTTAATGATAGTTCGATGTCGCTCAATGCAGTAACTGAGAAAGCGCCAATTTTAGCCGCTCCAAGTTTGAATGTGTTGGCGAATAAATACGCTCAAGCAAAAGACATGCGGGTTTTTGTTGAGTGGGCAAAACAGCATCCAGAATTAGGTGGCTGGTTCTATGCAGAAAAAGGGGTGAGGGATTGTCTAATGGTACGAAATTTTGTGACCAGCAATGAGTCAATTGCAAAGTATGGAAGTTACTACACACCCGAAAATTACCCAAAACGCCAACAAGCTTTTGAGTCCCTGAAAACCCTTTGCCAAGGGTTTTTGTCGAGTGAAATCTCAGATGCAGTGTTACGTACTATGAGTCAACAAGCAAAACAATCAGGGGATATTTTTTATCGGATTGTTGCCGATCTCGAAAGCGTGAATGCGCAGAAAGATGCGGTGAAGAAGGCTGCTTCCCTTGATAAAATCAATAAAAAAATATTTGCCACAAAAGATCCTCTTTTGATTGAGCGTTACGGTTATAGCTTGAACGTAGGTAATTTAGCTCAATCGAGAGTGTATTGGTTGGATGGCATTGCCTATGAAGTTAATAGTCCAGCAGGACGTAATATGATGCAAGCTTGGACCTTGGTGCCGTGCTCACTAGGCTTGCAATGTGATGTCACGCATCAAACCGTGATGATCGCTTGTCTGCAATTCAATTTGTGCGGAAAATCTTATTTGGATTACATAGAAATGGACTTGAAGAATGGCAACGAGGCCGATCGTCTGCCCCAACTAATGGGATTTTATAAACGATTGTCTGAGGTGGTGAATGCCGGTGACTGGGATGCATTCAAACCTAAGACTCAATAGTATTTACTTATTTTTTGCTCATTAATCGCAAGTGTGTCGAACAATACAACATGACTAAACCAGTTATTAGCTTTGTCATAGTTGGTCTGGCGGCGCTACTTGCTTTTTTCTTTTTTTGGGGGCGGGTGGAAAATGAGCCTTCACCCCCAATGTCAAATCAGGTAGATCGAAAAATAGAAAAACCTGTAGGTTCTGTGACGATTGCTGAGAACGCAAAGCAATCACCTCACGAACTTGAAATGATTGCGACTGAATTCAGACGCTCAAGAAATCTGCGGGCATTGGTTCAAAAACTCAAAAATAGCGCTGCCCAAGGAAGTGTATTTTATGCACGAAGCGCTATCGCAGAGTGCGCGCTATTTCGTAGTGGTTTCCCTTCTAGTTTTGAGGCCAACACAGTCGTTAAACATCAAACAGATGAAGTTCATGCACTCAATTTGGCGAGAGAGGCTGCATTTAGCTTTTTACGTGACCGCTGCTTAAGTTTTGAAGGCTTTGATCTTTTCGCTGAAGAACAAACGCTTTTGAAAGCAGACAGTGTAAAAAATGACGCGATATTTGCTTTATATACGCGGCTGAATAAAAACTTTGAGCCTGAATCTGCAAAGCGAGAACTTGAAGCTTTAGTGACTGATATCATCAATACAAAAAATCCTGATCTTATCCGCAGCCTGGCGGCGAAGTTGGCAAAAAATGAGCTGCCGGCTTCGTTTCGGTCTGACAATCTTTTGGATGCTACTGAAGCATATCAGTACGCCTGGCGATTGGCTGCTTGCGACTTAGGAAGTGGTTGTGGTGCTGATGAAATCGATTTGAAGATGAATTGTTATCTTATGTCGATTTGTGAAAAAAGTGTACAGGCTTTGGTGGAAAGAGAAATTGAACGTGATGGTAAGGAGCCTGTGTTTGCGTCAGAAGTGAAGCGTTTAAAATCCTTGATTATTCAAACTATTCATCAAGGAGATGTTAGTGTTTTTTGGGGCCCTAAACTGCTGGTGAAACAATAAATCGACGGCGGTATTACTTCGATTTTCTTGCTCTGAACGACTCACCCATCATCACCAACACAGGCCCTTCGCTAGGTGTCAAACCATGTGCCAAGTCCGCCAGTGTCAGGTGCAGATGTTTTTCCTCGGAGCGACTGCAGCTCTCTACGATCACGATAGGCAAGTGAGCAGAAAAACCTTTTGCCAGCATGCGTTGTGCGGTCAGTATTGCTTCTTTACCGCCCATGTATTGAACCAGAGTGTCGCAATCAGGAATGCGGGTTTCGGCTGATTCGCCGGGTGCTGTACTTGAAGTGAAGAGGGCGACACTGCGTGCCACGCCTCGTTTGGTTAGTGGCAATTTTACGCTGGCGGCAGCCGCCATGGCGGTGGTAATCCCGGGTACGATTTCAAAATGTATTCCAGCTTGTTCTAGTGCCGTCATTTCTTCATCGGCACGCCCGAATAACATAGGGTCGCCCCCTTTCAGACGCACCACGATGGCGTGTTGTTGGGCCGCTTCGACTAATTGTTGATTGATGTGTTCTTGCGCAGCCGAGCGTTGTCCGCTGCGTTTGCCTACCGAGACTTTGATTGCTTGCGGGCAGAGTTCCAGCATTTCTGAAGTGACCAATGCATCGTGCAAAACGATATTCGCTTGCGCTAAAAGTTTTGCACCGCGCACAGTAATCAAATCAGCTGCACCCGGACCGGCACCGACTAAATAGACGATACCGGTTGTTGTGTTGATGGAGGGTGTTGCTGATTGATGTTGATTAGCCAAGACGTATCATTCCCGCTGCGACAGTTTGATGGGTGACTTCGTCGATCAAAATAAATGCACCTGTAGCGCGGGTGATGTCGTAAGCATCGGCCGCCAGGGCTTGCTGTACATTGATGTTGACGCGAGCGATGTCGTTCAATTTAAGTGTATCAGTTGCACGGCGTTCTTGGGTATTGATATCTAATAAAGTGTCGACCGATGCAACACGGGCGGCAACTTGACGTGTTGTGTGCTTCAGCCAATATTTGCGACGCACATCCAAGGCTTCTTCGGATAACCAACACAAGTCGGCGCTGACCGACTTCAAGATGGTCGCTGGACGGTCGGCACTTGCCAACATATCGCCGCGTGAAATATCGACATATTCATTCAGCAAAATGGTGACAGATTGACCAACTACAGCGGTCTGCAATGAACCATCCAAAGTTTGAATATCTTTGACCGTTGCGGTCTGGCCAGATGGCTGCACCACGATGCTATCGCCGACGCTGATCTTTCCAGCTTCAATTCGGCCCATATAGCCACGGAAGTCGTTCGCTTCATGACCATTATGGCGCGCTACTAATTGCACAGGGAAGCGGAAAGGCTCGTCATGGCATTCATCGTAGACGCTTAAAGATTCCAATAGCTCGATCAAAGTTGGACCTTGGTACCACGCCAGATTATCGCTATTGGTGACAACGTTATCGCCCGCTAACGCCGACAAAGGAATAGGATGTACGTCGCGCAAACCTAATTGTGCAGCGAATTCTTGGTAAGCCCCGACGATACGGTCGTACACAGTTTGATCGTAATTTACCAAATCCATTTTGTTAACGGCAACGATCACGTGTTCGATTTGCAGTAAATGGGCTATAGTTGAATGACGTTTAGTTTGTGTGAGGAGTTCCACGCTGCCATCATCGCCGAGTTTGACTTTCGATACGTCGATCAAAATGATGACGGCGTCGGCAGTCGATGCACCAGTCACCATGTTGCGCGTATATTGTTCGTGACCCGGTGTATCAGCGATGATGAACTTGCGTTTCGGTGTTGCGAAATAACGGTAAGCGACGTCGATGGTAATACCTTGTTCGCGTTCAGCTTCCAAACCATCGGTCAGCAATGATAAATCTATCGTGTCGCCGACGGTGCGTTTGTGTTTCGCTTTAGAAATCGCATTTAACTGATCGGCAAAGATGCCCTTGCTATCAAACAGTAAACGACCGATGAGCGTACTCTTGCCGTCGTCGACGGAGCCGGCCGTAATGAAACGCAGCAGGCCACGCTCACGAGCGACATCGATAGTAGTGGCGGTTTGTTGTACCTGGGTGCTCATTAGAAATATCCTTCTTTTTTACGTTTTTCCATCGATGATTCAGAAGTCTGATCATCCATGCGTGTTGCGCCGCGTTCTGTAATTTGAGTGACTGCGGTTTCTTCGATAATCGCTTCGACTGTGGCAGCATCGGAAGAGACCGGGCAAGTGCAGGAAATATCCCCGACGGTACGGAAACGCACCACTTGTTTTTCTACCGTCTCACCTGCACGCGGCGGCGTTAACTCTGTCACCGGAACCAGTAAGCCATTGCGTGGAATCACTTCACGTTCATGCGCGAAATAGATTGGTGGTAACTCGAGTTTTTCACGGGCGATGTATTGCCAGACATCGAGTTCAGTCCAGTTAGAAATTGGGAAGACACGCATGTTTTCACCCGGATGCACACGGGTGTTATACAAGTCCCACAATTCAGGGCGTTGCGCTTTTGGATTCCATTGGCCGAATTCATCACGGAAAGAAAAGATACGTTCTTTGGCGCGGGCTTTTTCTTCATCTCTACGCGCACCGCCTATGCAAGCATCAAATTTATGCTCCGCGATCGTTTCCAATAAAGTCACGGCTTGCGCTGCATTGCGTGAATCTGTTTTGGGATTACGCAAGCGCACGGTGCCGCGATTGATAGAGTCTTCGACTGAACCCACGATCAGGCGTTCGCCTAATTCTGCTACACGTTTGTCGCGGAAAGTAATCACTTCAGGGAAATTATGCCCCGTATCGACATGCACCAATGGGAAGGGAAATTTCCCCGGGCGGAAGGCTTTTTCTGCGATACGTAATAACACCACAGAATCCTTACCGCCTGAAAACAGCAGGGCAGGGTTAGTACATTCGGCAGCCACTTCACGCATGATGTGGATGGCTTCCGATTCCAGCCAATCGAGATGGCGATTACTCGCTGCATCAATGAAGTGATTTTCAACTACGGTGTTCATGCTTGACCTTTGAATTCATTATTTTTAAACCTCTCAACACAGAGACACAGAGATAAGGAGTGAAAACCAGAGAGTTCTACTGGAAAAGGAGGAAATGATTTTCTCCTGCTTTTCTCAGTGTCTCTGTGTTGAGGGGTTTTAGATTTTTAAGCTAAATTTTATTAAATACTTTTGATGCGAACCAATTTCCCATCAACCACATGCAAACCACATTCCTTGGATTCGGGATTTTCCCACCACCAGCGTCCTGCGCGTACATCTTCACCTGGCTGTATGGCACGGGTGCAGGGCTCGCAGCCTATTGATGGGTAGCCTTTGTCATGCAGAGAATTGTACGGCACATTATTGCTACGAATATAGTGCCAAACGTCTTCTTCGGACCAATCCGTCAAAGGATTGAATTTTTGCATAGCATGGGCGACATCGTCTTCTTGTACGGCTAATTCAGCACGAGTGGCAGACTGCGCACGGCGTTGGCCTGTGATCCAAGCCTTGTTGCCGTTTAACGCGCGATTCAAGGGCTCTACTTTACGAATTCTGCAGCATTCTTTACGCATGTCGACGCTATCGTAAAATGCATTCAAACCGTGTCGTTTGACATAATTGTCGACTGCTTCCGCTTCAGGCTTATAGAGTTTGACCTCATACTCATAGGTCTCTTTGATACGCTCTAACATGCTCAAAGTTTCTTTGTGCAAGCGCCCCGTTTCCAAAGAAAAAATCTTTATATTTAACTTGTGGCGCAAAATCAGATCGGTCAAGACCATGTCTTCTGCTGCCAAACTAGAAGCGAAGACTGCAGGGGAAAACTCAGTCGCAATTTTCTCTAGAATACTGAGTGTCGTCGTCAAGCGTGCTGCATACTCACTCATTTAAATACCTGTTCTTTCCACACGACGGAAAAGCGGATTTTTCTCATCAACCGAGGTCTGATACTTTTCACTGAAATCCGTCAAACCTTTGATCGCATCATGAATATTTTTGTCGGCACGTACAGCAAATGCATTGAAACCAACACGCTGCATATAAAACAATTGATCACGCAACACGTCACCAATCGCGCGTAATTCACCTGTGTAGTTGAAACGGGTGCGTAAGTTGTAGGCGATGGAATAGCCACGACCATCAGCAAATTTTGGAAAATCAACGGCTAACAAAGCAAACAAGGAAAGGTCATGACTTAACTCTTTGGCTTGTTCATTGCTGCTAAACCAGACTGCGATATCGGCGCGATTTTTTGCACGAGTTAATAAGCTTTCTCTTTGCAACTGCCATACTTTCAAAGGCACGATGACTTTGCCTTCTGGTACCACAATTGAATCGGCACTGTCGTCTTCAGACAATTGCAAAATTTCCCAATCATCATCGACGACTGCGCGATCCTTAATTATTTTACTCATTCCATTCTCCCCTTAGTACACAACTGCAGAACCGGCATCTTCTCCGTGATGCTCGATTGTTTTTATAGGTGTTGCATAAACATATTCTTTGAATGGCGCGATACCCAGACGTTGTGCGGTATCAATGAAACGTTCGCCATTTATACGATCACGCAGATACACTTGCACGATGCGGTCTATCACTTCTGGCATCTGTCCAGCTGAAAATGATGGTCCTATGATCTTGCCGATGGCGGATTGATTGCCTTGCGCACCACCGATAGAGACTTGATACCATTCGCTGCCATCTTTATCGACACCCAAGATACCGATATTGCCCACATGATGATGACCGCAGGCATTGATACAGCCAGACATATTCAATTCCAGATCACCGATATCATGCAAGTAATCGAGGTCATTGAAGCGGTCGGTAATATCGAGTGCAATCGGAATCGATTTTGCATTGGCCAGTGAGCAGAAATCACCACCGGGGCAGCAAATCATATCGGTCAATAAACCAATATTGGGCGTCGCCAAGCCATGTGCTTTGACTTCTTTCCAAAGCTCGAACAAACGACTTTGCTCCACATCGGCCAATACCAAATTTTGTTCATGGGTCACACGAATTTCGCTAAAACTATAGCGATCTGCCAAATCTGCGACGAAATCCATTTGATCTGCACTCGCATCACCGGGCGGTACACCAGGTTTCTTAAGTGATAACACAACGGCATTGTAACCCGCTTGTTTGTGCGCTTTTACATTCCGCTTCACCCAATTAGAAAATGCCTTATTTTCTTGTTGTAATTGCACAAAATTGCTGTCTGTCGCAGCTAAATCGGCATAGGCTGGGGCGGTGAAATAGGCGGCCACTCGTTGCAATTCAGCTTCAGTCAGTGTGCCCGGACCGTCTTTAATATCTTGCCACTCTTCTTCGACCTGACGCGTGAAATCTTCTACGCCTACGGCTTTGACCAAAATCTTGATACGTGCTTTGTAAATATTATCGCGACGGCCAAATTGATTATAGATACGCAAAATCGCTTCCAAATAGGTCATCACGTGCTGCCACGGTAAGAACTCACGAATCACACTACCCAAAATTGGCGTACGTCCCATGCCCCCGCCGACCATCACCTTAAAGCCAACTTCACCGGCCTCGTTATGTACCACCGTTAAGCCTATATCGTGGACGGCAATCGCTGCGCGGTCTTCTTTTGCACCATTGATGGCGATCTTAAATTTGCGCGGCAGGTAAGCGAACTCGGGATGAAAGGTCGTCCATTGGCGCAAGATTTCCGCATAGGGGCGAGGATCAATAATCTCATCGGCTGCCACACCCGCAAATTCATCCGACGTGATATTGCGCATGCAATTGCCCGAGGTTTGAATCGCGTGCATTTCTACGCTTGCCAATTCCGCCAAGATGTCGGGTGTGTCTTCCAGATTGATCCAGTTGTATTGAATATTTTGGCGTGTGGTGAAGTGACCATAACCACGGTCATACGTGCGCGCAATGAAAGCGAATTTGCGCATTTGAGTTGATGACACCAAACCATAAGGCACGGCAACGCGCAACATGTAGGCATGACGCTGCATGTATAAACCATTTTGCAGACGCAAAATACGGAATTCATCTTCCGTTAACTCGTTCGCGATACGGCGGCTTACCTGATCGCGAAATTGGGCAACGCGTTCTTGGACGATCAAATGATCATGTTGGTCGTAACGATACATCTTCAAACTTCCTATATAAATGCACCTGAGCACCTGATTTGCAAATACGGCTTATATACAGACCGGGCATTGAGGTTATGAGCGTAATGATTAAAAAGCGCGCTGTTGTTATGGGTATGGGGCTACAGCTTCGTTTCTGCTAACCACAAACAGAAGAACTAAAGCACTAATTTGCAAGCCACCAAAGTCAAGGTTGTCGCTAAAATGCCGCGCAATAATTTTTCGGGTACGGCTTTCGCCGCCAGTGAACCCAAGGTGATGCCTGGCACTGAGCCCAGCAACAATGAGCCTAATAATTCCCAATTAATTGAGCCTAACCACCAGTGACCAATTGCTGCGATTGCGGTCAATGGCACCGCATAGGCGATGTCAGTGCCAGCGACGTGGGCTGCTGGCATTTTCGGATACAGCAAAACTAGAATAGTGGCACCGATTGCACCCGCCCCAATCGAGGAAATCGTGACCAATATACCTAAGATAGCGCCAGCAGTAATCGTGGCAATAGCGAGTTTTTGTCCATGCAATTGACGTTCTGGGTGAGCATTGATCCAGGCGATTAATTTGCTACGGTATAAGATAGCAATGACGGTTAAGAAGACCGATCCAGCGATAGAGTAGCGAATGATCTGACCTAATTCCTGGCTTAAGCCTCCAAATTGTTTCAAGGCTAAGGTCGCGACCAAAGCTGCAGGCAGCGCGCCGTAACACAGCAAACGCACGACATGCCATTCGACCGTGCCGCGCAAACGATGAGTGAAGGTGCCAGTGGCTTTCGTGATAGAAGCGAACGCCAAGTCTGTACCTACCGCTACTGCAGGCGAGACGCCGAATAACAGGGTCAGCAAGGGCGTCATTAAAGAGCCGCCACCGACACCAGTCAAACCGACCAGAGTGCCAACTGCGAAACCGGAAATAATATAGGTAAGTGTCATAGCGCCTCATACAAAGTAGCATGCATGATAAGTTGCTGACGCTTTATAACAAACTACTTAGTATTTATTTGCTTATATGTGGTTTGACTATATAGAAATGCGGAATTCTTACTAATGCCCCTTGATCGAGGTCGCACAAGCAACATGGCTTTGTTTTATTGAGGCTTATTCATATGTTACTAAATAGCGGGCGTGTGCGCCCTTCGACGTGATAGATCAAGCTTGAAATTAGCGATTTTCCCCAGGTTCAGTGATGTCAGCATTTGAGCCAAGTGAGTACTAATTTGTAATAAAACGGACGTGAGAATTCCGCGCTGTCATGCTTTTCTTGCTGTATTTGTGAGCTCTGACTGCTGGCTTACACCTCTGGGATCAAGGCATTTAAATCTGTCACGCCCACGTCGACACCAGCTTGGCTGAACATGGTCGTGATTTGTCCACGATGGTGGGTCTGGTGATTGAAGATATGCATGAGCAGGCTAAATAACTGTTTCGTGTGAGGATTAGCTTTGATATCGAGATACGAGACAGGTAGGAGCAGATCTTTGTCTTGGGCTTTCAGACTCAGCTGTAGCAACATGTTATCTAGTTTGTGGCGATAAAGGCGCAGTGCCTCGAAGTCTTCGAACAAAGTCAGGTCAAGCGCCTGAATTTGTTGCAAGTGTTTAGCCTCCTCTAATTCCCACTCAGCGGGAAAGTTCGCGCTTAGACGTCTAATCCAAATGGTATCCGCTACGGCCAGATGATTTAAAGTCGAAAAAATGGAGCCAAAAAATGCACCACGATTTTCCCTTAAAGCATCTGCGGATAAGTTGGCTGCTGTGTCATACAGTTTTTGATTCATCCATTGATTATATTGAGCCATTAATTGCAAGTGCTGAGCGAGTGACATAAGTATTCCTTGGTTGGACGAAGTGATTTATTGTTAGTTGAGTGAAATCATTGCAATATGTCAGTTTACAATAGTCGGCTCTGTGTTTCTCTATCATACTTTTTATTTTGTTAGCGGCGCTCCTGTGAACTTGGACATCGATACTTTACAAACTTTGGCATTTCACCGTGAATTGGTAAAAAGTCGGCGCTTGGTCAAGCGCGACGGTGTTTCTTTCGCCCAGGCTTTGGAGCAGGTATTAAGTGCAACGGCAGGACAGCAGGGTTTGAATCATTTTTTGGAACTACGTCGTCAACAGATGAATGAGCTGGCTGAAATCAAGGAGAAAAAACGCCAGTTGGCGCAGCAAAAACTTAGTGCAAAGCAAGCGAAAAAAGTGATTCCAGCTTTGGCCTGGTGTGCATGGTTTGATGGTTCGGCACGCCCAAATCCTGGCGCTTGTGCGATTGGTGCAGTGCTACGGGCACCGGATGGTCGTGAGTGGCAAGTGAGTCGTTCGATTGCTTATGGTAATAGTAGCGAGGCCGAATATCAGGCTTTGATCGCGCTGTTGAAATTAGCGATAGCACAGGATGCGCGTGACCTGCTGATTTATGGAGATAGTCAGGTAGTAATTGAAGATCTTGACCCTAAGAATAAGCAGCCAGCAAAAGCTTTAGAGGACTTGCGCAAAGAGGCTAAAGAATTGCTGCAACAAATTCACGGTGCAAACTTGCAGTGGCTACCACGTGCTAGAAATCAGCAAGCGGACTTGTTAGCGCAACGTGGTTTTGGGAAAACAACTTCGTCTGAAGAAGTCATTGTTGATGTAAATAAAATCGGGACATTCTGATTGCGACGCAGAATGCCCCGAAATTGAAGCTAAGTGTTCAAATTTACAAACTTCAAAATTTCAAAAAATGCCTTGTAAAGAAATTGAGAATAATTTTGAATCGCCGAAGAAAGGATAAGGATAGTGTGATTTGTCTTTAGAGATATCGTATTGAATTTTGAGGGCAGTGTCCTTATGGAAATCCCAGCGCAGCGATAGATAGTGGGTTTTTCTACCTTCGGTTGGCTCATTGATCGTGGTGTATTGTGAGTAAGTGTACATCGGCGTCCAGGCACCAAATTGATAGCCAAATCCGATCAGCGCATATTTGTATACATTGTTCAAACCCTTGCTGGCATCGACTTGTTGATAACGATCGACCTCGGCTTTCACCAGCCAATTTTTATAATCCATATTGGCTGAAATACCCATAATCTGGGTGGATTGATCATTCACTAAATACAGATTGCCGCCGCCAGGATTATCTTGCCATAACGTGTCTTTGTAACGCATATACATGGCGCGTACATCAACGATGCCATTATTGGCTGCGACTGAGACACCTAGGATTTTCTTCCAAGATTCATGGGTCGGAGTCGTGTAATAAATCAAAGTATCGTAGGCGTCATTCTTTTGCGTATAACCGCCGGTCCAGGCAGAAACGGTGGTTGCCCAATCTGACTTACCTAATTGCGCACGGTAGCTAACATTGGCACCGTTATAGGCATAGATAGGCCAACCATAGACATCAGGCGCTGGGCGTACCCAAGGATAGGCATAGCCTATGTAAAGATAATCGCTGTAGTAATACAAGGGAATGCGCATCTTACCGGCCTGGAAAGTCCAGGCAGAATCTTGTGCTGGTGTCCAGGTCAGATATCCCCAATCAAAAGTGGGACGCGAACCTGCATTCGGATTATTGGCACGGCTAATGATTTGCGTGGTCGCGGAAAAAGTAGGGCTGAAGTCTTTTTTGATTTGTATGCCCACCAAGGATTCCTGATTAAACTGGAAGCCCTTATTTTTTTCGTAGACGCCAGCATATTCCCATGCTTGCATAGAACAAGGGCATTGCCACTGCTGATAAGTCCAGGGGGTACTGCTCTTCAAAGCTGATCCACTTAACACCTTGGCACCAGTAATGCTATAAAAGCCGGTGAGTTTGAGGGTGCCATCGTCGCTTAAATCAGTCGCCATACTCATAGCCGGATAGAGTAGACAGAGGGTGAGCGCTAGCAGTGATTTTTTCATTATTCAATCTCCAGAAAGAGGTATTGTCTGTTTGGATTAGGGAATCAATGCCACTACTTTGACACTATCATCGACCGCAGATTTTTCGATATACCCGATGGCATTCACGTTCTCTCGAATGGCTTTTTTTACCTCGTCACTACTCTTGTATTCTCTGGGCGGTTTTCCTTTTCCGGTAAACACGATACGAGCCCAAATCGCTTGCACTTGGGGCGGTTCTTTTTCTAAGACTTTTTTATAAAATTCCAGACGTATGGGGGAACCACTGGCCTGTTCTAAGGGCGTAAATTGCACCGAGCCACCTAGAAAAAATTGCGCGGCTTGTGAACTGCTCATGCTTTTCGTGTCACTTTGGGGGTTGACGACTATGACAAGTTCAGCAAAGACGGGGGCTGTAATGGTCGCTAATGCAGTGAACATCACGATAGAGCGTATCATCTGTTTCATAGTTTTTCCTGTCCATTATGCATGCCAGAATGAAAACCGAAGACCACTAACGGTGAATTCATTCTAGGACAAATTTAAAAAATGTCAGGAAATTGTTGTCTTGTATCCACACAATTTGAATCAGATTAATTTTAAGAAAAATATTTTGTTCAAAAAAAGTAAAATGATGATTGGCCACTTAAAAGACGCACCATCAAAATAGTGGGTAGTTCTAAGAAATCAAACTTTTTCTGGTATCGGTAGGTGACGATGAGGTTTGGTTTCTTGAAATTGCCCCATGCATAATCGAATGAGGTAAGTATCAGATGACCTATGCATTGAAGCGTTTTTTTCACTCGCTCATCGGGCAGTTTGCGATCGTAGTGGTATGTTCTTTTTCTTTTCTTATATTGGGTGTGATTTACGATGGCAGTCGCACCGTCAATGCCGCACTACTACAAAACGTCAAATCTAGCGTCGAGCAGACTTCTCAGTTACTTAATTTGTCTGTATCTACTTACGTCACGGTAGGAGATCTGAAAACGGTACAAATTTTTTTTAAGGAGTTATTGCGCGAAGACGACATGAATGGTTTGAGCTATGTCGTGATCTGTGATGAAGATGGTACGCCCGTTGTGAATACCTTAAGCGACAAGCTCAGTTTACCCAAGCCGAATAATCTGAATCAACTTGAATCTGCTATTGCGAGTGGCACGATACATGTGCGCAATCCCATACTGTTGAATCATCAAAAAATCGGTTTTCTTCAATTCGGTTTGTCGGTGAAGAATTTATTGGACGCGACAGTAAAAGAAAAACGAAACTCTCTCATACGAATCTTCTTCATTCTGGCATTTACCCTGCTGATTATTTTTATTTTTGGGCGACGTTTTTCTAAACGCATGAGCGACATGACCCATGCTAGTCAAGAAATTGCCTCTGGTAAGTTTCAGCAAGTCATTACCGTCACAGGACAAGATGAATTGTCTGTGTTGATGGAACAATTCAATCTAATGGCGTTTCAAGTGAACAAGAAAATTCAGGAAATTACTGAATTGAATATGTCTTTGGAAAATCGTGTACGGGACAGAACCAGAGATCTGGCACTTGCGAATCAACAATTGGAAGCGCATTTAATTTCCTTAAAATCGACTCAGGATAAATTAATACAATCCGAAAAACTGGCAGGGCTCGGTGCCTTGGTCGCAGGCGTTGCTCATGAACTCAATACACCGATAGGCAATGCATTGACCGTGGTATCAACTTTGGCCGATAAGCAAATTGAGATGCGTCAGTGCTTTCAAGATGGCAGCATCAAGAAGTCTAAACTGGATCAATATGTCAAAACCATAGAGGATGCAGCGAGCTTACTACTTGTGAATATCACACGTGCGGCCAGTTTAATTCGTAGCTTCAAAACGATAGCGGTGAATCAAACCAGTGAAAAACGAGCGCATTTTAAATTATTGGATTTATTGTTGGCCTTGGAACCCACATTGCGTTTGCAGGCCAAACATAAAGCGATACGATTTGAAATCGATGTAGCAGAAAATATCGAACTAGATAGTTTTCCCGGCGCCTTAACGCAAGTACTCGTCAATCTTTATGCCAATGCTGTCATTCATGGTTTTGAGGGACGTGATACAGGAACCATACGATTACATGCAGAGGTAGATAGTGGTGATTCGGGTATCGTACGTATCGATTTTTCCGACGACGGTGGAGGCATTCGTCAGGAAAATATATCAAAAATCTTTAATCCATTTTTCACCACCAAACTTGGGCAGGGTGGATCGGGACTTGGTCTGCACATCAGCTTTAATATCGTCAACAATCTTTTGGGTGGAAGTCTTAAGGTCGAATCAACAGAGCACGGTAGCACTTTCTTGATTGCCATTCCTATATCTGCGCCAGTACACCAAATCATCGACACCGAGTAGTTTGTCAATGCTGTTGACCCATGCCAGTTCGCATCTCTTTTCATTTCATTATTGCGGTGACCCACCGAAGTCGCTTAGGATTATGTGACTATCTGCTTGATCAGACCGATAATGAACACTGTGACAGTGATAGCGTCGAATAATAGCAAACGCAATTCCTATAATTAGGGCCTGTTAACATTTAAATTGGGAGATGCGTTCAAGCCAAAAGGTGGGATGGCAAGGCGTAGTTCGCCGCCGAGGCTGATGCCTCGGCAAGAGCTGCAACGCTGTCCATCGCGCCTTTTGGCTTGAACCCTTCGGGAATGGGTAAAACGGGCACATGGCGTTGTTGCAAGTCGCTTACAGTGCTCGCACTGCGGCGCGCCTTGACGCCTAGCCCTGTGCTCGTTTTTCCGCATTCGCACTCCCAATTTAAATGTTAACAGGCCCTAACAAGCATCGTTTATAAAAATAAGTCAGGAGACAAAATGAGTGAGCCGACCAGTGGGCGTGATGGCGACAGCGCCGCACCCGATATTCGTTTGGTGATAGACCAAAAAAGCGCGTTTCCACCGGTAGCACGACTTGGTGCTTTTCGTGCATTTCATTGGTTGTATCTGGGATGGCAGGATTTTCGCGCTGAACCTATGGTGGGACTATTTTACGGCATCTGTTTTGCGGCAATGGGGGCGGTACTGAAACTGACACTGGCTAACGCGCCACAGTATTTGTCTGCGCTGACTTGTGGATTTCTCCTGGTCGGTCCGCTACTTGCGCTAGGTTTGTATGACGTAAGCCGCCGTATCGAGAATCTGCGATCTGGCATGCTGGGCAGTGCGTTTTCTATGAGCGGTCGTTGGAGCAATATTGGCACCTTCGCTGTGGTTTTGGCCGTGATCATGATGGTATGGGCTCGTGCTTCTTTAATTATTTTTGCATTGTTTTATAACAAGGGTATGCCAACTATGGAAGGGTTTTTGGCGAAGCTTTTTTCCTTGGAAAATGTTGAATTTTTGTTCGTCTATGCTTGCGTCGGGTTTATTTTCGCCAGTCTGGTATTTGCAATTAGCTGGGTCTCAATTCCTTTGATGTTGGATAGGGATACCGATGCCATTACCGCCATGATTATCAGTATCGTTGCTTTATTTGTGAATGTGCCTTTGACTATGATCTGGGGTTTGACCATCGTCGCTTTTGTGGTGCTGGGTTTTATGACGTGGAATCTGGGATTTATTATTACTATGCCTATCATAGGACATGCTACTTGGCATGCCTACCGGGAGGTTGTAGGGCCAGCGGATCATCGAGCATAGGTTGGGAAAACCTGACTTAGGATAGAAAATGGCGCAGAGTTTTAAATTCTGCGCCATTTTTTTTACTGATGTAGTCGCCTTATTTCAACGGTGGAATCGGCTGCGGTACCAATGGTTTAATTGGTTGCTCTTTGAGTTTTTTCTGCAAATAATTTAATGCTGCTTCCAATTGTTTATCTTCACCTTTGAAGCTTGCGTTCGGTAGATTGTCGACTTCAATATCTGGCGCGACTCCGACACCTTCAACCAACCAACGACCGTCTTTGACGTCGAATTGTGCATTTTCGGCGGCACGTACCATGCCATTATCGCTTAAGGTATTTCTATCAGATAACCAGACACCAGCGCCTGCCGTGCGTTTGCCTATCAAGGGGCCGAGGTTGAGTGCTTTTACACCCGCTGCAAATGTTTCGCCGTCCGAGTAGGTCAGCTCATCAATTAAGACCACCAGATGACCGCGGAAAGTCTGTTGCATATTCGCGTAGGGTTGATTGCCGGCTGATGACCAGAATGCCCATGCTTTGCGCAAGAGTTTTTCTATGATCCAGCTATCAATATTGCCGCCATTGTTGCGACGTACGTCAATGATTAAGCCTTCGCGATCAAAGTTAGCGTAGAAGTCACGTGCGAAACTGGCGACATCAGCTGGCCCCATAGCGCGCAAATGCAAGTAACCGATCTTACCTTTTGAGTGACTATCCACTTTGCTTGCCAGGCTTTGTTCCCAATCGCTGTAGCGCAAGTTAGCCTGCTTCATCATATTGATCGGTGATACCAAAACGGTTTTGCTATTGCTGCCACGTTTGACTTGCATCAAGACTTGTTTGTCGGCCTGATTTAATAGGAGATCAGAGATGTCACGTGCGACCAGCACCTCTTTACCGTTGATGGCGGTGATGATGTCGCCTTCTTTGACATCCAGATCGGGATTATCTAAGGGAGCGCGTTGTGATGGTAAATCAGGTTCGCTACGATAAATATGATCTATGCGATAACCATCGGCTACTTTGCTGAGCACCGCACCCAAGCCGGCTGCCTGTCCATCCGGCACAGCGCGACGTACATCGCCTGGCCGCACTTGAGAATGCAAAGAGCTGACCTCACTCACCATCAATCCTAGCACGTCATTGAGTTCTGCACGGTCAGTAATACGATCAACCAGTGGCGCGTATTTGTCACGTACTTTGACCCAATCTACACCGCGCATATTGGTGTCGTACAAGAAATCACGGTGCATGCGCCAGGCATCCATGTACATTTGTTTCCACTCTTGACGTGGATTGGAGCTGAAACTCCAGTCGTCAATTTTTACCTTGGCTTTACTTAAATCGCCAGGCGCTTTTGCTGCGGCATCGACAACATAGAAGTCACCATTGCCGCTACCCGTATGTATAAGTACCCGTTTCTTATCGAGTGATAAATCGAAGTTACGAATACCTAACGCGAAGACTTCTGCTTGCGGCGCTGTTTTGCTGATAGCTAAGGTTTTTACATTGCTGCGACTACGATCATTGGCATCGCGCTCCATGAAATACAAGCGCTTATCATCAGCGATCAAACGGCGATAATTTCCCGCAGCGATAGGTACTTCATATAAGCGTTCTGCTAAGCCTTGATACACGATGGCATTGCCAGGTTTCTTCACAGCGGTGCTGTCAGCTTTTTTTGCTGTATCTTTGGCAGCGTCAGCGACGTCCGTTTTTTCGCCTGATTTTTCTGTCGTCTTGTCGGTATTTTTGTCACCGTTTTTGCTCAACTCATCATCAGGCTTAAAGGGGAAGCGATTGCCCGGTTGCAGAGCCAACGCGAAGATGCCAGCACGTTTATCGAAATAAGTACCCATATTGCGGTCACCCCAAGGTGCGCCTACGCCGGGTTGGAAATTGCGATTCGATAAAAAATACAACCACTTACCGTCGCTGGAGAAAGTAGGCGACTCAGACTCATAGCGGTCCGTGGTGACGAAGTGGGTTTGTTTGCTGTCGATGTCGTACAGGCCGATTTGATTGCGGCCTTGCGAACTATTGCCGCGAACCATCGCCAGTGTTTTGCTATCAGGTGACCACACGATTTCGTCGTGTGTACCATTCCCGCCTTTGGATGCGTCATCAATGACTACATTCGATTTAGTGGCAAGATCCAATAACCAAAGGCGACCGCGTTTATCGATATGCGCTAAATATTTACCATCTGGTGATGGGCCCATCGCGAGTCTATGGGTTTCACCATCTTTGGTTAATTGTTCTGGTTTACCATTTCCATTGGTTGGGAAACGCCAGATTTCATTTTCACCCGTGCTATCAACGAAAGCGTAAACGTAACGATCATCGTGTGAGAATACTGCCTCGCGTGCCCTGGCTCCATCAGGTAAATTAATATCGACACGACGCTGAGTGCCAGTGCCCGCGATGGTCATTTGACCGCGTGCAGTGAAGACCAGTTTTTCATCTTTGCCAGCGACTTGAACGTTGGACAAAAACTCTAAAGGATTTTTGATATAACGTTGACGTGACTGATCAAAGTCGGAAACCAAGTCGACATTCAATAATCTATCGCTCGATACGGCCAAGTCTAATACATGCAAATTTGCGCCTAACTGGTAGACGATCTTGCCATCACCTAATTGCGGATTTCTGACTTCCCATTCTTTATGTTTGCTGATCGCACGTACATCGCTACCATCCAGATTGGCGGAATAGATATTGTAAGCACCGTCGCGGTCGCTCAGGAAGTAGAGCCGGTTTTTCCATAGCATAGGACGGCGGTTATTGGATTTTTCTTTGGCAAAGACATTGACCGCTTCGGCTTTTCCATTCAAATCGAACTTCCAAAGTTGTGCTAAACCACCGCCACGATACATCTTGGCGTTGTCGTTTCGGGTATGCAGACCGAGACGGGTGAAGAATAAAGTTTTGCCACTTTCATCCAAAGCGGCTTCATTGGCATCGGTGACAGGGAAAACCTGACGTTGCAGATTCTGCGGATTGATCGCGGAGATCACTGTTTGCGCACTGGGTCCAACTTGATTTTGGCTTGTCACTAATACCTCACCTTGCGCACTCCAACCTAAGACTGTGACTGCTGTATTTTCAAAGCTGATACGTTTAGGCACACCGCCGGCGAGCGGCATCACATAAGCCTCCTGCGCACCTTCGTAGCTGGCAGAAAAAGCAATCCATTTGCCATCTTGTGAAATCGCGGAGTTGGTCTCCGCACCCAAATGAGTGGTCAAGCGTTGCGCCGCGCCGCCGTTGACGCCGACTCTCCATAAATCGCCTTCGGAAGTAAACACCACAGTGTCAGCACGGATAGAGGGGAAGCGGACATAAGCATTGTCGTTGGGTGCAGCGTACGCCGAAGCAATCATGCCGCCCAAGGATAAGCTAAACAGTAGAGAGCGAATTTTCATAGTGTTAGACGAATAAGGTTGATAAAAATCAAAGCTAGTAGAGTGGGAAAACAGGAATATACTTAATTGTTGCGTATAGTTTAATAAAAATTACTGCGCATACTTAAACGATCTATTTCGAAGCGGTTCATTTCGCTATAGAAAAAACTGGATTAAAATTTTTTCGTAAATGCGTTCAGACCAGTTATCCTTCAATTAGTTCTATGGCATAGCAAACCACTCGCATAATTCGCGCCTCATTTGTGCAAAACAGTTTTTATTTTTTGTACTCTTGGCAATCTATGGTTAAATGTTTACGTAACCAAAGAAATGATAATGATGATAATTTCTCGATCCTATCTGATAGCAGCTAAATGGATACTAGGCGTATCCGGGCTTTGCCTATGCCTGATGAGCTCATTGCTGATCAGTGTTTCGGTAGCAGCGGATGACGCAGTACCGACGATTGTTCTCGTGGGTGAGGACGAGTGGTATCCCTATTCGGCATATAAAGATGGTAAGTTACAAGGGCTGGCGGTTGATGTGATCGAAGCCGCCTATGCAGCTGTTAATGTTAAAGTGCAGTTCAAAACTGCCCCATACGCTCGTTGTATGATGTTGGCGGAGAGCGGACAGGAATTGGGGTGCTTTGACAGTTTGAAAGATAGTAAGTTACTCAAGACCCACTTATTTCATCAAGAACCTATCTTCAAAGCAGAAATTGGTATTTATGCCCTGGCGGATGCAAAAGAACATAGCCTAAAGGTGCGAGATCTTAAAGGTAAGCACGTTGGTGTTACCCATGGCTATACGTATTCGGATGAAATAGATGGCGACCAGTTAATTTTGCGCGAAGTGGCTCCGACGGACCTGTCGAATTTGCGTAAATTGGTGCTCAAGCGCTCTGACTATTCTTTGGTGTATACAAGAGTGGTGGATTACCTGGTGAGTAAGTATTCAGGAGAATTCAAAGATAAAATTCGTCAAGTCGGCAGCTTGAATCAAAGTGACTTATACCTGAGTTTTTCTAAATATCGACCTGAATCAACGAAATTTGCCAATTTGCTTGATGCAGGTTTGCGTAAGATAAGAAAAAATGGCGTATATGCCGAGATAGAGCAGAAGTGGCGCACTCCTGCGCCTTGATTCCAGAGATCTGCAGCGAGTTGATCAATAACCTATCGTTTGTGCCGCTTCATGTACCAATTGTTTGAATAGATCATGGCGCATGCCACTGATTTCACCACGTTTGACTGCGTCTAAAACGGTGCAACCCGGTTCGGTATGGTGGTGGCAATTGTAGAATTTACAGTGACCCAGATGCGGCAAAAATTCGGGAAAAGCACGTTCTAACATGCCTTCACTTAAATGGTGCAAGCCGAATTCTTGAAAGCCTGGCGAATCAATTACATATGTCGGTTTACCTTCATACTCGTCCATCTGAAACAGACGTGTGAATGTCGTCGTATGCTTACCTGTATCTAAAGCTGCCGAGATTTCCCGCGTGGCGATCTCAGCGTCGGGAATCAATAGATTAATCAGTGAAGATTTTCCCATACCGGATTGACCGATCAAAATCGTACTTTGTCCCTGAATCAAAGACAGCATTTTTTCGCGTGTTGCCTCTGCTTGTGCCGTCACCGACACTTCGTGTACAGGGTAGCCAAGCGAGGCGTACAAGCCGACCCGCTCGCGCGCCTTTGGTAAGCTGGTAGTAACGTCAATTTTGTTTAAAATAATATGGGCTCTAATGCCCGATGATTCTGATGCAACTAAAGCGCGGGAAATCAAATCATCGGAAAAGCTAGGCTCGGTGGCGACCACCACAATCAATTGGGTCAGATTCGCCGCCAGCATTTTAGATTTGTACTGGTCAGAGCGATACAATAAAGTAGTGCGCGGCACGATGGCTTCGATTACACCTTGATTGGCTGAGGTCATTTGATATTCAACCACATCACCTACCGCCACATCACTCTTCTTGCCGCGCGTCACGCAGTGCAATTTAATACCGTCTGCTTGGATCAGATAATGGCGACCATGAGCAGCAATCACGGTACCTTGTTCAGTAGGACCTGATTTCTTTTGCGGGGAGAATTTTTTAGACATGCGGTTCGCTTAACCGAAGGTCTGCGTGAAGATCACATCGAGCTTAGCTGCGCAGATGAAATCATTTTCTGAAATACCACCTGTGCCATTATTGACCGTGTGCGTGTCAAATTTAACGACACAGCGGTTGTAAGTGACGACTAATTCCGGGTGATGATCTTCCTCGTGTATGGTGTAAGCGATAGCGTTGACGAAGGCTAAAGTCTCATAATAATTTTTGAAGTTATAAGTTTTGACGATGCGTGGACCCTCTTGCGTCCAGCCGGGTGTTGCTGCGAAATAGGCAGCTAATTCTTGGTCTTGCAAACCGATTTCGGTGTGAGCGGATTTTTTTGCTAGAAGATCAGATGTTTTCATAGAGTCTTTTAATAATTAATTAGATGGAACGAATGATTTAAGCCAGCGCTTGTTGATGCAGGTGCGCAATCCGGATTGAAGCGGGCGGATGAGAGTCATAAAAAGCAGAATGCACAGGATCTGGCGTCAGCGTTGAGGCATTGTCTTCATATAGTTTGACTAGTGCAGACACTAAGTCGTTTGCGTTGGTATGTTTTACCGCAAAGGCATCGGCTTCAAACTCGTGCTTGCGTGAGCTGATAGCCGTTATTGGAGAAAGTATAAAGGTGAAAACAGGCAGAGTCAGCATGAATAAAATCAAAGCCATAGCACTATTTGACGAAGCAAAAGAAACAGGATCGACGCTCAAACCGGTATAGAACCAGATTTGTTGCTTCAAATAGCCGAGTAAAGCCAGGAATCCCAGCGATACCGCGAACATCACCACCATACGTTTGACGATGTGTTTAAGTTTAAAATGACCTAGCTCGTGGGCCAGTACGGCCTCCACTTCTTGTGGTGCCAGACGTTCAATCAAAGTGTCAAAAAACACGATGCGCTTGGTTTTGCCGAAGCCGGAAAAATAAGCATTACCATGTGCACTGCGTTTTGAACCATCCATAACAAATAAGCCGCTAGACGCAAATCCTACCCGTTGCATCAAGCCTTCTATGCGTGTGCGTAAAGCTTCATCGGCCAGTGGCGTGAATTTGTTAAACAAAGGCGCAATCCAGGTCGGAAAAATCAACATCATCAAGAGTTGAAATCCGCTCCAGACCAGCCAAGCGTACAGCCACCATAAGTTGCCTGACTTATCCATCAAGCTGATAACTACCCAGACCAAGGGTAAGCCAATGGCTGCGCCAATTAAACCGCCTTTGATCATATCGGAGAAAAATAATTTGAGCGTCATTTTATTGAAACCAAATTTCTCTTCTAATACGAATTGGCGATATAGGTCGAATGGTAAATCGATAGCACCACTGATTAATGCAAACGCGACGATCAAGCTTAGTTGATAGCTCATGCCATCGCCTAAGCATTGAAATAAAGTTGCCGCGAGCAATTGCAAGCCGCCAAATAGCGTGAAACCCAATAAGACCAAAACGCTTACGAATAGAGAAATTAAGCCAAAGCGGGTTTTGGCTATCGTATAGTCCGCCGCTTTTTGGTGAGCTTCTAAACTAATTTTTTCGGCGAATTCAGCAGGTACTGCGGCCCGATGGCGGGCAACGTGCCTTAACTGGCGAGACGATAGCCAAAATTGCAAACTTACTGTAATGCTAAGAAAAACAACGAATAAAACCGAAAACGTATATGAATTCATGGGAAAATGCTGCTTTATCAGAAAAATGTTTACGGCAATTATTTTTTAATCACAATTCGCCCATTAAAAATAAAGCCAAGTAATGTCGAATAATGCCAAGTTAAGGTTCTAGGAAGAATTATGTCACAAGAGAGCAATGTCCAAGCAAATGAAACCACCAGTGCGCTACCAGCACAGGCAGCCAAACCAGCGAAACCGAATGAAATGAATTTAATTTGGGTCGATATGGAGATGACAGGTCTCGATCCCGACACTGATAAGATCATAGAAGTCGCCGTCGTTGTGACAGATATGCAATTAAATGTGTTGGCAGAAGGCCCGGTATTTGCAATCCATCAATCCGATGAAGTTTTGGATAAGATGGACGCCTGGAACAAAGGTACACACGGACGCTCCGGTCTGATCGATAAAGTTAAAGCGTCTACAGTAAGCGAAGCCGAGGCCGAGAAAGCCTTGATTGAATTCCTGAAAGCCTATGTGCCGGCCGGTAAATCACCGATGTGTGGCAATACGATTTGTCAAGATCGTCGTTTTATGTTCCGTGGTATGCCGAAACTGGAAGCCTTCTTTCACTATCGTAATCTAGATGTATCAACCCTAAAAGAGCTGTGCCGTCGTTGGAAACCAGCCTTGTCTAGTGGCTTTAAGAAACATCAAAAACATACGGCATTAGCCGATATCATCGAGTCTATCGAAGAGTTGAAATACTATCGCGAGCATTTTATTAAGGAGTAATCCCGAGATAAAGTTGCCGACCAAGATGAAAAAAGGCTGACCTTGATGTCAGCCTTTTTTCATACGGGTGCGATTAGTTAAATTTAAACGCCCAATAATTCCACTTCAAAAATCAATGTTGCATTCGGTGGAATCACGCCACCAGCGCCACGTGGACCATAGCCCAGGGCCGCAGGAATCGTGAGTACCCGAGTGCCGCCGATTTTCATTCCTTGCACGCCTTCATCCCAGCCTTTGATAACCTGACCTGCACCCAGTGCGAATTCGAAAGCATCGTTGCGGTCTTTGCTGGAATCAAATTTCTTACCGGCGCTACCATCAGGATTTTGCAACCAGCCTGTGTAATGCACGAGTACATTTTTTCCAGCCGTGGCTTCAGCGCCTGTGCCTTCCACTTTATCTTCATATTGCAAGCCACTGGCGGTAGTGATTGTTGACATAGTTTTCCTTAAACTTAATGAGAGGGGAGAAAATTGTGTTAATCATCAATTTTCGCTAGTCGATATTTTAGTCCAAAACTTAGCCGTCGCCTACGCATCAACTAAGAGGTGCTTGCCGCATTTGCAAGGTAGAATAGCGTTTCGCCTTTTCACTCTGCTCGCTATTCGAGGTTCTAATTCAAAGGTTGTTACGATGCACTTACAAGAAGTCATGCGCTCATGGGCGCGCGCCTTGGCCGCACAATTTCGCTTTAAGATTCTTCTGTTAAGCTTGATTCCTTTGGTGATTTCACTTTGCTTGTGGGGAGGCCTGATGGCCTGGCGTTTGCAGGCCTTGTTTGATTTTATTCAAAGCTATTTCTCTGAGCATAATGGTTTTTCCTCTGCCAGTGCGGTATTAAATTCCCTGGGTTTGTTGGCTTTAAAAACCGTGATCGTTCCTTTGCTGGCGATGTGGGCACTATTGCCTTTGATGATTATGACTTGCCTGGTGTTTATAGGTGTCTTGGTGATGCCCGGCATTGCCAAGCACGTTGGTGCCAGGGATTATCCTAAGCTGGAAAAACGTCAGGGCGGCTCCTTCCTCGGTGGTTTTGTATTCTCACTTGGGTCTTTGTTCTGGTTCATATTCGCCTGCGTTGCGACTTTACCTTTAATCTTTATTCCGCCAATTTATGTATTGGTACAGCCTCTGCTGTGGGGCTGGTTGACCTATCGCATTATGAGTTATGACGCTTTGGCGAGTTTCGCCGATCCTGAAGAACGTAAAGCCTTGGTGGCGTCTCATCGTCCAGCATTGCTAGTGATTGGCTTGGTGGCCGGCTGGGTTGGAAGTTTGCCTTCGATGTTGTGGATGGGGGGCGCTATGTCTATGGCTTATGTGGCATTCTTTCCGTTTTTTGTCAGCGTGGCGATTTGGATGTACTTGATCATTTTTATTTTTACTGGTCTGTGGTTTCAATTTTACTGCCTTGCCGCATTGCAGAAAATGCGTCAGGATAAAATGGAAAAAGCGACGGTACTAGATCAGCTTGCTACGTAACAAGCTAAACAAAACGCTACTTTTTTAATGTGGAGTAAATTATGGCAATAGGACTCATCATTATCGGTGATGAAATTTTATCGGGGAAACGTGTCGATCAGCATTTGCCAAAAGTCATAGAGCTACTTAAAGAGCGTGGTTTAAGTCTTGATTGGGCAGAATATGTCGGCGATGATCGTGCCCGGATTACCGCAACTTTGCAGCGTAGTTTTGCCAGCGGTGACATTGTTTTTAGCACCGGTGGTATCGGTGCGACACCCGATGATCATACTCGCCAATGCGCGGCTGCCGCTTTGAATTTGGATATAGTTTTGCATCCGGAAGCGAAAGAATTAATTCATCAGCGTATTCTGGAAATGAATGCGACACTTGACTTGCCAACGGCCTTGGATGGTCCCGATTATTGGCGTCGTTTGCAAATGGGGGAGTTCCCGCAAGGCGCTGCCATTATTCCAAATCCCTTCAATAAAATTCCCGGCTTTGCGATCCGCGAACATTACTTTGTGCCGGGCTTTCCAGTGATGGCTTGGCCTATGATAGCTTGGGTCTTAGATACCTATTACGCACATTTATTTCATCAGCAAGCGAAGGATGAAAAAGCGGTTTTAGTATTCGAAGTCGCTGAATCTTCACTGACACCGATGATGGAAGCTTTGGAGTTGAAATATCCTTTGATCAAGGTCTTTAGCTTACCAAGTGTCGGTAACGAAACGATACGTCGCCATATTGAGTTGGGGGTGAAAGGTGAGCCTGCACAGGTCGCTTCTGCGTTCGCAGAGATGTTGTTGGTCTTAGATCAATTTCATGCCGAATATAGTCCTGCATAAATTGGCGCGTGTTGTGTTTGACTAAGATGCAATTTCATTATTGGACTAGCCATGTCGAAAATCAAATTTACGCTGTTCTCCATGAAAGACGCTTTATTTGCGTTTGGTCCTATCGTTTTGATGGTATTGGCAGTTATTGTTGCTGCATATTATCTGGTTGATCCGGCACCGGGACGTACTTTGGATTTTAGTGCAGGGCAAGACAATACGGCTTACCAAGACTTTGCTGCCAAATATGCAGAGGAATTGGCAAAAAACCAGATCACTTTGCGCATTCATAAGTCACAAGGCTCGCAAGAGAACCTGCATCAAATCAGTGATCCGGAGTCCGTGATCGATATTGGTTTCGTCCAAAGCGGATCGACCAATCAAGCCGATGCCGAAGCACAAGGCTTGGTTTCGCTTGGTAGTTTATTTTACGAACCTATCTGGATTTTTTATAAGAACAAAAAAGATTTCACCAGTTTGGTAGAGCTCAAGGGGAAGCGCGTCAATGTTGGACCCGACGGTTACGGTGTACGCCGTCTTTTTAAACAAATCCTCTCGGTCAATAATTTGGAAGAAAGTGATATCCAAATGCAGCAATTAGAGAGCACACCTGCCACTGCCGACTTTATCGAAGGAAAACTGGACGTCTTAGTGATGAGTTCCGCCTCAGATTCCTTGTTGGTACAAATGCTACTGCAAACACCGGGTGTTAGATTATTTGATTTTGTGCAGGCCGAGGCTTACACACGACGCTTTCCTTTTTTATCGCACGTGGTTTTGCCGCGCGGTATTGTGGATTTAGGGCGCGATATCCCGGCACGTGATTATCATTTGATTTCTCCCACTGCGACCTTGGTAGCCCACGAGAGCTTGCACCCGGCCTTGATCAGCTTATTTTTGCAAGCCGCGAAAAAAATCCACGGCGGTGCGAATTGGTTTAGCAAACAAGCCGAGTTTCCATCGGATCGCTATACCGAAATTGCGGTAGAAAAACAGGCTGAAAAATTTTATAAAAATGGACCGCCATTTTTACAGCGCTATTTGAGTTTTTGGATGTCTAATTTTTTGGAGCGGATGTGGGTGGTGCTTTTGACTTTGGGCGCGCTGGCTTTACCTTTGTCGAAAATAATTCCGCCTCTGTACGTGTGGCGTATTCGTTCTCGTATCTACCGCTGGTATGGGCAGCTCAGAGCAGTTGAACATGCGATTGACGAAGCGACGCCTAAGCAACGTAAGCAAATCGCTCAGGAACAATTGCAGCGTTTAGATGAGATAGAGCAAAAAGTGAATCATATTTCGATTCCACTTTCTTATGCAGAAGAATTGTATGGCTTACGTAGCCATATACATTTTGTACGTAAGCGCATAGTCGGCGGCGATTAACCCCATCAGCACAGAGACACACGAAATTGTAAGACGGAGGGGAGTATCTTACTTTTTCACAGGTAGTGTGTGCCTCTGTACGTCAGTGGTCCTTGCAGTTGAGCTTATTTTAAGCCTGAATTTTTCTTACCTGAGTCGCGACATTCTTTCTGCTGAGTGCGAATTAAATGTGCTATTTCAGATTAGCTTGATAATGATAAGTTCAAATCAAATTGTCTAAAATTTGTAAATCATGTCTAGCTAAACACAATAAAAATGCAATGAATACTTTGGATTAAAGTACTGTCCTAAACTTAGTAGTCGTGGACGCTGAGACTTTTTTTGTGCTCGCCGTAACTTGGTATGGAGTGTCTGCATTTGCGAGAATGAATGCCAAAATTACTTGGCGAGGCTTATCAAACGAGATGTTTGGTATTGTGAATTGCTACTTTGAGCGTTGAGGGAACTTTTTGAGTAAGAGAGCATGACAGGAAGCTTAATTCGAATGGAACTTTGTGCTAGGTGATTTACGTTTGTTGGATTCCTTAACTACGTAAAGGCATTAATAAATCGCGTAAATTATTGTGATCGATCTCGTACATAATTTCTAAGAGTCGCCCTAATTCACCGCGTGGAAATCCTTCGCGGGCAAACCAGCCTAAATAGTGTCCTGGCAAATCTGCCAAGATGCGGCCTTCGTATTTGCCAAACGGCATTGTTTTTGTAACTAGCAGGATTAAGTCTTCTGTCTGCATAAATTTAGGTTTGTTAAATGTGGGTAAGTGTTTTGTACTGACTGATTTGTTCTGCGCATGGTCAGGTATTACATCAAAAATTTTGAAGCGACGATGCTACAATTCTCGCCACACTTTTTATTCTATAGAAACCTGGTCAACATGAACATGCCATCTACGCGCGCTTATCCAACTCCTTACGAACTCGGTAATCAAAATCAAACGACGATTTGGGACGATTGCATTTCTTTTTATCAAAAACTGGCACAAGACTTCCCGCAGATTTTACGTTTTCAACAGATTGGATTGGCCGACGGTGGTCTCCCTATGCATGCGGGCGTGATTACGGCTGACGGCGTTTTTGACAGAGCGGTTTTAAAAGCAGAAGGGCGACCTGTATTTTTCAATAATAATGGCATTCACCCCGGAGAACCAGAAGGTATCGATGCATGTATGGCCTTGGTACGTGATTTTTGCTTACAGCCTGAGCGTTTAGCGGCGCTGGGCAAAACCGTGTTTTTGTTCATTCCTGTGTATAACGTCGATGGATGTTTAAACCGTCAGAATACCTCGCGTGTTAATCAAGATGGACCGGAAATGTTTGGATTCCGGGCGAATAGTCGTAATCTGGATTTGAACCGTGATTTCATTAAGTGCGATAGTCTTGCAGCACAAGTCTTCAATCAGTTCTTCACGATGTGGGATCCTGATGTGATGGTCGATACGCATACCTCAAACGGTGCTGATTACAGTTATACCATGACCTTGATTCAAACTCAGGCAGATAAGCTGGGTGACGGATTAGGTCCGTTTTTACGCAAGACCATGCTGCCTGCCATTTATCGTGAAATGGATCAGCGTGGCTGGCCGACTTGTCCTTATGTGAATCCAGTGAAAGTAACACCGGATGACGGCATAGAAGATTTTTTGGAAGTGCCACGTTTCTCTACCGGTTTTGCGGCTTTGCATCACACTATAGGCTTTATGCCCGAAACGCATATGTTGAAGCCTTACGCAGACCGCTACGATTCTATGCGTACTTTGGTCGAAGTCGTGCTTGATTTTACGATAGCGCATGCCTCTGAGATTCAAACCCTACGTAATCAGGCGCGCGCAGCGGCTGTGCAAAAGACACAATGGCCCGTGACATGGAAAGCCGATCGTTCGAATCCATCGACCTTCCGTTTTAAGGGCTATCAAGCGGTTTATAGCCCGAGTAAGATCGGTAACTACACTCGATTGTCCTATGATCGGAATCAGCCTTGGGAAAAAGATATTGCTTACTACGATAACTTTGTGGAAGACCATGTGGTGCAGACTCCCAAAGCGTATCTGATCCCGCAAGCTTGGCGCGAAGTGATTGCGCGCTTGGAATGGAATGGCGTGGTCTTGCAAAAGTTAGACGCGAACCAAGAACTGCAGGTGAAAATTTATCAAATTCACGATGTGACTTCGCGAAAAAATGCCTATGAAGCACACATGTTTCACGATGATATGAGCTTGGTGGCGCAAGTCGCAACAGTACAGGCTCGAGCTGGCGATTATTTATTGTATTTGAATCAGCCCAATGCGCGCTATGCAGTGGAAACCTTGGAGCCGCAAGCGCATGATAGTTTCTTCCGTTGGGGATTCTTTAATAGCGTATTAGAAAAGAAAGAAGCATTTTCTGACTATGTGTTTGAGGATAGTGCTTACGAGATGTTGCAGACCGAGCCGGAATTAGCAGAAAAATTCACCGTTTGGAAAATGCAAAATCCAGACTTGTTGAACAATCAGGAAGCCGTGTTAAATTTTATTTTTGCGCATGGAAAACGGTTCCATGAGCCAGAATGGCGTCGCTATCCGATTTACTCTATTGTTTAGTTTTTAGGCAAATTTCCAGTGGATATTGTTTTTTTCGAGTACATGCTACAACCGCGCTTTTGGATCGCACGCGATGCAGATGGCTATTGGCTGGTGCCAGCGAAACAGCAAGGCTGGCACGAACGCTCGCCTTTTGTTGGGCGGGTTAGTAATTTGCAGCCATTGCGTGACTTTGATGGAATAGATCTGGGTTTGCCACTCTAGAGCTTGTTGACCTATATTTTAGGCAAGCGAATGGACATAGGGCTAGGCTTCGTTTTCTTGAGTTTTGTGAACTGTTTGATATTAAATTCAACACTATTGTTTTTATTGATAGTTAAAAATGTCCTGTTCTGTCGTAAATCTTAAACAGTCTATTTGTCTGAATTTTAACTTCGAAATAATTTTGCTGAAATTCGTGATTTAGTCCTTTGCAGCTAAGGAAAAACTCACTAAAATCAAGTCGTTAGACAAAATGGTTTGTCAAAATATGGAGACTCAAATGAAGAAAATTTTTATTAGTGCATGCGTAAGTTTGGCAATGATTGGTAGCGCTTCTGCAATCGAAGCGGCAAAACCAGTTGACACTTCTGTTGATGGTATTTTTACTGCTTTGTCGACTAGCCGTAATTTGCAAAAAACCGTGGATCAATTAATTGCTAACGGCGCTAATCATCATTCTGTCATCTCCATCGCTGCTGCAGCGGGGATCCCACAATCGAAGATCATGAAGTTGCAGGTTTGCGTGAATTCTATTTCTGCTGATTCCACAACTTTGGGTGCAACTTGTATGCGTCCAAAAACTGTGATGACCGCGTATGAAAGTGGCTTGAATGACCCATTGAATTATTTGCCTGCCACAGCGGCAGGTAAAAAAGCGAAGAAATAATCGCTTTACCAAGATGAAAAAAAAGCAGCTTCGGCTGCTTTTTTTTCGCCTGCTCAAAAAAGTCTGAGCGTCGCTTGCTGCGGATCGATTTGGATAGGGGTAGTAAATTCAAATAGTAAGACTAAGAAGCTTTCAGTTACAATCATTGACTTCCAATCTATGCATTTTTTACATGTTTAAATTCATTCGTATTTTTATTTTGCTGAGCATTTTGGCGGTAGTCAGTTTTTCCAGCTATCGTGCACGAGTCGAGTCAGTGGAATGGAAATACACTTTACTAGTGAATATTTACCCCATCAATGGTGACGCGAGTCCCGTCGCTGAGGACTATATTCGTAATTTGACAGTAGAAGAGTTTAAGCCGATTGAAGACTTCATGCGTAAAGCGGCCGATCAATATGGTAAAACCAGCAGCGCCAGTGTGGAAATGCGCCTGCAGCCGCGTTTGCAAGAGGGGCCACCAGCCCCACCAGAGGAACAAAGTGCCTTGAAAGTCATGTGGTGGAGCTTGAAATTTCGTTGGTGGGCGTATCGTCATGCCAAATTAATGGGGCCAGGGCCACAGGTACGCTTATTTGTACAATATTTTGATCCGCATAAAAGTCAGTCGCATAGCTCAACGGCCTTGCAGCAAGGATTGATTGGACGGGTGAATGTTTTTGCCAGTAAAGAAATGAGTGCGAAGAATAATGTCATTATTGCGCATGAGTTTCTACATACCTTGGGCGCAACCGACAAATACGATAGAAGCAATGATATGCCCAGTTTTCCGGATGGCTATGGTGAACCGCAAAGATCGCCCTTATTTCCACAGCGCTATGCAGAGATTATGGGGGGACGTATTGTGTTATCGTCGTCGGATTCAGTGATGCCTGCTGATTTTCGGCAAGTGTTGATCGGTACTAAGACAGCGCAGGAAATTAATTTTTTGCCTAAGCCAAAATCAGACTAGTTTTAATGGACTTAAGTTGACTTTTAAAGAATTGAATGAGGTTGCAGATGAGCTCTCCAGAATTGTTGCTTGATGTGTTAAGAACCGAATTACGTCGCGTCGGTATGACGTATAAACAGTTAGCCCAATTGATCGATATGAGTGAGTCGAGCATTAAGCGTATGTTCGGACAAAAAGATATGACCTTGTCGCGCATGGCACAAATTTGCAAGGTGGCACAGATATCTTTGGAAGATGTGCTGCGCCAGGCTGCTGATGTGACGCCAACAGCCGATAGCTTAACCTTGGCGCAAGAGCGTGCTTTGATGGACAACCCCAAACTGCTACTGGTGGCGATTTCATGTTTAGGTCACTGGACTTTTGAGCAGATTGTAGAAACTTATACCTTGACTGAGGCTGAGTGTATCTTGTGCATGATAGAGCTCGATAAGCACGCATTGATCGAATTAAAGCCCATGAATCGCTATCGCTTGCGCGTCTCACCGGCCTTTAGCTGGCGTGCCGACGGCCCAATTCAAGCCTTCTTTAAAGAAGTGGTCGTATCCGATTACTTCAATGGTCGCTTCGACGGTGCTGGAGAAACCTTGATGTGTGTGCCGGCCCGTTTATCGCAAAATAGTGCGAGAGAAATTCAGCAAAAAATCCAACAATTGGCTGCCGAGATTGCGCGACTCCAGCATGAAGACCGTCGTCTGCCAGCCGAGGATCGCGACGGTTTTACTTTGATGTTGGGCTTCCGTTCTTGGGAGTTTTCCGCTTTCACTGCATTACGCCGCCCAACTACGATGGCTAATACTAAGGGACGGGTGGTTCACCAGATCGGGCCTAAAAATAAATAGAAGGTGGAGCCTGTATTTTGTGTTGCGCCAGCACCAAAATACAGTGGGCCAAAGCGCGTATCAAAGGCGATGAAAGCACTGCCACTACGTTTAATTTTACTGAACTTAACAGCTTCGCCTTCGCCAAAGCCACCACCTAATTCTGCAGAAAATCCTAAACGCACTGCGCCACCTAAAGCAGCCGGCATGCCGCCAATACGATGCGCCATCACGACGCGTCCCAGGGCAACGGTCTTACTGGATAATGAATCGGCTGGTGTGCCAGACAGGCGCAAAAAACCACCTAATGAAAGTGGCGCTGCGTCTCCTTGAGAGCGCGCCCATTCGCCATAAACATGGCCCGCCCAGTCTCCTTGTTTAAACGCATGCATACCAATGATCGAGGAATTAAGTATGGCTTTGCGTGAGCTATCTTGCGCTAGTGCCCGCTCCCAATTCATTGTTAAGAAATTGCCGCGTGTTGGATAAGCGAGTGAATCTAAAGTGTCGACGCGAAATTGCAAGAATTCTGTAGACTGGAATACTCTTAAATCTGGTCCTATCTCCTCTGGTAATAGTTTTTTGACCTCGGCACGCTCGCGACGAAAACCTAGTTGGATATCACCCCAATTGCCAATTTGCATGCCAATCGGAAAAACCAAGCCACTGCCTTTGTAACCATAACGGGCTTGTTTTCGCCCCGCTGAGAATACGTCAGCAGACACGGAACTACTTTGAATTGACGGGGCAACAAACCATTCACTACCCACGTCTAGTGGTTGATAAAATTGGGCCCCAAAAATTCTGTCTGAGCCGATTTTTCCAACTAAACGTAATTCGCCACCCCAGCTATTGAGTGAAGAGGCGATATGCATAGCACCAAGTGAAAATTTATGTGTGTCTTTAAAGTCGCTAGATAACTCCAAACCGACACGTAAGCGATTTTTCCCCCATGAGGCTTCATGAGTTTTGATGATCACATCGCGTTCATCTAAGCGGTCGTCTATCTCGACTTCGACATGATCAAGATCGCCACGTCCATATAATTTTCCAGTGACTTGTAAGATTTTTTCTTCGCTGGTGACCTCATTGAGTTTGAGTCCAGATTGTTTTAATAAAATATCGGGATTGATATTTTGAGTACCTTGAATTTCTATGCTCGCAATTTTTAGACTGGTATCGGGCGTACTACTCTCTGCCACACGTAATTGTTCGTAACGACGGTATTCCTCTGGCGTGGCACTCAGGTGTTGCAATTTGCTTTCCATTTGACGTGTTGCGATATCACCTGCCAGCATGGCATTATGATGCTCATCAAAGTCGAGAAAGTTAATGCCGCTTAAATTCGGCGCAATCAAAATATCTTTTGGACGCAATTCCTTCAAAGAGCGCTGTACATTTTGTTCTGTCAAAATTTGCAGCATTTGTTGCGCGACGCTAATAGCACTTCCCAGTTCTTTTTCTTGAGCCAATGGCGTGCCGACATTCACTGCGATTACGATATCGGCGCCCATTTTTTTTGCCATATCAATCGGCAAATTACGTACCAAACCGCCATCGACGACCAGGCGTTTGTTGATATGGACTGGCGCAAACATACCTGGTACCGCTAGCGAGGCACGTAAAGTAATAAATAATGGTGTGTCGGTCAGCTCTACCATATCACCGGTAACTAAATCGGAAGCTACAGAGCGAAACGGTATTGGTAAGTGGTTAATGTGTTCGCTTTTCATACCGTTTGGTAACAAGCGTGTTAAAGCTTGCTCCAAAGCTGAATTGCCAGCAGCTGAAGGCGGTAAAGTGATGCCCGATTTGGTAACGGCAAACTCAATACGCGACGGCAATGCGACATCTTCTTCGCGTCGCCGGAAGTCTAGGGCATCACGTGCAGGTCTATCGGCGAGTACATTTTCCCATGTGGTGTTGCGAACAATTTCTTCGATCTCTTCTACTGAGCGACCTGCTGCGTAAGCCCCACCTATCACGGCGCCCATACTGGTGCCAACCACAAAATCAACGGGAATACGTAGCTCTTTCAAAACCCGCAATACACCTACGTGGGCGAAACCGCGAGCGCCACCACCGGACAACACCAAGGCAACTTTCGGTCTTTCTTTGATCGCGGGGATATTCTCTTCTAACTTCTGCTCTTGCGCTTGTGCTGTATGAAATGCCGTGCAGCTTAAGCAGAAGAGAACAATTTTCGATAATTTTTTCAGATGCTGATGAAATAACATGCTTACCTGCTCACGTAAAAAATGTAGTTAGCGTTTTGTCTGCCGAGCTTAGCGATCATATTTTTAAATCTTCGATAAGAATCAAAAACTACCGGTGAATTGATAGCGACTACCCGGATGCCACATAGTAACGATGGTCGCAATTTGATTCTGAGAGCGGGTTTTTCTATGCAAGACTAAGCAGGTTTCTTTGCTCGATATTTGTAACATATCGGCGATGGTTTTGGGGGGCATTACCGCTTCTATGCTGTAGTCCACACCCTGCAAAGGTGCGATGGCCATCAAATATTCATTCGGAGTCTTACTGGCAAAATCTTGCGCCAAATAGTCTTGTGCCAGTATTGAATTTACCCAACGATCTTCCACCTGTATCGCAATGTCATTTTCGAAATGTACGATGACAGAATGAAATAGCGGATGCCCTGGATTAACTTGGAATTGTGTTGCCAGCAGTTCGCTTGCTTCGACTTCAATTAATTCATGAAGTTCACTGCGATGAGTGTGGCCGCGTGAACGGATTTCGTCTGCAATGCTCTTAATCGCGACTAAGGTCGCTTGATATTTCTGTTGCGCGACGTAGGTTCCCGATCCTTGTATGCGATTTAATATTTGTTCGCTGGTTAGCTCTCTTACTGCGCGATTGACCGTCATCCGTGACACAGCAAATTGTTGTGCCAATGCGGCTTCGGAGGGAATCGCATCGCCTTCTTTCCAAGTGCCCGCCTGAATTTCCTTGAGTAAGTAGTCCTTAATCGTTTGAAAAACAGGGGTAGCGGAGGATGGTGTTGTCATGTTGAGCGCAGACTTGGGAGATAGAATTTATTGAAGAAAAGCAAATTTTCTATATTTTCTCACAGAATCAAAAAAAGTCGCTTGCAAAAGTTGTATATACAACTTAAACTGGGCGTACAGTAAAGCTTTTTACCTTCATTATTTCAATTCTCCTATAGTGTTGATGTGGTGAAGAAATCTTAATTTTGACTCTTTAGGAGATGGCTATGAATAATGATCCACGCTGGGATGCAAGTCGTGAAATCCGCGCACCACGCGGCGCTGAAAAGGTTTGTAAAACTTGGGTAGCCGAAGCGGCTTACCGCATGATTCAAAATAATCTCGACAAAGAAGTCGCAGAAAATCCTAAGCATTTAGTCGTGTACGGCGGCATCGGTCGCGCTGCACGTAACTGGGAATGCTATGACCAGATTTTGGCTAGCCTGAAAGACTTGGGCGAAGATGAAACATTATTGATCCAATCGGGCAAGCCCGTCGGCATTTTTAAAACCACAGAAGACTCTCCACGGGTCTTGATCGCTAATTCCAATTTGGTACCGAAATGGGCGAATTGGGAGCATTTCAATGAACTCGACCGCAAGGGCCTGTTCATGTACGGTCAGATGACAGCGGGTAGCTGGATCTACATCGGTACCCAAGGTATCGTGCAAGGTACGTATGAAACTTTTGCCGAAGCAGGTCGTCAGCATTTTGGTGGCGATTGGGGCGGTCGTTGGATCTTGACTGCAGGCTTAGGCGGCATGGGCGGCGCGCAGCCACTAGCGGCGAGTTTTGCTGGCGCAGTCTCCTTAAATATCGAATGCCAGCAGTCAAGCATCGATTTCCGCCTGCGCACTCGCTATGTCGATAAACAAGCCAAAGACATTGATGACGCAATAGAACTGATCAAGTATCACACCGCACGCAAAGAGGCGATTTCGATTGCTTTGCTGGGTAACGCTGCAGAAATTTTGCCAGAATTAGTCAAGCGCGCGAAAGCAGGCGGCATCAAGCCGGACTTGGTCACAGATCAAACTTCCGCTCATGATTTGATTAATGGTTACTTGCCTATCGGTTGGAGTGTTGAACAATGGAAGGCCGCACAACACGATGCGAGCCAGCACGCGAAGTTAACAGCGGATGCAGCACAAGCATGTGCGGTACATGTACAAGCCATGTTGGATTTTCACTCTATGGGCATTCCTACTGTTGATTATGGCAATAATATTCGCCAAGTCGCTTTCGATACCGGCGTGAAGAATGCTTTCGATTTCCCAGGTTTTGTGCCTGCGTATATCCGCCCATTATTCTGTGATGGCAAAGGCCCATTCCGTTGGGTGGCGTTGTCTGGTGATCCTGAAGATATCCGTAAGACCGATGCTAAGATTAAAGAATTATTCCCAGAGAATAAAGGCGTGCATAAATGGTTGGACATGGCAGGCGAACGGATCGCCTTCCAAGGTTTACCAGCACGTATTTGCTGGTTAGGCTTGGGTGAACGTCATATCGCTGGTTTGGCTTTTAATGAGATGGTGAAAAACGGCGAACTGAAAGCACCTATCGTGATTGGTCGTGACCATCTCGATACCGGTTCTGTCGCCAGTCCAAATCGTGAAACAGAAAGTATGAAAGATGGTACTGATGCAGTATCCGATTGGCCTTTGCTGAATGCCTTGTTAAATACGGCAGGCGGCGCGAGCTGGGTCTCATTGCATCACGGTGGTGGTGTGGGAATGGGTTACTCACAACATTCCGGTATGGTGATTGTGGCCGACGGTACGGAAGCCGCTGCTAAGCGTTTAGCCCGTGTATTGGTTAACGATTGTGGTTCCGGCGTGATGCGTCATGCCGATGCAGGCTACGAACAAGCTGTGGCATGTGCTAAGCGTAATGGTTTGCAATTGCCGATGATTAAATAAATTTGAATTCAAAACCTCTCAACACGGAGACACAGAGAAACAGAGAAGGACAGGAGAAAATCAATAGCTCTATCCTTAGTTGTTTGCACTTCTCCGCTTTTCCTCCGTGTCTCTGTGCCTCTGTGTTGAGAGGTTTTAAAAATTAAGGAAAAAATATGAACACAACTTTCACCATACAACCAGGTCAATTCAAACTCGCTGACTTACGCGCGATTTGGCAAAAACCTTTCAAGCTGGCGTTAGCAGAATCTGCCTACGCCGCCGTCAACGAGTCTTCTGCAACCATCGATCGTATCGTCGCCAAAGGGGATGCGGCCTACGGTATCAATACCGGTTTCGGCAAACTCGCGAAGACCCGTATTCCAGACGAAGATTTAGAATTGCTGCAAAAAAATCTGATCTTGTCGCACTCAGTTGGTTCCGGTGAATTGATTGCGGACGAGGTCGTGCGTTTGATTATTGCAATGAAAATTGCGAGTTTGGCGCGTGGTTTTTCAGGTATTCGCGCATCGGTGATCGATACCATGATCGCGGCTTACAACGCGGGCATCATGCCAGCGATTCCGGTCAAAGGTTCAGTCGGCGCTTCTGGCGATTTAGCACCTTTGTCACACATGACTTTAGCGATCATGGGTGAAGGCCATGTACGGGTCGATGGCAAGATGGTTGATGCGAAAGCGGCACTCGCCAAGGCAGGCATCACTCCCGTGGTATTGGCAGCGAAAGAAGGTCTGGCTTTGATCAATGGTACGCAAGTGTCTACGGCATTGGCATTGAATGGTTTATTCCTAGCGGAACGTTTATTGGAAGCAGCAACCATCACTGGTGCCTTGTCCGTCGATGCGGCGAAAGGTAGTGATGCGCCATTTGATCCACGTATTCATGCAGTGCGTGGTCAGCCTGGTCAAATTGCGACGGCGAATATTTATCGTACTTTGTTGAACGGTAGTGAAATTCGTCAATCGCATTTGGTGAATGACGAGCGTGTGCAAGATCCATATTGCTTGCGTTGTCAGCCACAAGTAATGGGCGCATGTTTGGACATCATCAATAATGCAGCTCGTACTTTGCTGACCGAAGCGAATGCAGTCACAGATAATCCTTTGGTGTTTGTCGATACGAATGAAGTGATTTCAGGTGGTAATTTCCACGCTGAGCCAGTTGCTTTTGCGGCAGATACTTTGGCTTTGGCAATCGCGGAGATCGGTTCTATTTCTGAACGTCGTATTGCCTTGTTGATCGATGCATCTATCTCTGGTTTGCCACCATTCTTAGTACCATCCTCTGGTTTGAATTCCGGCTTTATGATTGCGCACGTGACCGCAGCGGCCTTGGCATCTGAAAACAAATCGCACGCCCATCCAGCCAGTGTCGATACAATTCCCACGTCTGCGAATCAAGAAGATCACGTCAGTATGGCGACATTTGCTGGCCGTCGTTTGCATGAGATGGCACATAATACTGCTACCATCGTAGGTATAGAATTGTTGGCGGCGGCGCAGGGTGTGGACTTCCATCAGCCTTTGAAAACCTCAGATAAATTGACGACGGTGCATCAGTTATTACGTTCTAAAGTCGCGTTCTACGACAAAGATCGTTTCTTCGCGCCTGATATCGAAGCCGCAAAATCTTTAGTGGTTGATGGTGCTTTGAGCGCACAATGTGCGGACTTGTATTCGCATTTGTATTTGGCTTAAGTTGTCGCTTTAGTTGTCGCTTTAGTTGTCGCTTTAGTTGTCGCTTTAGTTGTAGCGGAAGTTGTAGTTGAAGTTGTAGTTTTTTTGCCGCAGAGGCGCAGAGGTCGTAGAGCATTTTTAAATCACTCTGTGACCTCTGCGCCTCTGCGGCGTGCTTTTGAATTTCATTATTTTGAGAGTCGCCATGCGTAAATGGACTGCAAAAGATTACCGCACGATGCCGTGGAAAAACGGTGGCGGTAGTACCACTGAATTAGCGATTTTTCCGGAAGCTGCGGGGATGGATCATTTTGTTTGGCGTTTAAGTACGGCAACCGTCGCACAGGATGGGCCGTTCTCGCATTTCGCACAAATTGACCGTAGTCTCGCGGTTTTGACTGGTGCAGGTTTAGTGTTGAAAACGGATGCTGGAACTACTGCAGAGAAAATGTACACGCTGACGCAAGAGAGTTTGCCGCATAGGTTCTCCGGTGAAGATAATATTTTTGCTGAACTAGTAGATGGCACCGTCGTCGATCTGAACTTGATGACGCGACGTGATGTGTGTCAGCATTACATGCAAAGACTGAGTCCGGGTGAACATCTGATCAATGCGGAAGATGCTCAGCAAATTTTGCTCTTCTGCGAAAGAGGTCGCGCGCAATTGATCAAGCATACGCAATTGGAAGCGGGTGATCTAGTTTTGCTTGAAGAAGAACATGAGGCCAGTGGTATACGCTGTCATATTGAAGCGGAAGAGGGCAGTCTTTTATACTTAATGCGGATTAGTTTTCTAAGTCATCATGAACAGCATGGAGGCGCGCATGTCCTTGCTTAATTGGGATAGTCTGTGGCTGAATGTGCATCTCGCCACCATGGAAGCGGGCACTGATTACGGCATCATTCGCGATGCAGCGATCGCTGTTAAAGACGGCAAGATCGCGTGGCTAGGCGCGGCACAAGATTTACCGGTCGATTATGTCGCGCCAATCACGCACGATGGTCAGGGGTGTTGGTTGACTCCGGGTTTGATTGATTGTCATACTCACATGGTGTATGCAGGCAATCGCAGCAATGAGTTTGAAGCACGTTTAAACGGTGTCGCTTACGAAGAAATTGCGCGGCAAGGCGGTGGCATCGTCTCGACCGTCAAAGCCACACGTGCCGCGACCGAACAAGAATTAATGCAAGCGAGTTTGCCACGTGTACTGAGTAGTTTGCGCGAAGGCGTGACGACGCTGGAAATTAAATCGGGCTACGGTTTAGATACGGCAACAGAAGCAAAAATTTTGCGCGTCGCCCGACAGATACAACGCGACTTGCCGGTCAGGGTCACCACGACTTTTTTAGGCGCGCATGCTTTGCCGCCTGAATTCGCAGGGCGTGCCGACGACTACATTGATGAAGTCTGTGAACGCATGTTGCCTGCAATGGTCGCTGAAGGCTTGGCCGACGCTGTCGATGTGTTTTGCGAGAAGATAGGTTTTACACCAGCGCAAACCGAACGTGTATTTCAAGCGGCGCAGCGCCATGGTTTGCCAGTCAAATTGCATGCTGAACAGCTATCTGATCAAGGCGGTGCGGCATTGACGGCCAAGTATCAAGGACTCTCAGCGGATCACTTGGAATACCTGAGCGACGAAGGTATAGCAGCGATGCAAAAGCAGGGCACGGTCGCGGTCTTATTACCCGGTGCATTCTACTTTTTACGCGAAACCAAATATCCACCAATCGCTGCCTTGCGCACAGCAAATGTGCCTATCGCTTTAGCGACTGATTGCAATCCTGGCACCTCGCCTATGACCTCGCCGTTGTTGACCATGAATATGGCTTGTACTTTGTTTCGTATGACGCCTTTAGAGGCACTGCAAGGCGTCACTTTACACGCGGCCCGCGCTTTGGGCCTGCAATCAGAAGTTGGTAGTCTGAGTGTGGGGAAGCGAGCTGATTTTGCATTGTGGAGAATTGAACGTCCAGCAGATCTAGCTTACATGATAGGTGTTAATCCTTGCGTAACTAGCGTGTTTAGCGGCAGTCTTAGAATTTTCTAGACTGCCATTGCTACAGAGTATGAATTCAGCGAGTATTCGTATTAGGACTTACGCAAAACAGACGCTGGCGTTGTTGTGTTCGCCTCGCCGTGCAATTGCACTGCCTTCGGCTCCACGCCTAGCCAGCGCAATTTTGCGTAAGTCCTACGTATAAAAAATGTTTCTTGTTGGGAAATGTCGACGGCTTGATGAATTTGCTTTGACAACATTCTGGCTAGGGATATTATGCTAGAACAGCGTTTATTCTCAGCCCTCGTCACGCATGCCCTAATGTGCAATTACTTTCTCCGCTTAATCAGAGGATCCAAATGTCAGAAAAAAAATTAGCCAATATTCTGTATGTAGAGGACGACCTGGATATTCAAGCTGTTGCACAAATTGCATTGGAAGTCGTCGGTGGCTTTTCTCTGAAAACTTGTAGCTCAGGAAGTGAAGCGATTGCGGCCATTGAGCAAGGCTACAAACCCGACTTATTATTGCTTGACGTCATGATGCCGAATATGGACGGTCCCACTACTTTGACCGAGTTGCGTAAATTAGCTTTGACTGCGCAAACCCCGGTGATCTTTATGACCGCAAAAGTACAATCGAGTGAACAGGATTATTATTTCACACTAGGCGCTACTGGGGTAATTGCAAAACCTTTTGATCCCATGGCTCTATCTGGACAAGTTCAGGCACTTTGGGAAAAGGTGAACTAATTGGCAAATCGAGATGAAGAACTGAATGAGGCAATTCTCGCCTTAGGGCAGTTATTCCTTGCTAAATTGCCAGCCAAACTCTCAGAAATTGAAAGCGCGAATCAGCGTTTTCAAATTGCACCTGATGACCGCGAAAATTTTGCTTTATTACATCGCGCTTTGCATACGATGGCCGGATCTGCCGGCACTTTTGGATTTCCAGAAATGGGCGAACAGGCCCGTGTTCTAGAAATGCAGCTTAAGGCTTATCTTGCTGGAGAGACGTGGGATGCGACAGCGGTTGAGGCTTTTTGTAAGCAAGTGGAGGTTTATATTGCTTTTGCCATGAGTCAGGGAAATAGCCAGCTTGCCTCTGCATCGACCGTATCCTTATCGTCGACTGGACCAATGGCAGGAAGCGATAAAAAATTAATTTATCTGTTAGTTGCCGCTGTTGAAGAAAATGCTGAAATTATTCAACAGTTGGAGCAGTTTGCGTTTCAAGTTGAACATTTGCCTCGCTTGCAGGATCTAGAGGCAGCTTTGTACGAGAAAATCCCTGCTATTTTGATTATTGATACGGATTTTGAGTCCTCTCACTTGGCAGGAATCCATGAAGTGATGCGTTTATCGGCCGCTGGTTTTACCATTCCACCGACTATTTTTGTTTCTGAAACTAATAGTTTTGACAGTCGTCTGCATGCGGTGCGAGCAGGGGGGCAAGCTTTCTTGCTTAAACCGGTGGATATACTGGTGTTAACTGAGCGTATCGATGAGATACTGGAGCGCGATTGTCCACGTTTGTATCGAGTGATGATTATTGATGACGATATAGAGTTGGCACAGTATTACAGTGAGATATTGAAACGGGTTGGCATGATCACCGAGGTTTTGAATGACCCCGAATTAGTTTTAGAGCGGATGGCAAATTTTCGGCCTGAACTAATTTTGATGGACGTGTATATGCCCAATTGTGATGGCGTGGAATTATCTAAAGTCATACGGCAAGATCCTTCGTATCTCGACATTCCCATTATTTTTTTATCGAGCGAGAATGACATTCAAAAGCAAATCGCAGCGATCAAAGTGGGTGCAGATGATTTTTTAAATAAACCGATTGCACCTGAGTTATTGATCTCTTCCTTGTCTTCGCGTGCGGAACGCTATCGCGCTTTGCGCTCCTTGGTCATGCGTGATGGTTTGACTGGTCTATTCAACCACACTGCAATTAAGGAAGACTTGATCGCAAAGATGTCTAGTGCTAGTCGTAATGTAACGAGCGTTTCGGTGGCGATGTTGGATTTGGATAATTTTAAGAAAGTGAATGACACGTACGGCCATCAAATTGGTGATCAGGTATTGCGTACTTTATCGCATATGCTGCGCCAACGTTTGCGTAAAAGTGACGTGGTCGGCCGTTATGGTGGCGAAGAATTTGTGGTGATTTTCCCTAATACCACTGCTGAAGTAGCAGAATTGGTTTTAGAGAAAATTCGCGTCGCATTCAATAAAATCATGCATGTATCTGAGCAAGGCGAGTTCTCGGTGGGTTTCTCTGCCGGCGTTGCAGACTCAAGACAAACCACGAACCCAGATGATTTATTGCTGATTGCTGACGCGGCTTTGTATCGCGCAAAACATAGTGGAAAAAATCAAATTGTTTTGGGAACTTGATATGTTTTTTGTCGCGGCTTGGAGTAGATCAGTCATTAGTCATTAAGATTTGAAAGTGAAGTAGACTGTTTTAAGAATTTTTTAATTGCTTTGCGTGCGCCGTTTTATACTACTATCACCCTATAGCAAAAAGCCTGCATAGAATAAACTGTGCAGGCTTTTTTTGCGCTAGTACGAACGAATTTATCGTTTAGTTTTTAGTCAGATGGCTAGCTTTGATTTTCGATTCCAAAGCCTTTCCTTTACGTGCGCGTTTGCCGATATGAATAGCGAGGCCGCTGGCACTTAAACTTACTTCTTGCGGTTTGGCAGCTCGACCTATGCCACTGACTTTGACACCTTTTTGACTGATTGCAGTAGCAGCTATCAGTTTTTCTTTAGGCTCTAATTCCATTAAGATTACACCGCGGCCACCGCTAGAAAGATGTTTGATTTCAGCCAGACCGAATACAAGTAAGCGCCCTTTTTCTGAAAGACAAGCTATCGCACTAGCGTCATCAGAAACAGGGCTTGGTGCTAATGGCTCATCACCTTCCTCTAAAGTCATAAAGGCTTTACCCGCCTTCATACGACCAACCATGTCACCGAGTTTGGCGGTGAAGCCATAACCTGCCGTGGAAGCTAATAAAAGGGATGTCTCGGCTTTGCCAGCGAAATAATGCAAGATACGTGAACCGCTCGCTAAGTCGATCAAAGTCGTGACAGGCACGCCATCGCCGCGAGCACCCGGCAGCGCCGAAACAGGCACGGAATATACGCGACCATTCGAGCCAAATACTAAGAGCTGATCAACCGTGCGGCATTCAAACGTGCCATACAAACTATCACCAGCCTTAAACGTGAATTGAGCAGGATCATGTTCATGTCCAGTTCGAGCACGTACCCAGCCTTTTTCCGAGATCACAACGGTAACAGGCTCATCGATGACCTTTTGTTCAATAGACGCACGTTGTGCTTCTTCGATGACAGTGCGACGTGCATCGCCATATTGTTTTGCGTCAGCTTCGATCTCTTTGATGATGCATTTCTTCATGGCTGAAGGATCATCTAAGAGATTTTGCAAACTGGTTTTTTCGTTGCGCAATTCTGCTAATTCTTGCTGAATTTTTATGGCTTCCAAACGTGCCAATTGGCGCAAGCGAATTTCTAAAATATCTTCTGCCTGACGATCCGATAAGCGGAAAGCTTCCATCAATGCGGGATTAGGTTCATCCGATTCGCGGATGATTTTGATGACCTTATCAATGTTTAGCAGTACCGCTTCACGACCTTCTAAAATATGAATACGGTCATTGACTTTTTTCAGCTTGAACTGAGTGCGACGAGTGACGGTTTCAAAGCGGAAAGTGATCCACTCCGTCAAAATATCGGAGAGTGGTTTTTGACGCGGGCGACCATCTCCACCTATCATCACCAGATTCAATGAAGCGGAAGTTTCGAGCGAAGTATGCGCCAACAACATTTGCATGAATTCGGCTTGATCTTGATTCTTGGATTTCGGTTCCAAGACCAAGCGCACAGCCGCATCTTTGCCCGATTCATCACGTACTGCGTCGAGTACCGACAACATGACTTGCTTCAGACTGACTTGTTCTGGCGACAGAGATTTCTTACCCATTTTGATTTTGGGATTGGTAATCTCTTCGATTTCTTCCAGTACTTTTTGTGAAGAGGTGCCTGGTGGTAGTTCGGTAATCACCGCCTGCCATTGACCACGTGCCAGTTCTTCTATTTTCCAACGCGCCCGTACTTTCAGGCTGCCACGACCACTAGCGTAAATATCACTGATTGCCGCTGCTGGCGTAATGATTTGTCCGCCGCCTGGGAAATCTGGGCCAGGGATGAATTCCATTAACTCAGCATGCGTAGTTTTAGGATTGCGAATTAAGGCGACTGCTGCCTTCGCTACTTCGGTCAAATTGTGTGAAGGGATTTCAGTCGCCATGCCGACGGCGATACCCGATGCGCCATTCAATAAAACGAAGGGCAAGCGTCCTGGCAATAATGTCGGTTCTTCATACGAGCCATCATAGTTGGGCTGAAAATCAACTGTGCCCAGATCAATTTCATCGAGCAATAATTTAGAGATAGGTGTTAAGCGCGCTTCGGTATATCGCATAGCCGCCGCACCATCGCCATCACGTGAACCGAAGTTACCTTGTCCATCAATCAGGGGATAGCGCAAAGAAAAATCCTGCGCCATACGTACCATCGCGTCATACACGGATTGATCGCCATGCGGATGCAACTTACCGAGCACATCACCAACCACGGTCGCTGATTTACGCGGCTTGGCGGAGGAATTTAAACCAAGTTCATTCATCGAATACAAGATTCGACGCTGTACAGGTTTTTGCCCATCGCTGACATCGGGCAGCGCGCGACCTTTCACCACAGAAATCGCGTAATCAAGATAAGCACGCTCAGCGAAAGTCGCCAGCGTCAAAGTCTCGCCATCACCGCCATTACTACCGTTATTGTCCGGGGCTTCGTCAAATAAATTTGCTTGTTCGCTCATAATGTTTTGTTTGTATTTTTGATGATTCTTAAAACCTCTCAACACAGAGGCACAGAGGCACAGAGAAAAATCGGAGAGAAACTAGAAAGTATTTTAAAGATCAGTTTATTGGATACTTTTAAGTTTTAGAGTGTGGTAGGGCGTATTTGCCATATTTTCTGACGACTTGCCGTAGTATGTTCTCTTGCTTTTCTCAGTGTCTCTGTGCCTCTGTGTTGAGAGGTTTAGAAGTTTATTTTTTATATGTCCGCTTCTACCTCATTGCCATGTTCTTCCAGCCATGCCTTACGTGCAGACGCTTCGCCTTTGCCCATTAGCATATTGAAACGACCTTCCGAAAATTCTTGATCGAATTCACCCAGAGACACAGGCAGTAAGCGACGCGTATCAGGATTCATTGTCGTTTCCCACAACTGGTTGGCGTTCATCTCACCCAGACCTTTAAAACGGGAAATCGCCCAAGCACCATCTTTGACTCCATCTTTGCGCAGCTTGTCCTCGATCGCCGTCAATTCACCCTGATCGAGTGCATAAATTTTTTGTGCCGGTTTTTTACCACGCGCTGGTGCATCCACACGGAACAGAGGAGGGCGGGCGATGCAGATATGACCGCGTGCAATCAACTGTGGGAAATGTTTGAAGAACAGCGTCAGTAATAGGACTTGAATATGGGAACCGTCGACGTCCGCATCTGAGAGTATGCAAATTTTGCCGTAACGCAGATTCGTTAAATCGATAGTGTCATTGATGCTGTGCGGATCAACGCCGATCGCAACGGCGATGTCATGAATTTCATTATTCGCGAACAGGCGATCACGTTCGGATTCCCAAGAATTTAAGACCTTGCCGCGCAAGGGAAGAATCGCTTGAAATTCTTTGTCACGTCCCATTTTTGCCGAGCCGCCAGCAGAGTCACCTTCGACTAAAAATAATTCATTGCGTGTGATGTCATTCGATTCGCAATCGGTGAGCTTGCCTGGTAATACTGCCACGCCAGAGGATTTTTTCTTCTCGACTTTTTGCAAAGAACGCAGACGTGATTGTGCTTGCTTGATCACCAATTCGGCGAGTTTTTTACCCAGTTCCACATGCGAATTAAGCCACAGTTCCAAAGGTGGTTTGGAGAAACTCGATACCAGACGTACTGCATCACGTGAATTTAAGCGTTCTTTAATCTGTCCTTGGAATTGCGGGTCTAAGACTTTCGCCGACAGCACAAACGAAGCGCGGGCGAACACGTCTTCTGGCAAAAGTTTTACTCCTTTAGGTAACAAGGAATGCATTTCCGCGAAGCTTTTCACGGCGCCGAATAAGCCTTCACGCAAACCGGATTCATGGGTGCCGCCAGCGGGTGTAGGAATCAAATTCACATACGATTCGCGCACTACACCGCCATCTTCAGTCCATGCCACGACCCACGATGCGCCTTCACCTTCTGCGAAACCATCGGTATCGGCATTCGCAAATTGCTCGCCTTCAAACATGGGGATGACTAAGTCGCCATGTGAGGCTTGTGTAAGTGCTTCAGTTAAATAACCACGTAAGCCTTGATCATATTGCCAGGTCTGACTTTCGCCTGTTTTCGCATTGCTGAAGGTGACTTTAACGCCCGGTAGCAAAACTGCTTTGGAGCGTAGTAAACGTTGCATTTCTGGGATAGAAATATTCGGGGAGTCAAAATATTTTCCATCCGGCCAGACTGAAACGCGGGTGCCATTTTTCTTATCACCACGACCTAAAGCCTGTGTGCTCAATGGCTCAATGACATCACCATTTGCGAACACCAGATTATGTAAGCCGCCTTCGCGCCAGACGGTAATCTCTAAACGTTTGGATAGTGCATTGGTGACAGAAACACCGACCCCGTGCAAACCACCGGAGAAGGCATAAGCGCCACCTGAACCTTTGTCAAACTTGCCGCCAGCATGCAGGCGAGTAAAGACAATTTCTACCGTAGGCACGCCTTCTTCTGGATGCAAACCGACAGGAATGCCGCGGCCATCATCTTCGACGCTGATACTGCCATCGGCATTTAAGGTGACTTGGATATTCTTACAATGACCACCCAAAGCTTCATCCGAGGCATTGTCGATGACTTCTTGAATAATGTGCAGAGGGTTTTCGGTGCGGGTGTACATCCCAGGTCTTTGTTTGACCGGCTCCAGTCCTTTGAGGACACGGATGGATGATTCGCTATAGTCGGATGGGGTTGTGGTTTTTTTAGTTGCCATGCGATGAAATGGGTGAGGAATTTATTAATCTATTAATTTATTGACTTGTTTATTTGCTTTCGCCCGTGTCTGAACGGCGCGTTTCTTTTTTTATCCTACACGGAAAACCGAGGATTTGACGAATTATTGTAATGTGAAATACTGGTTTTATGTACAGTTAATTTTTTGTTTGTGTGGAAAAAAGAAAAATATTTGAACTGCATAGACGCAGAAATCACAAAGTTTTTATCGAGAATTCCTCTGCGTTCTTTGCGCCTCTGCGGTTTGCTATTCGGTCTTCTTTGGTACCGTCGGTCACAATGTGAGAGATGTTGCGCTTACTTGCTCAATAAACGCATTCCTTGTTCTAAGCCCGACAAAGTAATAGGAAACATACGATTACTCAGCAATTGCCGCATGATGTCGATCGACTGTCGATATTGCCAAATGCCTTCGGGTTCGGGATTAAGCCATAAATGCTTAGGAAAGTGCGCAGTGAAACGTTGTATCCAGGTTGCGCCAGCTTCTTCGTTGTTGTATTCTACTGAGCCGCCAGCTTGTAAGATTTCATACGGACTCATGGTGGCATCGCCCACAAAAATTAATTTGGTATCAGGCGTGTATTTGCGTAGCACATCCCAAGTTGGGAATTTTTCTGAATGACGTCGGTGGTTATTTTTCCACAGATAATCGTAGACGCAGTTATGAAAATAATAGAACTCCATATTTTTAAACTCAGTTTTTGCCGCTGAAAACAATTCCTCAATCTGAGCGATGTGATCGTCCATCGTACCGCCGACATCTAGCAACATCAGCACTTTGATATTGTTTTTGCGTTCGGGCTGCATTTTGATATCGAGGTAGCCCGCATTGTTCGCGGTAGCTTTGATCGTCGCATCTAGCGCCAACTCTTCTTCTGCACCTTGTCGTGCGAATTTACGCAAGCGGCGCAGAGCGACTTTGATATTGCGAGTGCCGAGCTCACGTTCGGTATCGTAGTCCTTGAAGGCGCGCGCTTCCCAGACTTTGACCGCAGAACGGCGTTCACTTTTGCCACCTATGCGTATGCCTTCAGGATTATCGCCGCCATTGCCAAAAGGCGAGGTACCGCCCGTGCCTATCCAACGATTCCCACCTTCGTGTCGTTCTTTTTGCTCTTCGAGTAATTGCTTGAGTCTGTCCATCAGCTTGTCGTAGCCGAATTTTTTTAATGCAGCTCTTTGCTCATCTGTCAATTCTCGTTGTAGGCGTTTTTTAAGCCAATCGAGTGGAATGTCGGGATGCTTTTCAAAAATTGTATTGATGCCTTTGAAGTAAAGACCAAAAGCGCGGTCAAATTTATCGTAATTCGCTTCATCTTTGACCAAGATAGTGCGCGACAAGAAATAGAATTCGTCGACCGAAGTGCCAACGACGCCTTGCTGCATGGCTTCTAGCAAGGTCAGAAATTCCTTAATTGACACTGGGATTTTGGCGTCTTTGAGCGTGAAGAAAAAGTCGGTTAACACTGTGTAGTTCTCTGGGGTTGGTATTTAGATTGATAGATAATTAGAATAAACCTGTAAATGGCGCGCGCTTGAGTTTGAATTCCAAATTTGCTTTGACACCAGCCCATTCATGTTTGAGTATGCTGTACACCACAGTGTCACGTACCCGGCCATCTGGCAAAATCATATGGCTACGCAATACACCATCGAGTTTGGCGCCTAAGCGTTCTATGGCTTTTTGCGAGCGTTGGTTGAACCAGTCTGTGCGAAATTCTACTGCAATCCAAAACTTCGAATGCATGCGTCAATAATAAAAGCTTACATTCCGTATTGATGGCACTGCGTTGATAAGATTGTGCATACCATGTGTAACCAACTTCCAGACGTTTGTTGGCACTATCAATATTGCAATAGCGTGTTGATCTGACCACTTTATTTTGACTCTGGTCAAATACGGTGAAGGGTAGGGCAAGGCCTTTGTCTCGTTGCTCGATTGCAGTCTTGAACCAAGTCGTCAGATGTTCTGGCGAAGGCACAGAAGTGAAGAATAATTCCCACAGGCGTCCATCGCTGGCGGCGGCTTGCAAGTCGGTCAGATGATCTTGCGAGAGTGGTGCAAGCCTGGCGTGCAGGCCGGTAAGGGTGATACTGCCAATTGACATCGTGATTCCTGTTGTACGCGTGAGTGCTCAAGCGCTTATTGTAATGCGTCGAAAAAGATATTTCCTTGGTAGTAAGCCTCGGTTTTATTATCGATTTTGCAGGTCTACGACGGTCGCTAGCAATAAAAGCGAGAAGCGGCTTGCACATGGTTTTAAAACCAGTTATACTGCAAAGCTGTACAGAATTTTGCGGCGCGGCCATGTGGGTAATTAAATTCACATCTTGAACCCGTCGCGTTGACCACGTTTAGGAAATCTCATGGCAAATACCGCACAAGCACGTAAACGTGCTCGTCAAGCAGTTAAACAAAATGCACACAACTCTAGTCAGCGTTCGACTTTGCGTACAGCGATCAAAGCTGTTCGTAAGGCAATCGAAGCTGGTGATAAAGCTGCTGCTGCAGTGATCTTTCAGAACTCTGTTTCTACGATCGATCGTATTGCTGACAAAAAAATCATTCACAAAAATAAAGCAGCTCGTCATAAGAGCCGTTTAGCTTCTGCTTTGAAAGCATTGGCTTAATTGTTTTTGTTTTGCGCTGGCTTGATTGGCGTAAATGTAGTAAATAAGTTGCCTACCTTGTAGTTACTTTGTATTCAACTTACGACATAAAAAACCGCAATTTCTATTGCGGTTTTTGTCTTTTCTGCTGCGTTAGATTTGTTCTGATGGTCAAAAGTGTGAGCGCTTTTGCTTATTCAGTGTTACCTGTCAGTGGAAGTCCTTCTACTTTTTGTCCGTTTATAATCTGACGCAGACGAAACCAACCTGAATTCATTTCCAATGCATATCGCGCTTTGCTTTTCGCACAAGTGGTTTGTTCACTGTTGGCCTGCATTTCCTCAATATTAATGATTTTGCCTTGCTCATCAATAAACGCAATCGACAATGGAATTAAGGTATTTTTCATCCACATGCAGTAGTGATCTGCTTGTGCGAACTGGAACATCATCCCTTGATTTTCAGCCAGTGATTCGCGGAACATTAAGCCACGCTGACGCTCCTCGGTAGTGCGCGCTAATTCAGCATCGATTAAGTAGGTGCTAATTTGAAATTGCTGACGCTTAAGCGTCGACTCTGCCGCCGTCGTGTCATGAGTGCAGATTATTGAGCAAAATAATATCAATAAGTTGATGTGAGAAATTTTGAGCATGGATAGTATTGGTGTATGGTAAAAATAGCTTGAAGTCTGACTATCCTTGTTGAAAATCGTTCAATTTAAATGTCAATTTGTCCTAGCCAACAATTTCCATTGACTCGCCCGGTAATAATGGATGGCTGGCGAGGCTATACTCGCCGATTCCACTACGAATCAAGCGCAAGGTCGGTAAGCCAACGGCGGCTGTCATGCGTCGAACTTGCCGATTTTTCCCTTCAGACAAAATGATGCAAAGCCAGCTAGTGGGTATATTCGCGCGCTCACGTATAGGTGGATTGCGTGGCCAGATCCATTCGGGCTCAGCAATCCTGACTGCTTTGCAGGGTAGTGTGGTGAAATCACCCAAATTGAGCGGCTGTGTTAAGCAAGTTAGTTGTTCAGGTGTGGCATCGCCTTCCACTTGCACCAAATAAGTTTTAGCCTCCTTCCAGTTCGGGTGGCTGATTTTGTGCTGTAACTTTCCATCGTCCGTTAGTAAAACCAAGCCCTCGCTATCGGCATCAAGTCGACCTGCCGGATAAATATTTGGCGTTTTGATGTAATTGGCCAAAGTCTCACGAGTGGGGTGTGATGAAAATTGACACATCACATCGAAGGGCTTGTTAAATAAGATAAGTTTCATTGATTTAATCGGTAAAACGGTAAAAATGCATGCTAAAAGCGCGCGAAAAGTCGAATCGCAAGTGTCGCAAAATTATGGCATCAAGTAAAATAGTAGTGCATAATACGAAATGGTGGTCTTCTGTCTTATATAAGAGTTTGCGTGTTCGATGTTGTAGTGAAGTTGTTATCGCGCGAATTTTGTATCTGGCATCGAGACATGTTAACAGTAAAGCGCGATTCTATAATTTACAGAATGCTAGTGTAGCGCTTGATCGCACGTATCCACGGAGAAAACGATGTATCAACATATTAAAGTGCCTGCAGAAGGTCAAAAAATTACCGTCAATGCAGACTTCTCATTGAATGTTCCTGAAAATCCAATTATCCCTTACATCGAAGGTGACGGTACTGGTGTTGATATCAGCCCAGTCATGATCAAGGTTGTTGATGCAGCGGTAGCTAAAGCTTACGGCGGCAAGCGCAAAATCAGCTGGATGGAAATTTACGCGGGTGAGAAATCCACGAAAGTGTATGGCCCAGACGTCTGGTTGCCAGAAGAAACTTTAGGTGCATTGAAGGATTACGTCGTTTCTATCAAAGGTCCTTTGACGACACCTGTTGGAGGCGGCATCCGTTCTTTGAACGTGGCTTTGCGTCAAGAGCTGGATCTGTATGTTTGCTTGCGTCCAGTGCGTTATTTCAAAGGCGTGCCTTCACCAGTGCGTGAGCCAGAAAAAACTGACATGGTCATCTTCCGTGAAAACTCAGAAGACATCTATGCAGGTATCGAATTTGCACAAGGCTCTGAACAAGTTAAAAAACTGATCAAGTTCTTGCAAGATGAAATGGGTGTGAAGAAAATCCGTTTCCCAGAAACTTCCGGTATCGGTGTTAAACCAGTTTCTATCGAAGGTACAGAGCGTTTGGTACGTAAAGCGATTCAATACGCGATCGACAATGACAAGCCATCTGTGACTATCGTTCACAAAGGTAACATCATGAAGTACACCGAAGGTGGCTTCCGTGACTGGGCTTACGCATTAGCACAAAAAGAATTCGGCGCAGAATTGATCGATGGCGGTCCATGGTGCAAATTCAAGAATCCAAAAACAGGTAAGGACATTATCGTTAAGGATTCCATCGCCGACGCATTCTTGCAGCAAATCTTGTTGCGTCCAGCAGAATACAGCGTTATTGCGACATTGAACTTGAACGGCGATTACATCTCGGACGCGTTGGCTGCACAAGTTGGCGGTATTGGTATCGCTCCAGGTGCGAACTTGTCTAACTCTATCGCGATGTTCGAAGCAACTCACGGTACAGCACCGAAGTATGCTGGTAAAGATTATGTGAACCCAGGTTCATTGATTCTGTCCGCAGAAATGATGTTGCGCCACATGGGCTGGTTGGAAGCGGCTGATTTGTTGATCTCTGCAACTGAACGTGCGATTACTGCGAAGAAAGTCACTTATGACTTCGCCCGCTTGATGGAAGGCGCTACGCAAGTGTCTTGTTCGGGCTTTGGTGATGTAATGATCGAGAACATGTAAGCAATCCAATTCTGGGGCGCAGCTCGTTGTTGTAAATCCTCGCCATACTTGGGTATGGCTGTGGTTTACGCCTAGATCTGCATCCCCATAATTGAATTTGCAATTAAGCGTCGTTAAATCCAATTCTAGGGCGCATATCGGCGTTGCAAATGCGCGCAATACACATGTATTGCTGTGCTTTGCGCCTTGATCTGCATCCCTATAATTGAATTTTCCGAAGCTTAAAAGTGCTGTTGAGTTTTGACTTAAAAAGCCGACTTTTGTCTGCTTTTTTGCGTCTATTAATGCGAAAGATAGAGTTTCTATGTCTAGGATTTGCATTGTTCACTCCTTCCCCTTCAAGGGGAAATTGACGGGGTTTCGCAAAGCATGCTTTGCGCCGGTAATTTCTAAGTCGCTTGCAAGCGACGCGGTGGAAGCTTGGGATGGGGATGGGTTCAAGGCGAGTTCAACGAGATAACCTTTCGGTTGTTCGGTGAAGCGAATTTCCAGTATTTCTTATTTGAATCAGATGAAATACTTTTTTGTGGCGAACACATTCCAAACACTCACAAAAAAACCCGCCGCAGCGGGTTTTTTTAAAACATTACAAAAACCGGATTAAGGATTTTGGATGTTAGAAGCTTGCTTGCCTTTTGGACCCTGTGTTACCTCGAACTGTACTTTTTGACCTTCTTTCAAAGTCTTGAAGCCGTTCATTTGGATCGCGGAGAAGTGGGCGAACAAATCCTCACCGCCATCATCAGGAGTGATAAAACCAAAGCCCTTGGAGTCATTGAACCATTTTACGGTACCTGTTGCCATAATACATCTTTCAAATATAAACTAATCACACGAGCCGAAAAAGCAAGAAAACTCTATAAAGCTACCTTTCTTAACCTGCCCACTTCATATTGATAATAAGAATCTAAGTTTCATATCAATAAATATCATTCTTGGCGGAAAAAAAAGTAAAGTCAAGAAAATTAGCTTGTCCTTGTAGCATTGTTGTTTTTTTACGTGAAAAAGGCTCGCTCTTGATCTATAGGAAATGATCTCCATCTAGGGATGCAAGTTGAAAAGTCTTATAGCAACTAAATGCAAAAAATGGTCAACGACCAATATGAGTTTACTTTGCCTTATGTTTCTGCAGGAATTACGTAAGCGCCTTACAATGAACAGAAGCACTTTTATTTGTCTAATTTTTGACTTCGACCACGATCAACGTACTAGAATAGACGTATGGGAATAAAGCATGAAAATAGTACGATACTCGAAAAACAGGCGCAGAAATTAAAACCGCCTTCGATGTATCAAGTGGTACTTCTGAATGATGACTACACGCCTATGGAATTTGTTGTTGCGGTCATTCAAGAATACTTTAGTAAAGATAGAGAAACCGCCATGCAAATCATGTTGAAAGTACACGTCGAAGGGCGTGGAGTTTGCGGTGTATATACGAAAGATGTCGCATTGACAAAGGTTGAGCTGGTTTTAACACACGCTAAGCACGCGGGCCATCCGCTGCAATGTGTGATGGAGGAAGTATGATTGCGCAAGAATTAGAAGTCAGTTTGCATATGGCCTTTGTGGAGGCGAGGCAAGCTCGTTACGAGTTCATCACGGTCGAGCATTTGCTCTTGGCTTTGTTGGATAATCCGTCCGCAGCCGAAGTGATGCGCGCTTGTGCCGTGAATATTGAAGACTTGCGTAAGACTTTGTCTAATTTTATTTCCGACAATACACCTACGGTTCAAGGCACTGGCGAAGTTGATACGCAACCGACTTTGGGTTTTCAACGCGTAATTCAACGCGCCATTATGCATGTGCAATCAGCATCGAATGGTAAGAAGGAAGTCACCGGCGCAAATGTGCTGGTCGCGATTTTCGGAGAAAAAGATTCCCATGCCGTGTACTACCTACATCAACAAGGCGTGACCCGTCTCGATGTGGTGAATTTTATTTCGCATGGCGTGCGTAAAGATAATCATAATGAGCCACAAAAATCACCAGAAGGTGCAGAAGATGCACAGGGTGATGGTCAAGCAAAAGAAAATCCTCTAGAACAATTCACCCAAAATCTGAACAAAGCGGCCGCTGAAGGTAAGATCGATCCTTTGATTGGACGTGACAGCGAAGTGGAGCGCGTGATTCAAATCTTGTGCCGTCGCCGTAAGAACAATCCTTTGCTGGTGGGGGAAGCTGGCGTCGGTAAGACGGCAATTGCCGAAGGTTTGGCATGGCGCATTACGCAAAACGATGTGCCGGATATTTTGAGTCAAGCGGTCGTGTATTCACTCGACATGGGTTCCTTGTTAGCTGGTACAAAATACCGTGGTGACTTTGAGTTGCGCTTGAAAGGTGTTTTGAAACAGTTAAAAGACGCTCCTGACGCGATTTTGTTTATTGACGAGATTCACACGATCATTGGTGCTGGTTCAGCGTCAGGCGGCACGATGGATGCATCGAATTTGTTGAAGCCTGCTTTGTCGAATGGGCAGTTGAAGTGCATAGGTGCGACAACCTATACAGAATATCGCGGCGTGTTTGAAAAAGATCATGCACTCGCGCGTCGATTCCAAAAAGTCGACGTGAATGAGCCTACGATAGAACAAACCGTGCAGATTTTGCGTGGTTTGAAATCGAAGTTCGAAGAACATCACAACGTGAAATATTCTGCTGCAGCTTTAACGACGGCAGCGGAATTGTCAGCCCGGTTTTTGAACGACAGACATTTGCCAGATAAGGCGATTGATGTGATCGACGAAGCTGGTGCTGCCCAAAGAATTTTGCCGAAATCTAAACAGAAGAAAACCATCGGTAAGGCCGATATTGAAGACATTATTTCTAAGATCGCCCGCATTCCACCGCAAACCGTAAATCAAGATGATCGCAGTAAATTGCAAACCATTGATCGTGATTTGAAAAATGTGGTGTTCGGCCAAGATCCTGCAATTGAAGCGTTGGCGGCGGCAATTAAGATGTCACGTGCAGGTTTGGGCAAGACAGATAAACCTATCGGTTCTTTCTTATTTTCAGGTCCAACTGGCGTAGGTAAAACTGAGGTGGCGAAACAGCTTGCCTTTACTTTAGGCATAGAACTGATACGGTTCGATATGTCCGAGTACATGGAACGTCACGCGGTCAGTCGTTTGATTGGCGCGCCACCGGGTTATGTAGGCTTTGATCAAGGTGGTTTGTTGACTGAGGCGATTACTAAAAAACCGCATGCTGTTTTGCTGCTGGATGAAATTGAAAAAGCCCATCCTGACGTATTTAATATCTTGTTGCAAGTCATGGATCATGGCACGCTCACCGATAACAATGGACGCAAAGCGGATTTCCGTAATGTGATCATTATTATGACGACCAATGCGGGAGCCGAGAGTTTGCAGAAAGCATCGATTGGCTTTAGTAATAGCAAGCAAGCTGGTGATGAAATGGCGGATATTAAGCGTATGTTCACGCCTGAATTCCGCAATCGTTTGGATTCGATTATCAGCTTCCGTTCTTTGGACGAAGAAATTATTTTGCGCGTCGTGGATAAATTCTTGATGCAGTTGGAAGAGCAATTGCATGAGAAAAAAGTGGAAGCGACTTTCAGCGAACATTTACGTAAGTTCCTGGCGAAGAAGGGTTTTGATCCATTGATGGGGGCTCGTCCTATGGCGCGTTTGATTCAAGATATGATACGCAAAGCCTTGGCGGACGAATTATTGTTTGGTCGTTTGGTGAGTGGCGGACGTGTCGGCGTTGATCTTGATGAGAAAGATCAGATCAAGCTGGAATTTTCAGAAGGTGATGCACCACCGCCAGTCGCTTCTCAAGAAGTGGTGGAAGTGGAATAAATTCTTTTTTGCTGCGAACTTGAAAAACCCAGATTTTGATCTGGGTTTTTTTTCGTATGATGAATTCAAGGAATTGTCGCTGATGGTGATAGGATTCAACAGAGTATTTAGCGTTTTTGTATTAAAAATGAAAATTTTCTTACGCGCTATTTGAATAAAAAGTGGTCGCTAACATCTTCCTCCAGTATACTGAGCCACCATTTTTCTTAGCTTGTTTCAAGGGCTGATTGCCTGTTTGGGCTGACGACAGTTACCTAGTTTAAGATTTTGGATTTATTTTTGTATTTATTTTGTGTTGAGAAAAAGTAGCGCGAACAGCTTATTAGATGAAGTCGGAAATTATTAAAAGGGATGTGTAAAACATGAAAAAACGCCTCAATCTTACTAGTTACATCATTCTCGGATTGATACTCGGGATCGTGGTTGGCTATTTTGTTAACGCAAATACAGCAAAACCTGGAGACTTTGCGGATGCAATGTCGCTGATTACCACGATGTTTTTGCGCTTGATCAAAATGATTATTGCGCCTTTGGTGTTTTCTACTTTGGTGGTTGGTATCGCCAAAATGGGCGATGTGAATGAGGTAGGACGAGTTGGTGGCAAGGCCTTGGCATGGTTCATTATTGCCTCATTAATTTCCCTGACTTTGGGTTTGATCATGGTCAACTTTTTCCGTCCTGGCGACGCGATGCACGCCATGTTGCCCGCGGCTGATGCGGTGTCGGGAATTACCACGACTAATTTGAGCATGAAGGAATTTATTACACATTTGGTGCCTTCGTCGATTGTTGACGGTATGGCGAAAAATGAAATTTTGCAGATTGTCGTTTTCTCTATCTTCTTCGGTACAGCGGCAGCGGCGGTCGGTGATCGCAGTAAAGTCTTGATTGAAGCGGTGGATGGCGTGGCGCACATCATGTTGAAATTGACTGGTTACGTCATGAATTTTGCACCTATCGCGGTGTTCGCGGCGGTTTCCGGTGTGGTCGCTAAGAGCGGACTAGCGGTGCTTGGAACCTACGGCGTCTTTATGGCTGAGTTTTATTTCTCCATTTTGATTTTGTGGTTGGTATTGATTTTTATTGGCTACCTGTTTTTGAAAGGGCGCGTTGTCGGTCTCTTGCGTGAATTGCGTTTGCCAACGATTTTAGCTTTCTCCACCGCTTCGTCTGAAGCCGCATTTCCAAAAACGCTGGAAGGTCTGGAGCGCTTTGGTGTGAAAAACCGTATCGCCTCTTTCGTGCTGCCTTTGGGTTATTCTTTTAACCTCGATGGTTCTATGATGTATTGCACTTTCGCCACGGTGTTTATCGCTCAGGCTTATGGCATAGAATTGTCGCTCGGTACGCAAATCACGATGATGCTGATTTTGATGCTGACCTCCAAAGGTATGGCGGGTGTGCCACGTGCTTCTCTGGTCGTGATTGCCGCGACTTTGGCGCAATTTAATATCCCTGAGGCCGGTCTCTTGATGTTGTTAGGGGTTGATCACTTCCTAGATATGGCGCGTTCTGCGACCAATGTGATTGGTAATGGTTTGGCAACGGCGGTAGTGGCGAAATGGGAAGGCGAGTTGGGCGATCATGTAGAAGGTGATTTGGCAAATCAGAAATTGCCTGAATAAGTTTGATTAAGATTGATTAGGGCCAATTTAAAAGGAATCTTTTTGTTTCCGGTCTGTCCAAGAAACGCTGAACTCTGCAAAGATTCAGCGTTTTTTTATTGACCATCTTACCCGACGAGGGAAACAACAATGAGAATGAAAAAGAATGGTGCGCTGCTTTTGATCGCAGCAAGCGTCTTGACGACGAGTTTTATGCCTGTTGCTGCGGCGCAGGACAGTAATAAGCTGGCCACAAAGTCCACTGAAAAACTCAGCATGGAACAGATTATGGCAAATACCGATTGGATGGGAATTGCGCCTGAACGTCCGTATTTTAGCCAAGATGGCAAGAGTATTTATTTTTCTCGCAAGGCTGTTGGTTCTGAAATCCGTGATTTATATAAAGTCAATGCAAATGGCGGTGCCGCGCAAAAATTAAGTGCTGCCGAGGTCGTCGTTGCTGAGTCAGAACAAAAGTTCACTAGCCCTGATCGTGCGCAAACAGTGTGGTTACGGAATGGGAATTTATTCTTATTAAAAGAGGGTAAGCGCCAACAACTCACTCGCACTGGTGAGATGAATGGTGTTTTAGGGTTTGTCGGAAATGATCAAATCGCGCTGCGCAATGATGGCAGAGTGATTTTGTTTAATTTGCGGAATGGCGAGCAAAGCATGTTGGTGAATATCAAAAATGATGATGATCCGATAGCCAAAAAAGAAACGCCCGACTATTTGACTGCACAGCAAACACGCTTGTTCGACATTATCAAAAAACGTGACGCGGATAAAAAAGAAGCGGAAGCACGTCAGCGTGAATTGGCTAGTCAGGCTGCTAGCGCACCTATGCCGATTTATTTAGGTAAGGGTCGTGAATTCCGTAGTTTCAGCCTTTCACCGGATGGGAAATTTGTCTTAGTCAGCACCGCTGCGCCACGTAAAGATGGGCGTAACGACAAAATGCCACATTATGTGAGCAGCGACGGCTATGTGAAAATTGAAGATGTTCGTAGCAAAGTCGGAACGGGTGCCGACAATGATGAACAAATTTTTGTGGTTGATGTCAGCGCCAATAAAGCCCATAAACTCAGCTTGGATCAGTTGGCGGGTATCAACGATGATCCACTCTTGGCACTCAAAACCGATGCAGCAAAACGCATAGGAAAGCCGGCACCCAAAGCCTCTGCGCCACGTGCTGTGTATATTAATTTCCGTGGCATACGTTGGAGCACTTCAAGCCAGCAACTCGCCTTTAGTTTATTCAGTGCCGATAACAAAGATCGATGGATCTTGAAAATGGATTTGAGTTCCAATGATAGGACAAAATGGGAGCTGGCTCATAGACTGACCGATCAGGCCTGGGTTAACGATGGTAGCTTTAATGAGTTTGGCTGGAGTCCTGACGGCAAAGCATTGTGGTATTTATCGGAAGAATCTGGCTTTAGCCAGCTGTACATACAACGTGATGGTAAAAATGTAGCGCTGACGAATGGTCGCTTTGAAGTCAATAGCGTGCAAGCTACGCACGATGGAAAATGGTTCTACTATCGTGCCAACAAAAAGCATCCCGGCATTCATGAGGTGTATCGTGTTTCTGTTGATGGCAAACGCGATGAGGCATTAACGGATATGAATGGCGGCATCGATTTTGAATTGGCGCCGACCGAAGATAAACTTTTGTTGACCCATTCTACGACTATCCGTCAGCCTGATTTATTTGTGCAGGCGACGGCGCCAGGTGCCAAGGCAATTCGTTTGACAGATTCAACATCAAAAGAGTTTGCACAGATCGATTGGATCAAGCCCGAAATTATTGCTGTGCCATCCAAGCACGGTGCAGCGCCGATTTATTCACGTGTATACCGCGACAATAAGGCGGCAAACGGCGAGCGTAAACCTGCCGTAATGTTTGTTCACGGCGCTGGCTATTTGCAAGCAGCGCATCACGGTTGGTCGACTTACTTCCGCGAAATGATGTTCCATAATCTCTTGGTGCAACAAGGCTATGTCGTAATTGATATGGACTATCGCGCCTCAGCTGGTTATGGTCGTGACTGGCGCAATGCGATCTACCAACGCATGGGTACGCCTGAATTGGAAGACTATGAAGATGGTCTCGATTGGCTCGTCGATAATGCAAACGTCGATAGAAATCGTGTTGGTATTTATGGTGGCTCTTACGGTGGTTTTATGACCTTCATGGCACTGTTTAAAACCGATAAGTTCGCCGCTGGTGCGGCTTTGCGTCCGGTCGCAGATTGGGCTCATTACAATCATGGTTACACCTCGAATATTTTGAATACCCCGGATGTTGATCCCGATGCCTATGCACGCAGCTCCCCGATAGAATTCGCAGCTGGATTAAAACGTCCGCTGTTAATTTGCACCGGTATTTTGGATGACAATGTTTTCTTCCAAGATAGCGTGCGCATGGTACAAAAACTGATTGAATTGAAGAACCCTAATTTTGATTTGGCAGTCTATCCGATTGAACCGCATGGTTTTCGCGAAGCAGATAGCTGGTTAGATGAATATCGCCGGATTTACAAATTGATGGAACGTGATGTAAAAGGACGTAAGTAAACTGTGGTTCACATGAAAAAGGCAGAGATTTTTTCTCTGCCTTTTTTGTGACAATTAACTGAGAGCTAGCGCGAACTCAATTTAGCATATGAGCCGGTACCGACATTTCTTCCGCTTTTGGTAAGTTCAAATCCAATCCCCAACCAGACGCTTTTTCTGCGTCAATTAGTAATTTGCAAAAGCCGTGTAAGAGCGACGTCTCTAAACGCAAATCGACGGTGCCGCCTTGCGTTGGAAAAAACTGTATCCAAAGTGGTGAATTCGCTTTCAAATGGAATTTTATAGTTTCTAATAATAGTGGTCGCTCGCCATTTAGTGTTTTGCGATTATCTTCCGAGTAGGCCTGATCGAAATTTCCACTTTTCTTGATGTTGTCGATGGCTTGTTGATGTTCCATATTGACCAGTTCGCTGCTGGCAAATGCTGCTTCTGGGCGATTCAGGCGCATGTGAGCACTAATTGCTTCCATCATGGTTGGCCATAATTTTTGCAGCATACGTCGAGTGAAAAAAAGTTGTATTTCTTGTTTGGGTTGTTCGGGATTGTCTGAGGAAAATCCAACTCTTAATAAGATACGATCTTCGTCGGCACGATAAGTTAAATTAAGTTGTTCTAATTGCATAAATGATTGATTTAACGCAAAGCGGTTAAAGTTTTTCCTATTAATGGTGCTTGAAAAGTGGTTTTGTCGCCTAATCTATAGTGCATAAATTAATGCACTTGGAGGTTTACATGCGCTTAGATAAATTAACGACAAAATTGCAAGAAGCTTTGGCCGACGCTCAGAGTCAGGCCGTAGGTAATGATAACCAATATATAGAGCCTGTGCACGTCTTACTTGCCTTGATCAATCAGGACGATGGCGGCGCGCGTTCCTTATTGCAACGTGCTGGCGTCAATATTAATGGCTTACTGAGTAGTCTAAAAGCGGCTTTAGATCGTATCGCAAAAGTCACCGGCACCGATGGTCAAGTACAAATTGGCCGTGAACTTATGGGTCTATTGAATTTGGCCGACAAAGAGTCACAAAAGCGCGGGGATCAATTTTTGGCCAGCGAAATGGTGTTGTTGGCATTAGTCGACGATAAATCAGAAGCAGGCAAATTGGCGCGTGAAAACGGTTTAACCCGTAGTGCTTTGGAAGCTGCGATTAAAGGCGTACGTGGCGGTGCCAACGTCGATTCTCCTGAGGCAGAAGGTCAACGCGAGGCCTTAAAAAAATACACTTTAGATCTGACTGAACGTGCACGACTTGGCAAGCTCGATCCTGTGATTGGTCGTGATGATGAAATTCGTCGTGCGATTCAGGTTTTGCAACGCCGCAGCAAAAATAATCCAGTCCTGATTGGTGAACCAGGCGTGGGCAAAACTGCCATCGTCGAAGGCTTGGCGCAGCGTATCGTCAATGGTGAGGTACCCGATAGTTTGAAATCTAAACGCGTACTCTCGCTCGATATGGCAGCCTTGTTGGCGGGTGCAAAATTCCGTGGTGAGTTTGAAGAGCGCTTGAAAGCTGTACTCAAAGAAATCGCGATGGACGAAGGACAAACTATCGTCTTTATCGACGAGTTGCACACCATGGTCGGTGCAGGTAAGGCTGAAGGTGCGATGGATGCAGGCAATATGTTGAAACCTGCCTTGGCACGCGGTGAATTGCATTGCGTGGGCGCGACGACTTTGGACGAATATCGTAAATACATAGAAAAAGATGCGGCGCTCGAACGTCGCTTCCAAAAAATTATCGTAGATGAACCTAGCGTCGAGGCGACGATTGCCATCTTGCGCGGATTGCAGGAAAAGTATGAGGTTCACCATGGCGTTGATATCACCGATCCGGCGATCGTCGCTGCTGCTGAACTGTCGCATCGCTATATCACTGATCGCTTTTTACCAGATAAAGCGATCGACTTGATTGATGAGGCTGCTGCAAAAATTAAGATAGAAATTGATTCTAAGCCTGAGGTGATGGATAAATTGGATCGTCGCTTGATTCAATTAAAAATCGAGAAAGAAGCGGTCAAGCGTGAAAAGGACGAAAGCTCGAAGAAACGCTTGGTCTTGATTGAAGATGAGATCAAAAAACTCTCACGCGAATATGCTGATTTGGAAGAAGTGTGGAAAGCGGAAAAAGCCACGGTTCAGGGCAGTACCCACATCAAGGAAGAAATAGAAAAAATTCGCTTGCAAATGGACGATGCCAAACGCAAAGGCGATTGGCAAACTATGTCACAACTTCAGTATGGGCGTATGCCAGAACTGGAAGCGCAATTGAAGTCCGCTGAACAACAAGCGGCAAAAAATGCCGAAACAGGTGGCAAACCAAAATTATTGCGTACCCAAGTTGGGGCGGAAGAAATTGCGGAAATCGTCTCACGTGCAACTGGCATTCCCGTCTCTCGTATGATGCAGGGTGAACGTGAAAAACTTTTACAGATGGAGGATGCTTTACACAAGCGTGTAGTCGGTCAGCATGAAGCGATTACGGCGGTATCGGATGCAATTCGCCGTTCACGTGCTGGACTCGGTGATCCAGGACGCCCATATGGTTCCTTCTTATTTTTGGGACCAACCGGGGTCGGTAAGACAGAGTTGTGCAAAGCGCTCGCGAACTTCATGTTTGATACAGAAGAGTCATTGATTCGTATCGACATGAGCGAGTTTATGGAGAAGCATTCCGTCGCACGATTAATTGGTGCTCCTCCGGGCTATGTTGGTTACGAAGAGGGCGGTTATCTGACCGAAGCCGTACGTCGCAAACCGTATAGTGTGATCTTGCTGGATGAAGTTGAGAAGGCGCATCACGATGTCTTTAACGTCTTACTGCAAGTCTTAGATGATGGCCGTATGACTGACGGACAAGGACGCACCGTCGACTTTAAAAACACCGTGATTGTCATGACCTCGAATCTTGGTTCGCATCAGATTCAAGCCATGGAAGGCAGTGATCCTAGTGTGATCAAAATGGCGGTGATGGGCGAAGTGAAATCACATTTCCGTCCAGAGTTTATTAATCGTATTGATGAAATCGTCGTCTTCCATGCGCTCGACGCGAAGAACATAGGCGCAATCGCCAAGATACAGTTAGAAACATTGAACAAACGTCTGGCACAAATGGAAATGGGTTTACAAGTCACTGACGCTGCCTTGTTGAAAATCGCAGAGGCTGGTTTCGATCCTGTGTATGGCGCCCGACCACTCAAACGTGCGATTCAGCAAGAGATAGAAAATCCTTTGTCTAAACTGATGCTGCAAGGTAAGTTTGGACCTAAGGATGTGATTGTGGTGGATGTAGTGGATGGTGCTTTGGTGTTTAAATAGAAGAGCCAAAACTTAGTCATAATTTTAGTGATAAAGCACGAACCTCAGAAGCAATTCTGGGGTTTTGTTTTTTGTGTGTTTTTGTGTATATTCCAGTCTAGAGGTTGAAGCGAAAAATTACTTTTGTTTCAAGAATGGACAGGACGAATCCGGTAAATTAATGATGAATAAATGTAGGGCGGGTGCAACCCGCGCCGCCAAAACGTGGAGCGCGCCAGCACAACTTACATGCGGCGCGGGTTGCACCCGCCCTACGATGAATCGAACTTAGCCTCTTTTCATGTCTGTGTAAGACGTGATTTCAACAACCAGTGAGTAGCAAATGAGTAAGAGGTTTTCATGAATTCCAAAACAAATCCACAATTATTTGTCCGGCCAAGTACGCTTGAAGAAGTCCCGCAACTCAATCAAATGATCATAGAATCAGCCCGTTTCTTGAGCCGTGGTTTTTATACTGAGCAAGAAGCCGAGTCTGCCATCAAGTATGTTTTCGGTGTCGATAGCGCGCTGGTGAATGACGGTAGCTATTTCACCGCGACACTCGATGGCGAGTTAGCTGGTTGTGGCGGTTGGAGTCGTCGTCGTACGCTATATGGCGGTGACCAAAGACCCATGGGCGCCGATGAGTTTCTTGATCCGGCCCACGATCCTGCTCGAATCCGCGCCTTTTTTATCGCACCTAATGCTGCGCGACGCGGTGTAGGTCGAGCGATATTTGAAGCTTGCAAACAAGCGGCCTTAGCGCAAGGTTTTACGAGCTTGGAATTGATGGCCACGCTGCCTGGCGTGCCGTTTTATCAGGTCTTGGGTTTTGAAAAGCTAGAAGATGTTTCAGATACCTTGCCAGATGGTGTGACGATACGGTTTGAACGTATGCGTTTGAATATTGCCTCAGAATAAAACTAAAACCGCTCAACACCGAGGTAACGGCATGTCTTTACCTCGGTGTTGAGCGGTTTGTTTCCGAAATCAAGTCGATATCAATCTAACTTCGCAGCATGTTCCCGCGTCGCATGAAACACCACATCCGGCCAACGCTCTTGCGTTAAACGTAAATTCACGCCCGAGCTGGCGAGATAGGCCATATTGCCAGCCGCATCATAAGCCACGTTCGCACCGGCGCTGGAACGTTCAAAGTCAGCCAACATTTTCTTATCTTCGCACGTAATCCAACGTGCACTGCTGATGCTGGTGCCTTCGAATACTGCGTCAACACCATACTCATTTTTTAAACGACTGGCGACGACTTCAAACTGCAATACACCAACCGCACCAAGGATCAGATCACTGCTGACGATAGGTTTGAATACCTGTACCGCGCCTTCTTCACCTAACTGCTGCAAACCTTTTTGTAATTGCTTAGTCTTGAGTGGATTCAAGATACGGGCGATACGGAAGAAGTCCGGTGCGAAGTAGGGGATGCCAGTAAATTGCAGTAATTCACCTTCAGAAAAACTGTCGCCAATTTGCATATTGCCGTGATTCGGTAAACCTATGATGTCGCCCGCGTAAGCTTCCTCAACTTGTTCGCGAGAAGACGCCATAAACGTGACCACCGATGAGACTTTGATGTCGCGGTTGATGCGCAAGTGTTTGAGTTTCATACCACGTTCAAAGCGACCTGAGCAAACGCGCAAGAAGGCGATGCGGTCGCGATGTGCCGGGTCCATATTCGCTTGAATTTTGAAGACGAAACCGGAGAACGGTTCTTCCGTTGGTTCTACCGTACGAATAGTTGCATTGCGTTCGCGTGGTGCTGGCGCCCAGTCGAGCAGGGCGTTCAAAATTTCACGTACGCCGAAGTTATTAATCGCCGAACCAAAGAACACAGGCGTTTGTGTACCCGCTAACACCGCTTCTAAATCGAAAGGATGAGAGGCACCATGCACCAATTCGACTTCCATTTTTAATTGTTCGATTTCCAGCGGGAATAATTCTGCCAGGCGCGGATTGTCTATGCCTTTGACGACCTCAAATTCTTGATCAGCGCGTTCACTACCTGGTGTGAACAACATGATCTCGTCTTTTAAGATGTGATACACACCGCGGAAAGTTTTACCCATGCCTATAGGCCAGGTGACAGGCGAGCAATCAATCTTTAAAACCGATTCCAACTCATCCAATAATTCCAAAGGATCACGGGTTTCACGATCCATTTTGTTGACGAAGCTGATAATCGGCGTATTGCGCATACGACAGACATTTAATAGCTTGATCGTTTGTTCTTCCACACCTTTGGCCGCATCAATTACCATCAAGGCGGAGTCGACTGCGGTCAACACGCGATAGGTATCTTCGGAAAAGTCTTGGTGACCCGGCGTGTCGAGCAAGTTGACCACGTGATCGCGGTATTCAAACTGCATTACGGAAGATGCTACCGAGATGCCACGTTGTTTTTCAATTTCCATCCAGTCAGACGTGGCATGGCGCCCGCTTTTACGTGCTTTGACCGTACCCGCTAATTGAATCGCACCGGAGAACATCAAGAGTTTTTCGGTGAGCGTGGTTTTACCCGCATCCGGGTGAGAAATAATGCCAAAGGTGCGACGACGTGCCACTTCTTTGCGGATCAGGTCAGTAGATACTTTTTTGATGGCAACGCTGTCTTGTTCGTTGTTATCGTCTGGAGTGCTGATGGAGTCGGTCATTGCGGGCGTTCTGTAAGATTAGAATAACCGCATATTTTACCATGTGACGGAGTGGCATTTTGGTTTTGCGCCGGGTTTTCGTGTTCAGGCCTTTAATGAAAAATAGAAAAGAGATACGTTTATGTTTTTGTAGGCTGTGATTGATGTTGCTAGCCTATATACGCATACATTCTCAGGGATAAAGTTCGCCACTTTGTGTAGATCTTGTGCTTTGTTTGAGCTTGTATTTCACTCTTTCTTCTTATTTTTATGATGTTGAAAATTAGTGTTGAATATTAAAGTTGTGATTGTGATCATGCGCTTAAGGTAGAATAGCTTGGCTTAGATGGCTTGTAGTTCTTTTTCGCATCTTTTCCTACGACAGACTTGTATGGTTTCGTAGTAACAGGCAAATCAACACACTAAAATTATAATCGTCCAAACTAGTCCAATAATGAGCCAAACATACGCCTCTACCCGACTCTCAATAATTACTGTCCTGGCTACTTTACTATTTATCGCGTTGACGGTAGCTAGTCCCACAATGGCAAATGCAAGTGAGTACGATATCAAACCGAGACCTGATTGGGTCAAACTCATAGCGCCGGACTTAAACGCACTCGATAAAGACAATCAAGTTAGTCGAGGCGTCTATTACCTGCTCGCGGATAATCAAGTGAAAGTTAGCGACGCGCAAAAAACAACTTATCGCCACTACACAATAAAGGCGCTTAACGTTCAAGGTTTGGACCAACTTGGCCACGTCGAAATTTGGTTCGATCCTTCTTACCAAAAACTCACTCTGCACTCCGTTTCCATCTACAGAGGAAATAAGGTAATCAATAAATTAAATAGTGCAAAAGTCAAAATCCTTCAACGCGAGAAGGAATTAGAGCTTCGGATATATGACGGAAGTAAGACCGCCAATATTTTTTTGGAAGATATTCAGGTCGGTGACATACTTGATTATGCCTACACCATTTCAGGCTCTAATCCCGTTTTTAAGCAGCATCAATTTGGTGGTTTCGATTTGCAATGGGGAGCGCCTGTCAGTCAAATTTTCAATCGACTTCTATTGCCAAAGAAGAGTGAAGTGCACTTTACCTATGTCAACGCTAAGCAAGAGGTGCAAACGCAAGAACTAGCCAATGAACGTGAGTATATTTGGGAGCGCAAACAGGTTCCTGCTTTGATCGTCGCGGCTGAGACGCCTAGCTGGTACGATGCTTATCCTTACGTGCAATGGGGCGATTTTAAGAGTTGGCAAAGCGTTGCGCAGTGGGCGTTGCCACTCTATCGAATTCCAAATACTTACAATAATTCACTACAAAAGATCATCAATCAGATCGCGGAAAAACATAGTGGCGCGGAAGAAAGAATGCTTGCGGCGCTACTTTTTGTGCAAAAGGAAATCCGATATCTGGGCGTAGAAATTGGCGCCAATTCACACGCCCCCAACTCGCCTGATTTAGTTTTGAGCCGTCGTTTTGGCGACTGTAAGGACAAAACTTTACTTACTTTAACGCTGCTTAAAGCATTGGGCATAAAAGCCCAAGCGGCACTGGTTAACACCAATCTACGCCGAGGCATTGCACAGCTGGAGCCGAGCCCAAATGTCTTCAATCATGTCATAGTAAGAGCACAAGTTGGCGGAAAAGATTATTGGCTGGATCCTACTCGTCAACAACAGATTTCAAGCCTCGATCAACTCTATCAGCCGAATTACGATTTGTCTTTATTGATTGATGCAGACAGTACGGCACTCACACCGATGCCAAAGTTGGATAGCCAAGTCCAAAAACGTATCGTTCATACCGTGATAGATAATTCAGCAGGGATAGCACAAGCAGCGAAAATGACGGTAACCACGACCTATCAAGGCATCAGTGCAGAAAATATCCGTAATTCGCTTGCAGTTGAAAATTTGGATGATCTACAAAAACGCTACATGAACTATTACGCCAGATACTATCCGAGTATCTCGCTCGCCTCAGCTATGAATGTCGTGGATGACGAGGCAACAAGTCAGCTGCGTACCACTGAACACTACTTGATCCCACAATTGTGGTCTCGCGACGACGCGAAAAAACGGCTTGAATCCTTGTATTACGCTCCAGAAATCGACAGCCTCTTAACCCGGCCGTCACAACCGATACGCACTAGCCCTTTAGCGCTCAGTCATCCTATAGACCTAGAACAAGTAACCGAAATTTTATTGCCAGAATCGTGGACTATTACTGAAGAAAGTAAGCGTATAGAGGGGCCAGGATTTGAGCTGACACATAAAGTCAGTTCAAATGAGAAAAGCATAACGATGCGCGACCACTACATCAGCCGCGTAGATCATCTCTTGCCGGAGCAGGTCAGCAAACATGTGGAGGCGATTGAGCAAGTAAAAAATGTTTTGGGTTATTCATTGTGGAAAAACGATCAGCAATCGACGCCTACCTCTAATAATCAAGAACAATCGAACATAGTTGGCGATGAGTCCAATACAAATTTCACTCAAAATTTTAATTGGACCATCGCGACACTTGCGGTTCTATTCTGCGTTCTTTGGGTGCAATTCGCGATCAAGTTCTATCGTCACGACCCACCAATTGAGGCAAATTCTTTAAGCGTCAGCGAGATGTCAGTACCTCAAGGATTTGGCGGCTGGTTGTTAATTCCCATGATTAGCATCACATTGACACCGTTGCGAATTTTGAACTCACTTTCCGATGTCGATATCTATAGCTTACCTACTTGGGTGACACTCGAGACAAGCACAAGTCCAGCCTTCTACCCGGCACAAATTCCCATACTAATCTTTGAACTAGCGGGAAATATAGGTGCTTTGGTTTTTGCATTATTGCTGGTTCTATTTTTGTATAAGAAACGTAGTATTTTCCCGCGTGCTTACATCATGATCTTTGGCGCGATTTTACTTTTTCACTTTTGTGACAATTTGCTCGCCACTTATTTTGTTAAAGTCGAAAACTTAGCACTCGCAAAAGAATGGACTAGTTTGATCATCACTAGCATCGCCTATGCGCTGTGGACCGTGTATTTCTTGCGTTCAGAACGCGTTAAAGCGACTTTCACTATTCGCTATCGACCTGTTCATTCTAAGACTGACATTCTGAGCATTCATACGACTACGTTGGAGGCTGTTACAGCACCACAAGAAATCGAGGTGCCCAAAAAAGTCGGTCACCTCGACGGCAGTTAATTAAGGGAAATGCGAAAAGGAAAGTGGCCTCGTTATAGTCGCATGTAGGGTAGGTTCGAATGTGTTTAAAACTCCACAACAGACCGTATCGACACACCGCTCTTCATCAAATCAAAGCCTTCATTAATTCTTTCCAAAGGCAATTTATGGGTGATCAAGTCATCGATATTCAACTTGCCTTCCATATACCAATCAACGATTTTCGGTACATCGGTACGACCACGTGCGCCGCCGAAAGCGGAGCCTTTCCAAACCCGGCCTGTGACTAACTGGAATGGGCGGGTGCTGATTTCTTGACCTGCGGCGGCAACGCCAATGATGATGGATTGACCCCAGCCTTTATGGCAGCATTCTAGCGATTGGCGCATGGTGCTTGTGTTGCCTATGCATTCGAAACTGTAATCGGCGCCGCCATCGGTGAGTCCTATGATGGCGTCGACCACGTTGCCGACTTCTTTAGGATTGATAAAGTGGGTCATACCGAATTTGCGCGCCATGCTTTCGCGGGCTGGATTGATATCCACACCGATGATTTTGTTCGCACCGACCATGCGTGCTGCCTGAATCACATTCAAGCCGATTCCTCCCAATCCGAACACAACGACATTCGCACCTGCTTCTACTTTTGCTGTGAACAAGACAGCACCTACGCCAGTCGTTACGCCACAGCCGATATAACAAACTTTATCGAAGGGCGCATCTTCACGGATTTTTGCCAATGCGATTTCTGGAACCACGATGTAATTGGAAAAAGTCGATGTACCCATGTAGTGGAAAATCGGCTTGCCAGAGATAGAAAATCTGCTAGTGGCATCGGGCATCAAGCCGCGGCCTTGCGTGCTGCGTATCGCTTGGCAAAGATTCGTTTTTTGTGAGAGACAGAATTTACATTCGCGGCACTCTGGTGTGTAGAGTGGAATCACGTGGTCATCTTTTTTCAAACTCTTCACGCCGGGGCCAACATCGACCACGATGCCAGCACCTTCGTGTCCCAGAATCGCTGGAAAAATGCCTTCAGGATCTGCACCTGACAAAGTATAGTAATCGGTGTGGCAGATTCCAGTCGCTTTGATTTCGACCAAGACTTCACCGGCTTGCGGGCCTTGCAAATCGACTTCTTCTACGGTCAGCGGTTTTCCTGCTTCCCAGGCGATGGCGGCTTTTGTTTTCATGAGTTTTCCGTTCTAGGTGAATTAAGGGGGCGACTAGTCAAAGTGATTCGGTGACATTTTAGCTGAATTGTGATTTGTTACTGCGTCAGATGCTTAATGTCAGATTCTTTATAGATGGTTTGGAAATCAGTTAAAATTCTGTGTTGTTTTTTGCAATGATCTACGACTCAAGGTTTAAGATTTAAGGACTAGAATAGCGTCAGATCCTGATTCATGTTCCAACGTGAACTTATGCGGGTTAGTTTGTATTAATGTAAATGTGTGAAAGTGATCTGTTGCAGGCATGACGGGCACTTACTCTAATATTGTTTTTACCCAGGAGTTACTATGGCTTTTTCCCCCTTCCGAGCGATCGGGCAAGGTATTAAATGGTTCTGGAATGCGGTGAATGTTAGCCGTCGCTTCGTCATCAATTTAATTTTTCTGATTATCGTTATATTTATTCTGACTAGTCTTTTTTCTTCGAATAAGATCAAAGTTGAAGACAAGACCGCATTGATATTGAACTTCAAAGGCGATCTGGTTGAGCAACATGCAGGTAGTGCCAGCGACGCGTTTTTGGCTGAAGTGCAGGGTGAAAATAAACGTTCGACTCAGTTGCGCGACATTTTGACCGTACTCGATACCGCGAGCAAAGATCCTAAAATTAATAATGCCGTGTTGCTGTTAGATGGTATGCAAGGTGCGGGTTTGCCTATGTTGCGCGAAGTTGCAGCCGCTTTGGAACGCTTTAAAGCTAGCGGCAAAAAAGTGATCGCCTGGGGTTCGAGTTTCGATCAGCGTCAATACTATCTGGCATCACACGCCAATCAAGTTTACATGCATCCTATGGGTAATGTGATGCTCACCGGTTTTGGTCGCTATCGTAATTATTACAAAGATGCTTTGGACAAAATCGGTATCACCGTCAATGTTTTAAAAGTCGGTACATTTAAAAGCTTTGCTGAACCGTATATCGCTAACGGTCCTTCTTCCGCTGCAGCTGAAGCCGATGCATTCTTGTATAACGCGATGTGGAAATTCTATACCGATGGGGTTGAGGCAGCGCGCAAATTACCTGCTGGCGCGATTATGCAAAGCATTGATAATCTGCCTGAGATGTTGAAGGCGGCCAATGGTAGCGTGGGACAGTTCGCTGTCAATGCCAAATTAATTGATGGCTTGAAAACCCGTGATGATCTGCGTCAAATGATGTTAGGCATGGGTGCGAAAGATGAGCACACTAAGAGCTTTAAACAAATTGCGTTTGATGATTACTTAGAAAATCACCGTTCATTCGCCTTTGGCCCTGCGGTCGCAGTGATTGTCGCTGAGGGTGAGATTAGCGAAGGCAATGCACCTCCGGGCTCGATTGGTGGTATGTCAACAGCGAATCTGGTACGCAAGGCACGTGAAGACGATCAGGTCAAGGCACTGGTGTTGCGAGTTGATTCACCTGGTGGCAGCGCATTCGGGTCGGAGTTAATTCGTCAGGAATTAGAGTTGACCCGCAAAGCGGGCAAACCTGTGGTGATTTCTATGGGTAATGTTGCAGCATCAGGCGGCTATTGGGTGTCCATGTCCTCGGACGAAGTGATAGCCGATGCGGCGACGATTACTGGTTCTATTGGTGTGTTCGCGATTTTCCCCACAGCAGAAAAAGTCATGGATAAAATCGGCGTGCATACTGCGGGTACCACCACCACTTGGATGGCTGATTCGTTTAATCCTTTGCGTCCTATGAATCCCAAATTTGGAGAAGTGATACAGCAAGGCATTAATAATATTTATCACGAGTTCACAACCAAGGCGGCAGCGGCGCGTAAAACGACGCCAGAAAAAATCGATGCGGTCGCACAAGGTCGGGTCTGGACAGGCGAACAAGCGAAAGAACGTGGTTTGGTAGATAAGCTCGGTAGTTTTAACGATGCATTGAAATCGGCCGCGACGCGCGCTAAATTGGGCGATGCTTATCGCGTCACTTACATCGAACGTGAGCCCTCAAAGTTTGATCGCTTCTTTAGCATGTTTGGCGATAATGCGGCGCAAGCCATGTCAAAAGCTTTCAATGAAAAATTCAAAGTGGCGGTCGCTCCAACTGGTATACCTCCCGCTGCTGCGACTGAGATGGTGAAGGACTTGAATTGGCTAGCAGATCTTCGTAAAGAAAACCGATCCTATATGGTGATGGCACATTGCATGTGTACTTTGCCTTAGTTTTGCGTCGTGCGCTTGGATCTCAATCGCTGGCGATAAAACTAAAATTAGAAACTGAGGGAGGCTAATTAACCTCCCTTTTTTTATTGGAAATTTAGATTTCGATTTTCTTTGCGCGAATTGTAATTTCAAAGGAGTCATATTCATGCATATTCAAGTATATTCAACTTCCTATTTCTACATGAATACCAAAGAATATGGCTTAAGCACTAGCTCTGCGGAGGATGCACCATGAATATGAATGATCAGGGTGTGTTTTGTGAGCGTGCCAAAAAGAGAGTATTGACAACGAATAAGCTTATGAATTGAGATTCAAGTAAAGGATGAAACAAATGAACTTTGGTGAAAAATTAAAGCAAGTCCGTACTGAAAGAAATCTGACTCAGCCACAAATGGCTGAAGCGATAGGTATAGAACAATCGTATTTATCTAAATTGGAAAATGATAAATCAGTACCTTCAGCTGAGATGTTTCAGTCGATTATTAAATCCTTAGACTTGGATGCCAAGGATTTTTTGAAAGATATCGATAAGAAAATTCTGCAGGGTTCATTGAAACAGATTCCTGAGGTGGCAAATTACTTAAACACCTCGATTGCGGCGAAAGTTCATAATGTTAAGCAATGGTTGCTCGGTTCGGCGGCAGCGTGCGTGCTTGGTTTTGTCGGCTTGTTGGCGGCTAATAATGGCATTTTCTTCGCAAATAATTTATATAAATACGATTCGCCCGGTGTGTTTTTAGCCAATGAACCTGAGGATATTTTTGACCAATTTCAAAGAATTTTAAATCTTAAAGTTCAGGCAAAGATTATTGATGGCGAAGAGTTTTCAAAACAACTTGCTGAGTTTGAGACGACACGAAAGCGACCAGTGGTAGTTGAAAAAGATCGTGATCACGGTACCGTTTTTTACCAAGAAGTCGATGGCGGTCGTCGCAAATTCAGTTTAATCAGCGTTCGTTATGTGCTGTCTACTCCCAATAAGTTTGTGCAATTCTTTGGCGGCATCTTTGTATTTTGTGGTCTTCTTGGGTTCTTTTTAGAATGGCGTTTGCGCAAACTTCAGGTAACTTGATGCGACTTAAATTCTGAAATGTATCGCCATCGCGCATCATAATATAGCGATTTCGGCTTTCGTCCTCATTACAGATTAATTGCAGTAGCGTGTACCAAGCTTATTGGTAGGGTGAGACTTTACCCATTTTTTTTAAAAGGAAAAACATGTCACAAATCACAACTTTTTTTGCCGGTGCAACGACGATGGCAGCAGCCTTAGCTGCGGTGTTTGCTTTGACTGGTGCGAGAGAACCAGTCAAGCACGAACATTTCGATGAAATCACCGTTGGTCGTATCAATATCGTAGAACCTGATGGTACGAAGCGCATGGTGATTTCTAATCGTGCACAGTTTCCCGGAGATTTCATGCAAGGTAAGGAAGGTGCCCGCCCTGATCGTCGTAGCTTTGCAGGCATGATCTTTGTCAATGAAGAAGGAACAGAAAATGGTGGCTTCATTCAAAAGGGGAGTATTGGTGAAAATGGCAAAATCGATGCTGGTTTGTCCTTGACTTTTGATCGCTTCCGCCAGGATCAAGCTTTGCAGTTAATCAGTAACGACAGTGCAAATCATCAATCCACAGGAATACGCATTAACGATGTGCCTATGTATAAAACAACGTCATTGGATGACATGAAGAAATTCGCAGCCGAGGCAGAGAAATTATCTGCCGCTGAACAAGGCCCCTATTGGAAAAAATTGAGTGACGAGGGTCGTCTTTCAGAGAATAGAATTTTTCTCGGCAATACCAGAGACAAAGGTTCTGCGCTTAGCTTGAAAGATGCGAAGGGGCGCACTCGTATCATGCTCGTGGTGAGCGCTGCAGGGCAGGCTGAAATTCAGATGTTGGATGAGTTGGGTAAAGTAGTGAAGAGCATTACGCCGGGTAACTAAAAACGGTTTTGTAAAAAGAGTCACCATGAAACTTTCATGGTGGCTCTTTTATTTGGCACAGATTTATTTCAAGCTGACTTTTTGACTCAATTTGCCGCCTTTGATACTGTCGTAATCGACGACGATATCACCGCCATTACTCTCCACTAAAAAGAACAGTGTTGTGTTTCCAAAGCCGGGCACGCCATTGACCATCAAGCGTTCTGGTCTATGTTCTTGCAAATCAATTTGATTGGTGTAAGGATTGCGCACGATGCCACTGGAAATGACTTTGCCGTGATTGACCGTTGCCAGATCCACGCGATGTAATTTATTCGCGATGACAATGCTGCTGACACTAGGAATCGCACGCTCATTAATCAGGGGCAGCTCTACATGCCACAAATTGGAAGCTACTTTTTTGACGGTCGGTTCTAGGAAACGCAGCTTCGGTACATTCATTGCATTGAGTAGTACGAAGGCAGCATTCCGATGCGTTTCTTCTTCCAGCATCCAGCCTTCTGGCATGCGGCCCGTATCTTGACGCCAGCCGCCAATTTCTACCTTGCCGTATTGTGGATGATCAGCTTCTTTGAATGGAATGAATTGGCGACCAAAGGTCAGCATATCGTTCCATTTAACTTGATCGTAACCCTTAGGTCCGGTTGGTGCAGGACGCACCGGATCGCCGACTTTGGGTGCCGGATCAAATCGGATGATATTGTTATCGTCCATCACACGGCCAAATAATTCGGGCACAAATCCAAACGCACCAACCACACCGTAAAAGTGATCGGTAGTGCTGCCGTATGCGGTGTACAGATCACGCCAGGTAATCATGTAGCTATAGCCTGGCATCATTTTTTCACCTTCGCGACCGAGATAATCGAAGGTGCGATTATCTGCAGCGCTGACGGGTGTTTGTGTCGGCGAACCCGGACCACGCAAAATCATGCGGCCTGAATTGTGGAAACTGATGACGCTGGAGACTTCCAGATGATCGAGCGCCCAATTGGCGATACTGCGTGTTTCTGGAATCTGTAATGGGTAATCAGTGGCGCCATTTTGGATATAGCGCGGCGCCCAGTCATAGCCCCAAGTACGATTTGGATCGGCATAGCCGACACTGTCTTCACCCATTAAGCCATCACCATCTTGATCAACGCCTTCCTGACCGAGCAACAAATAGTCGCCGAGTTCACCGGGCTCTAGCGGAAGCAAAACACGTGGATCTTTTGGATCTAGTTTACGATTGCCCATGCCCATTTGGACTTTTTTACGCATGCTAGTGATCACACCGTCCTTGTTGATATCGACGGGACCATCTTCGTCAACTTTACCATCGCGGTCGTCATCAAACGGCCATGGTGAAGAGCGTGGATAACTTGCTGTGGCGGGTTCATCAAACCATTTGGCGCGACTATCAGGGCTGACACTAGGCACGAAATACAGCGTTGAGCGATCCACTGTTTCGGTAATCTTGTCGAGCTTGCCGTAATTTTTGAGGATGTAATCGATGGTGTAGAGAACCGTGTCGGCTGCTTGTGCTTCGTTGGCATGGATTGCACCATCGACATAAGTAGCCGGCTTGTCGCCAGCTTTGCCCGTCTTTTCATTATTGATGGTCAGCATCCACATATCGGTGCCGGCCGCGGTTTTTCCTAAACTTTTTACTGTGACCAGATTTGGATAGGCGGCGGCATAGGCCTTCATGTATTCCACAATTTCTTTATTGTGATGGACACGATTGAAGTGCGGTTGCGGCGCTTTGGCGGTATCGGCAAAACTAGGTGCTGCGAACAATGCACAAGCGAGACCTATCGCGCTGAGTTGAATATGTTTTTGGATTTTTATTGTCGTTTTCATCTCAGTTCGCCTTTCCTAATGTAATCGTCGTCAGAGCTTGTCCGGCTTGATTTGTCCACAGACCTACGGTCACCGTGCTGCCGCTCGCACCTTTCACTAACCATTCGCCTTTAATTGTGCTGGCAGGCTCTAAGCGCTCTGCGGTTGCGGCACGATTTAAAGTGAGTGCTGTGACGCCTTTGCCCAGACGCATTTCTAAGCGAACTGGGAGCTTGTTGCGCATTCTGGTCGCTAATTTACTGTGGGTGGGGAATTCGCCTTGCATGCCACCGATGACGGTGATTTGCCAGACGTCGTCGCCTTTGGCGATGGCCTTGGTTTCTAGTATTTCCAATTGCGCGAGTTTGTCGCCCCAGCTTAAGATTTGTTCGGTGTGGACTTTTAAGGCAGGTTCCAATACGTTGGCAGCTGGTGCATATTCGGCGTAAGGATCGATACCTCCCACTTCGACTTCAGTGCCATTGGGTAGTTTTACTTTTTTCCAGGCGATGATGGATTCTGGTGAGTTGGTGTTGAGGTAGCTGATCAGATCTTTTTCTGCATCGCCTGTTTTTGCGGCGGGATTGCCAGCACCAGGTCGCGCTGCGTTTCCGTTTGCGACAGACGCTGAATTAGCTTCAGGTGTTGGCGCTTTGGCTACCGGTGCGCCCCAGACATCTAATTCTATCGTTTGCACACCATAGTGGAAATACAGCCAGTTAGCCAGACTACCTTTGCCAGTTTGTTTGGCGCTGCGCTTGCTGTCTAATCCGGCTTGATCTAAGGATTTTTTGTAGGCTTCGCCTAAGTTGGCTAGCACTTTCAGATCATCGGCCTCAAGTTTGTTGGCTTCCGCAGCTGGTGTTGCGCCTGGTGGCGTAATGCGCTCAAAACCAGTGGGTACAGAGAGTAATTGATTGGCAGGACCGAACACGACCGCCATCGCGATATTTTTGTGTGAAAGCACCGCATCCATCGTCGCTTTCGCTTCAGGTGTCACACCAGGCCAGGCACCTGCACTGGTATCTGCCACCGGAAAGCCCGCTGGGAAATTACGATCCGGATGTGCACCACCGAAACCGTCTTCATTGTATACACCATCTTTGTCGTCGTCTTTACCTTCGATAAACACGCGATGGGTCCCACGTTCGCCTTTGCTGACATCGGCTTTAATCATGCGACGTGGATCTTTTGGATCGATAATCATATCGCCGCTAGGGTCTTTAATTCGCATCTGCGTAATGATGCCATTGCCATCGAGGTCGTCAGCGCCGTCTTCTGCGACTAAGCCATCAAGGTCGCGATCGAGTTTACCGTCGTTACCTGCACGTAATTGGCGCGGCGTCGCGAACAAACCATTGTGTGCGTCAGGATTTAAGATAGGCGCGACATAAATCGTTCGCTTGGACAATAGATCTTCAACTTTTTTCTCATTCGAATTGGCCAAAGTCTCGATCAGATGCATGGCTGCTTCGGAGCCAGCATTGTGAAATCCAGCGATATTGGCGCCAACAAATAAAGCAGGGCGCTTGTCTGCGTTGACTTTACCTGCTCCTGCAATTTGTACGAAATACAGCGCGCGGCCGCCAGCGCTTTTACCTACGGATTGCAGCTTAATACGCTCAGGATGTTTTTGCGCAAGGCTTTGTAATTGTTTTTCTATCGTCTCAAAGTTGCGATAGTCGGTGTTGGCGGCGAAGCTGGATAGGGATGTTGCTCCCACGAATAAACTTAAACTCAGCTGTAAACTTAGTTGTAATACGGTTCTTTTAAATGGTCTTACCATGTCACCCTCCATTGGAAATGTGGGCTTTTGACCGTTTTACTTGATCTTTAGTTCAAACATTAGACTTGCATTTCGGATTGTAAGTCGCTGACAGCTTGAACTAGGCTGCCAGCGTCTTGTTTTACCTTTTAGTCGTGACGCGCAGTACCAAAATAGCGCTGCATGGCACCTTCATTGATTCCGATAGCATTAGTTGCCGATACTGGTTTTAATGCTTTTAACTCAGGCTTACTATCGACAAAGGGTTTGATCCCCATGTTTTGGTGAATCTCGCTTGGATAGATCAAATAGCCGCGCGTGATGACCGCCGATACTTTGCGCACATCCTCGATATTTTTAGTTGGATCACCATCGACCAAAACCAAATCCGCGAGTTTGCCAACAGAGATCGAACCACGCTCGTTTTGGGTGCGGGTATAGATTGCGCCATTACGTGTTGCGACTTGTAAAGCCTGCGCGGGTGTCAATCCGGCTTTCACCAAAAACGCCAATTCAGAATGCAAGGTAAAACCTGCTAATTCATCGGTACCTGCGACGATAGGAACACCTGCTTTGTATAGGCGACCGACGAAATCGACCATTTTGGCGTAGGATTTTTCATAGCGTTTATGCGTGGCGTCATCGGCAATTTTCATCGTGCCAACCGAGAAGCCGCGGCGCACATCGGGTGGCATATGATCGGCGATAGTGGCGAAAGGCTCATTCATTGTGCCGTCTTGTTGACGCAAGAAAGAGAAGGTCGCAAGCGTAGGATCAATTGCAATTTGCTTGGCTTTCAAGCGGGCGATAAAGTCTTTCACAGGCTTTGAATCAAAGTCGAGTTCAGCCGTTTTTTCAGAGGGCAAAATGAAGCGATCCAAAGTACGAGTGTCGGTTTTGGGTGTCGCTAAAAAATTCAACATGACTTGATTGATATGTTGAATCTCGTCATAACCCGCATCCAGCGCTTCAAACGCGCGCAAACCAACGGGGATGTGACCCGAAACGCGCATGCCACGTGAGTGGGCGTAAGCAACCGTGTCTTTCAAAATTTCTTTTGGAAAGGAGTTGTAAATCTTTAATTGCGGATAGCCATGCTGCGCATACCAATCAATCGCGTTCTTGGCTTCAGCCAAATTTTTTATCACAAAACCATTATTGGCCGAGAACGGACTTTCGCCTTCTAAAAACCCCGAAGGTACGACTTGTGGTCCTAGCAAATCGCCTTTATTGACTTCATCTAAAATCAATTGCATTTGCGCATTGTCATTGCCCATATCGCGCACGCTGGTGACACCGGCAGCGATATTTAAACCGCCGTCCCAACGTCCAACGTGACCGTGCATATCAAATAAACCTGGTAACAAAATACGACCTGCTGCATCGATTTCGGATGTCGCACCTCGCACTGGCGAACCAGCTGGCAAGATTGCGGTGATCCGACCACGCAATACATAGACATCGGATGCCGCACCGACTTTGGCTTTTTCACTGTCAAAAATACGAGCGTTGCGAATGACGGTTAAACCAGATAGGGGATGCTGTAATTTTTTCGCCCAGTCAACTAAGACCTTGCTTTCGGCGGCTTTCTGGAAATTGGCCATAGCCTCGCCATTCGCTTGCCAGCCTTCTTCTATCGCTTTCATGTAGCCAGGAATGACCACCGCAAATAGGCGGGGATTGTCGCCCGTTGTTGCCCAAGCGAAGCTAGGTGAAAGGCCTATGCCAGTTTGTGCTATCAATTGTACGGTTTGTTTTTTGTCGCCATTGACGACTTCCAGCTCACCGATTTTGCTTTGCGAAAGCGTACCCGATGGAAGTAATTGTAAATGTTTGTTGGTAGCGTTTGCCAAAGCTGCAATTGAGATTGATCCAATGGCGAAAGAGCTATTGAGTGGGATGTACAAAGCTGAGCCATTGACGGTTTTACTGCCTTTTTCGGATGTCGATTTCCATTCTGCCTGATCACCTATCCGTTTATAGCTTTCGTTGATAACCGCGCCAAAAGTCGAGCTACCTGTCACTTTATATTCGCTGAGCAAACCATCTGCGCCTAAACGAAATTCTTCGTTCAGCTCGGGGCCGCGACCATTGTCTTTGAATATGAACTTAACTTTGTGTAAGCCGCTATCGTCGCGTTGCACCACTTGCTCGCCGGCTTGTTTGCCGTTTTCGACAAAGATCAAGTACTTAGTAGTTTGGGTGTCAGCGAAGGCGCTGGCTGCGTACAGTGCCAGCAGGCTGGACGCCAGAATCGTTTTGGCTAATTTCATGGACATGCTCCAAATTGAATGAACTGAGTATTTTAGTAGTTGATACAAAAAATGCCCGGCTACTGTAGCACGGGCATTCCGACAAGAATATTTGCTTTAGGATAAAACAGCGTTTGATGTGGATAAAATGCGAATTTGGCGGATTGCTGTAGATTAGTGAATTGATCTGCCCCGATCGCTGAACTTCAAGGAATGAAGATTAATTCATTGTTTAATTCATTTGGATTATTCGTTTCTCCGTCAATTGGATAATGTAGCCTTAACAATGTGCCGAATTCAGTAATGGCCTTACTCAAGGCTTCGACCACCTGATCTGCCCCGAGTTGATTGTGTAACTGCTGACAAATCTTATTCCATTCCGTCTGTTCAACCAGTTTCGCAATACCTCTATCTGCAACGATCTCTATCTTTCTTTCAGCGAGTAAGAGATACAGCAAAATACCAGAATTCTCTTCGGTATCCCAAACGCGTAGATCAGCGAAGTAAGTGATGGCGCGTTGACGTGGCGATATGCCAGCCAATACGACGCTGACAGGTAATTGACTTTCCACCACAACACGAATTTCACCACGATGCCCAAGCTCCGCCGCCGCGATCTTGCTACTGAGCAGCTGCTTGTTCTCTGCACTAAAGTGCTGGCGATAAGGATTGCGGCGTAAGTGGGAACCTAAGTTTTGCCATAGTCGATTTTTCATCATTACCAATCTCCCGAAGCGCCGCCGCCGCCAAAATCGCCACCACCGCCGCTGAAGCCATCATTGCTGCTATGACTGCCACCACCGTGTCCACCGCCAAAGCCACCGATCGCACCACTTTGTAAAACTGCACCGGCAATATCCCAAAAGAAACGACTGGCTAACAGGCTATACAGCACTACCATCAGCAAACCTGCGAGCAAAGCCATGACCAGTGGAGTACCTGCAAACATCGCTGCGGCAGCACTGCCAGCAGCTAAGCCCCCGCGACCTAACCACGGGCCCAGGACTTTACTAAGTATCAAACCCGCGAGCAACAGCACTAACCAAACTAGTGGATGCAGGCCGAAGATATTCAGATCATCGGCATAGTTCGCGCTATGACCTTTGCTAGGCGCTGGCGCTGGCAGTGCCTCACCTGCTATGACGGCACTGATTTTGTCTATGCCAGCGTCGATACCAGCATAGAAGTCATTGGTCTTGAAGGCAGGTCGTACAAATTCACGAATGATTCTGGCGCTACTGACGTCGGTCAAGGCACCTTCTAAGCCTCTTCCGACTTCTATGCGTACCCTTTTATCATTTTTTGCAATCAAAAATAAGACGCCATCTGCTGTGCCTTTGCGCCCCAATTTCCACTCGTCGACTACGCGTATAGAAAACTGTTCTATGCCTTCTTCACCTGTCGTCGGTATCATTAAAACCGCGATTTGACTGCCTTTGGTTTTTTCCAAGGATTCTAATTTCTGGGCCAGTGTCTCGACTTGTTGCGCGCTCAGGGTTTGCGTTAGATCGGTTACCCGTTTAGACAGTTTGGGAACAGGAATTTGTTCTGCGCTGGCATCACTACTTCCGAATATGAAACCGAGCGGAAGCAGTAGTGCCAGTGAGGCCAGAAGCACAAAACAGAATTTCTTATATGACTTCACAGTCAACATTATTTCTTACCAAAGTCGACTTTAGGTGCATTAGAAATTGCTTTTTCGTTCTCTACCGTAAAGCTAGGTTTGACTTCCATACCGAACATTTTTGCCGTCAAATTGCTAGGGAAAGAACGTACCGTCACGTTGTAAGTTTTTACTTCTTGAATATAGCGATTACGTGCCACTGTGATGCGGTTTTCTGTCCCCTCTAATTGCGCCGATAAGTCGCGGAAATTATCATTCGCTTTTAAGGCAGGATAGTTTTCAGAAATCACCATCAAACGTGATAAAGCGGAAGTCATACCTGCTTGCGCTTCTTGGAATTTTTTCAGCGCCTCTGGGTCTTTTGCTAATTCAGGTGTCATCTGTATGCTACCAACTTTGGCGCGCGCTTCTGTCACACCTAATAAAACGTCTTTCTCGTGATCGGCATAGCCCTTGACGACATTGACTAAATTGGGGACCAGATCAGAACGACGTTGATACTGGTTTAAAACTTCAGACCAAGAGGCTTTTACGGTTTCGTCCTGTGCTTGCAAAGTGTTGTAACCGCAGCCACTCAAACCTGTCACCAAACTAGTTGCTAATACAGCTGTCAAAATAAAGCGTTTCATAGAAATCACTCCAAAAAAATAAGAAAAGTAAAGAACCCGCGCAGCATACTCTATACGATGTTAAAAAATCTTCGGTTATTTGGCTAAAATTTTGATCACCACTTTTTTTATCTGCATGGCTTGCGTTACCGCACGACAGGGACGATGCAATTCTCCTGGAAAAAAGACCGCGTACATACCCGGCGTCAGCACGATACGTGTTTCATGTGTTTGCTGCGCGACAAAGGCGATGTCGCGTTCTGTGAGCCTGTCATCATGCGGTACCAGATCAGGATTGGCCGGCAGGTAGCCTAAAGCTTCTTCACCACTGAGCAGACATTGCACATCGATGTGGCGCGCATGAAATTCAGGAAAACCTGTTTCCCAAGCTTGGGTTATAGGATCTTGTACTAAAGCGAACATACCTTCCCCATCGATAGGATATTTGCCCGGCTCACGCAGGAGATAGTTATGGTCGCGTAAATGTTGCAATGCCGTTTCTATGTTGGCTGCGAGTGGGCTTGAGGTGTGGTGTAAGTGACCTAGGATCATGATTAAGAGCCTGAAAAATAGGATGACTTGATTATCGCAGAGTTTGCTTTCTTTCATTCTCAATTTTGCTCGCCCAGAGCCAGATTCTGGATCGAGTAAAAAAAGCAGCGTTTTTTGAGCGGTTATTGAGCGTTTATTGTAAAGTGTCTGCCTATTGTTACTAATCTCGCCATCATGCTGAATGTCCTCATTATAATTTTTGTGCTTACTTACGCTGCCATCGCTTTTGAACACCCTCTAAAAGTGAATAAATCGGCGTCGGCCTTAATTGGTGCTGGTTTGTTATGGACTATTTATGCACTGAGCAGTGCCGATTCAAGCCTGGTCTCGCTGCAATTGAGTGAGTCACTAACGAGTACCGCGCAGATCGTTTTTTTCTTGATGGGGGCTATGACGATCGTGGAAGTGGTGGATGCGCACAATGGCTTTGAAGTTATTACTTCGCGTATTAAAACCACGCGCCTATCAAACCTAGTGTGGCTGGTAGGCTTCGTCACTTTTTTTCTGAGTGCCATACTCGACAATTTGACTACGACGATCGTGATGATTTCTTTGATGAAGAAATTACTCGATACCCGCGAAGATCGCTTGTATTTCGCAGGCGTAATTGTGATCGCAGCGAATGCGGGCGGTGCCTGGACACCCATCGGTGATGTGACTACCACCATGTTGTGGATAGGCGGACAGATCAGCGCTGTAGAAATCATGAAAGGTTTGTTTATTCCTAGTTTGATTAATTTGCTCGTGCCACTGTTCGTCACTAGTTTGGTGTTGGGCACGCGTCCAGTGATCACACCTTCGCATATGGAGACAAATCAATTAGTGACAAGCGGATTTGAACGCAATGTCATGTTCTGCTTGGGACTGGCCATTCTGGTGTGTGTACCCGCTTTCAAAACCTGGACGCATTTGCCACCGTTTATGGGTATCTTGTTCGGTTTGGGTATTTTGTGGATGGTCGGTGATTTGATGCATAAAGAAAAGCAAGATGTGCAGAGAGAGTCTTTAACTCTGGTCAGGGCGCTCACTCGTATTGATATGAGCTCCATCATCTTTTTTGTCGGTATTTTGTTATCGGTGGCGATACTGGAACACACCCATGTGTTGAAGTCTTTGGCATTGTGGTTGGATCACACGGTAGGGCGGCAAGATGTAATTGTGATGCTAATCGGTTTGGCTAGTGCGGTAGTTGATAATGTACCTTTGGTAGCCGCATCAATGGGTATGTACAGTCTGGCGCAATTTCCTATGGATAGTTTTTTGTGGGAATTTATGGCGTATTGTGCAGGTACAGGCGGTTCGATCTTGGTGATAGGATCGGCTGCAGGTGTGGCAGCGATGGGTTTGGAAAAAATTGATTTTCTATGGTATCTGCGCAAAATTAGCTGGCTAGCATTGATTGGCTATTTCGCTGGGGCTTTCGCCTATATAGCGCAATATGCATTATTGCATTGATGATTTATTTAGCAGGGACGCTTGCTGGCGGTTCTGGTAGTAAGCAGGCGTCAATAATTTGCAAATCATTGTCTTTCGCGAAGCTCATAACAAAATGAAAGGCGAGTGGTTCGATTTCTCTTAATGCTTCATTGACCACCACTGAACGTACGCCATTTAATAAAATAGGGCGTACATAGGGCGAGTACTGCAAATGTGCATTGCGCCCACCTTCTGGACGAAAACAAGACATCGCGCCGCATAGCCGTTCCGCCCAATCACTAGGTCGGAATTGTTTGCCATCGCTAGTGAGGCCTTGGATAAAGAACTCACTTATTGGCTTCGAGGGTTTGTTGGTTGTATCGGTCATGTAGTCCGCACACTAAAACTGCGTCAATGCTGTGTTGTCAATTGCTTGAAATGTAAGTGATCAATACGTGATCAAAAAGAGCTAGAAGCGGCGATATTTGATGCTTCCAAACTTTTCATATTTTACCCTACACAAGTATTATATCTTATAGAAGACTTGAACTAAAAAGCGAAATGAAAAATTTCTTTAATGCAATGAAGCTAAGTATAGTCTAAATTTCTATGGAGTAAAGTTTGTCTTGCAATCTATTTCTGTTCTTAAAATATCTTTTAAATTCAATGGTTTATAGTTAATTTTCTGGTCTCATTGAATTGCGTATCGGCTGAAGTAACTAACAAGCGTTTTTTTATGCCGCCCACTTTGCAACAGATCAAAAAAAGAAAATCACTGAACTTTTCTGTCAAGGCAAGGTCATTCACTAAATCCATCGCCATAGTTCATAGCATCACAAAAAAAACATAAAAAAGGGAAAACATGTCTATTCATCAACGTTTCAAAACTGCATTCAAGCAAGTTGTCATTGGGGTCATGGTCAGCAGTGCTTTTTTTCAGGCTGTTTCTGCCGCTGACAAACAAAATGCTATTCAATTATTTACAGAAAAAGAGTTGCAAACCGCGACCTGGATACGTGATGCGGCGCGTGGCGATAATCTGAGTTACAAAATTCTTGAATCATTAACGACGGAAGTCGGTCCGCGTATGGCCGGGACTCCAGGCGATGCACGAGCTGTGGCGTGGGCTGAAGCAAAATTTAAAGAACTGGGCTTTGATAAAGTATGGAAAGAGCCTGTAACTTATCCTAGTTGGACACGTGGCGTAGAAAAAGCTGAAATTGTTGCGCCATTTCCGCAGCCGCTTTTAATCACCGCGCTTGGGAATAGTGTCGCTACGCCAGCCAATGGATTGACGGCGGAGTTGGTTGAATTTGCCAATTTGAAGGAAATGATGGCTGCACCTACGGAAAAAGTGCAGGGGAAAATTGTTTTCATCAATCATAGAATGCAAAATTCCAATGAATATGGACTGGTCGTGCCTGGGCGTTCGGCGGGCGCTTCAGAAGCAGCGCGTAAAGGTGCCGTAGCGATTGTGATCCGTTCCGTAGGTACCGATAAGCATCGATTCCCACATACCGGCGTGATGCAGTATGCACCAGGCGTGGCGCAGATTCCGGCGGCGGCAATGTCAAATTCCGATGCCGATATGGTGGCACGCATGATGAAGCGCGGTAAGCCAGTATCCTTGAAGCTGGAATTAGGTTCAGCCGCTGCCGCAAGCTATACGTCTTACAATGTCATCGGTGAGATGACGGGTACTGAATTGCCGAACGAATATGTCTTGATTGGTGGCCATTTGGACTCTTGGGATTTGGGCACAGGCGCAATTGACGATGGCGCTGGATGTGCGATTACGATGGCCGCCGCCGAATTTATTAAACGCAATGGTTTGAAACCAAAACGTAGCATACGCGTGGTTTTATTTGCTAATGAAGAACAGGGTTTGTTCGGCGGTAAAGCCTATTTGGCGGCGCATCAAAATCAGATTGCACAAATTCAAGCCGCTGCCGAAGCTGATTTGGGGCAAGGTCCTGTGATAAAAATGGCCTCGTTTGTGCGTAGTGAGGCATTGCCATTGGTGAAGCAAATGCACAGCGTTTTAGCACCTTTAGGCATAGAAGCTGGCGATAATAATGCGTTTCCTGGTCCAGATATGGGGGATTTACGCATGGCGGGTGCGGCAAGTTTTGGTTTGTCTTTAAAGGCGGATGACTATTTCGATTTGCATCATACGCCAGACGATACCTTTGACAAGATTGAACCAGCGAGAATTAATCAGGCAGCGACTAGTTATGCGGTGTTTGCCTGGATGGCCGCGCAGGCACCGATCAGTTTCGGTTCCGGTGCTGAGCTGTTGAAAACGATCAAAAAATGAGTCATTCGGATTGCTACACCAAGTTGGTGAGCGCAAGAAGCTAAGCCCATTTCAACTATCAACACAGTATCAAGGTATTTTGAGCAGTGAGGGAAAATGGCGTAAATGTCGAAGTTACGCCATTTTTTACAGAACAGTTTTCTTAGAAAACGCAGGCGCGATGGCTAAACTGATTAGCGCCAAGGCCAGCGGTACACTGGCAATAAAACCTAAATGTTTGAATCCCGCGGCACCCATTACCGCACCAATGGCAAACGAGAAAACCAGTTGACTATGTAGTTTCAATTTTTGACGGTTGACGATGACCTTCATCTCTTCAGCATGGTGTTCATCACGATTCCAGTACAGCATTTTCCCAAGTTCGATGCCAATATCAGTGACTAGGCCGGTGATATGCGTAGTGCGAATTTCTGCATGTGAGATCTTGGTGATCAAGGCATTTTGCAGCCCCATCATGTAGCACAACAAAATGGCGGTAAACGACACGGTGATCATTTCGTGTTTGAGTAGACCTTGCCCCAACATTCCGAAAATCAATAACAGTATCGCTTCCAAAAATAGTACCGGTGAGTAGATAAAGTGGGGAACATTGCGTTTCGCGTAGTTCACTATTAAGGCCGTACAGGCAGCACCACAAATAAAGGACAACAACATAAGTAAGGCAGCGAGCGCAGCCATCTTATGGCCGAGTATAAGTTCATCGGCTGCGCTTGATAGCAGCCCTGTCATATGCGAGGTGTATTCCCCGACAGCCAGGAAGCCACCGGCATTGAGGGCGCCGGCAATCCAGCATAAAGTCACACCTAGGTGTAAGTTGGTTTTTGCGCTACGTTTAGGCGCAGTGAGTTTGGCGAGATAGTGCTGTGGCATAGCGTACTTTGCGTCGGTTGATGAGCGTCAGTTTGAATGTTTAAGTTGTACATATTATGACCTCTACTGTAGCGATTCAGGTTAATTCATCTATTTGTTCAAGACGCTCTTTTATTGAAAACGAGGGAATTCGGTCAAATACTTTGATAGCGCGAACGATTCTTGAAATTTAGGTAAGTTGTTTTAGAAAACAGTTCAGTTTTTCAATTGGTATGTTGGATTGAGTCAACATACCATCACTTCGTAAATGCCATTTTTTTGCAAAAAATCCCATATAAATCAATTAGTTGATTTGTTACTCATGTGCAGAATATTAATACCAATCATAAAACTTGCACAATACCAATTAAATAAATCTAATACCACATGAATACCGCTTGACAATTGGTATTGAGAAATTTAAAGTGAGCTCACTTCGAAAACTACTATGTTTGTCTGGCGTTTGATCTTGTAACTTGAGAAATGATGCGGTGAATATTCCTGTGGGGGGAGGTTTTCGAAGCTGTATTGGTCTTGAAATATATTCAGCGGTCTTGGATGTCGCTGTTGGAAGCACAGTTTTTGAATTCGATTCACTTGTTAAGTGGTTTTAATCTGGTTTTGTGTTTTTCCATAAAGTGGTTTGTATTGTCCCAACCCGTCTAGATTGGTTTCAATGAGTTCTTAGGTGGTAACTACGTGGTAATTCGCGCACGGTGAGTTTTGAAGAGCTGAATTTACCGAGCATTAAATCTGTTTTTTTAGTTTTTATGGAAGTCTTGGGGGAAATAAATGAAAAGTAATTTGAAGCCTGGTTTGACGCCTATCGCAGCAGCAGTCTCTGTCTTGGTTATGACAGTAGCGATGTCCGCACAAGCCCAGCAAGTGGAAGCAAAGAAGGATGAAGCGCAGCAAGTGACGGTAACTGGTATCCGTATGGCTTTGCAAAGTGCGGTAAATATTAAACGCAATGCAAATTCTGTCGTCGATGCAGTTTCCGCGGAAGATGTAGGCAAGTTGCCAGATACTGACGTAGGTGAATCTTTGGGCCGTATTCCTGGCGTCACAGTAGGTCGTGCTTTCGGTCAAGGCGCATCAGTTTCTGTACGTGGCTCTGATCCACAAATGACTTATACAACTTTGAATGGACAAACAGTCGCTTCTACTGGCTGGTACGATCAACAAGCTTTAGATCGTTCATTTAACTATTCTTTGTTGCCATCAGAATTGATAGGCGGTATGGATGTGTACAAATCGTCTCAGGCTGATTTGACAGAAGGCGGTATAGGCGGCACCGTTATCGTGAAAACACGTAAGCCTTTAGATTTGAAATCGGGCACTGCGTATGTGGGCGTAAAAGCGGGCAAAGGTAATGTCAGCGATAAAGTGGCGACCGATCTTTCTGGTTTGGTGAGCTGGAAAAATGATGCAAATACTTTTGGTATTTTGATCGCTGGCGCTAGTGAAAAAGGTGATTACATCCGTCGTGGTGTTGAATCTGATTCGCGTTGGTCTGCCGACGTTGCGCCAACGACATTTGTCCAGGAGCGCAAGCGTTCTGCATTGAATATTAATTTGCAAGCACGTCCAGTCCAAGGTTTGGATTTGGGTTTGAACTACATGAAGTTGGAACTCGATGCGGATAACTCCAACACCAGTCATTACATCTTCCATGATGCAAATTGTACGCAGCGTAATACGAGTGTGAAGTCTGATTTCAATCCTGACGGTGTGTGCTTGAAGAGTAATACAAGTGCCGCCAAGGCCACTGATGCTTTCCTTCAAACTTGGGCGCGTCAAGGTAAGATGACTTCAGATAGTTTTAGTTTGAATGGTACTTACAAAGGTGATGGTTTCAAGCTTGACGCGGTTGCTGGCACGACGAAAGCGGATGGCGGAACCTCAATGACGACTAACTATTCTTATGGTTCATGGACGGCAGGTGCTACGTTGCCAAAGTGGACTGGTGGCATAGACGCAACAGGTAAAGAGATTATTATCACACCAGCCTCTAGTCAAAATGTAGCACTGTCTAATTTGCCGGCATCAACGGGTCCTGCAGGTTCTTGGGCCACGACACGTGGTCCAAACTCTGACAAAGAAAATTTTGCACAAGTTGATTTGTCATTGAACCTTAACTGGGGTGCGATCACATCGTTCAAGACTGGTTTGCGTAAATCAGATCATACATTCCAAAAGCAAACAGATCGCGCTGTATTCGCAGCGACGGCGAAAGAAGCTGCGACATCTAGTTTGTACGATGGCACGATGGCGATGGGTACTTTAGGCTGGGTTTCTCCGCGTCCTAATATCGCTGCGATGATGGCGAATACCAATGCCAATGTGACAGGCTGGGTTGAAGAGCGCGGTGGCTACGGTAAATTGAATGAAGACAATACCGCCTTATACGGTATGTTCAATTTCGAACAAGACAAATTGCATGGTAATTTTGGTTTGCGTTATATCAGTTCTGAAGTAACAGCTGAAGGTTATAAACTGGATGGTACTGTATTGGCAGCAGGCGAAATCGCTCAAAATGCAGGCTGGGGTCGTTCTAAGAAAACCGAAACAGCGAAATACAGCGATGTATTGCCAAGTTTGAATTTGGCTTACGACGTGAATAACAACACGATCTTCCGTGCTACAGCATCACAAGCGATTACGCGTCCAAACTATGAAAATATGTTTATCGCTACGCAAGTAGGCTTCCAGGATACTGTAGCAGGCAATGAATCCGTGAGTTATGGCAGCGTTGGTTTGAAGCCGATGAAGTCGACTCAATTTGATTTGGGTCTGGAATACTATTACGGTAAGGGTGACCTGATTTCCGTTATGTATTTCCATAAAAACATCAATAACTTCATCACGACAACGACTAAGATCAATCAAAGCATTGGTATCGTGAGCCCAGACAGCAAGAAGGATAGCTGGACTGTAAATCAATACATCAATGCAGGTGGTGGCAAGATTGATGGTATCGAAGCACAGATCAATCATTCTTTCGACAATGGTTTTGGCGTAGTAGCAAACTACACTTTATCGAACGCGACAGCACCATCGACCAGTTATCAAGATCAGTTGAACGTGTTCACTTTGTCTTCTAAGCACAATACAAACTTGGTTGGCTACTGGGAAAATGAAACCTACTCTGCACGTTTAGCTTATAACTGGCGCTCAAAGTATATGGTTCGTGAAACTGGCTGGTATGGCAATCGTATGCATGATGCCTATGGTACTTTGGATGCAAGCTTTGGTTGGAATGTAAATAAGAACTTCCGTTTAGCATTTGAAGCGACTAATTTGCTCAAGCAAGATGATATTCAGTATGGTGCAGCAGCAGCCAACACGACAGTGAAAGATCCGTTGAAATTAGGCTACCCAGCCTGGTCTTTCATGGGTGAGAGAACTTACCGTGTTAGCTTAAGCGCGAAGTTCTAATTAGATCTTGAACTTAGCCTGATGATGGGGTAAGTGCCAAAGTGGTTTGAGATGGCCCGGTTTCTACCGGGCCATTTTGCATTAAAAATCGTAGAACGTATTGACAGTTAGGCGGCCAGTGTCGGGTCGCGCGTCTATGCTAATAGACGGGTTAATACAAGCAGTATGCAATAGGCTGCCACGATAAATCACGAGACGATTGAACTTCGCAGGAATCATTCCGAGAAAAGTAAAGTGTTCGTTGGAGTCATCAAAATAGCGTTGTGCTGGAAGTCTACGATTGATTTCTTCGTAGTAGACATCAAGATAGTTTTCTCGAGTTGCCTCGGTGATTTGCTGTAGGCCGGTCGCATTATGACGATAGAATCCGGTACCGCCGTGTCGTTCATTGCAGAGATAGAGTAGTACTGCCATATGATGCGGCGTGCTGGCATCAAAGTGCGGCGTTCTTTGTAGTGGGCCAAGCTCATCTGCGGGCATGGTGGTCAATGAAAAAGCGCAGATACTCTTACGTAATGCAAGTGCGTCAGGAATCTCGAAATGCGCTTTGATCAAAGGTTCAAGAAAACTGGTAATGCTACTTGAGTAATCAACAGGCGCTTGGGCGCGGATACCAGGATAACCTTTGTGTTCTGCATAGCCAGGATAGTTCTCAAATTGGCTTTGCCGCGCAATCGCTAACATCGCATGCGGATCTTGTAAAAAGTCATCAATTATGAGTGCTTGGTGCTCACCAATAGTCACCACTTGCAGGTCGGGAGAGGTGTTGATTAAAAAATGGTTTGTCATATTATGCCGCCAGGGATTTGTTATAAGCCGTTTGGAATTTTTCTAACCATTCTCGATGACCGAGTAATTCTTGCGAGAGTTTTTGTCCGCTGAGTTTTATGTTTTGAATTTCTCGTTCGTAGTACTGTGCTTCATAAGGCGTCATTTTCTTACTGTTTGTTTTAAATTTCATGCCGTACAAAACAAACAGAAAATTATCCACATCGAATAGATCAAAGCGACTAAAGAAATCGGATTTCTTAGGTGCGTTCACTTTCCATATTGCTAGCCTTTCAGCCAGTACATCGGATAATTTGCTATCGTGTTTATTGGCGCGCCAGAAACTGGAGTCGTCACGATCGGATAGATAATAGTGCATCTGAATGAAGTCGATAACACGCTCCCAGGTATAAGCGACCACCTTATTACAATAGTCCGCAGCTACTGACATGCTGTCTTTTTCTGTTGAAAAATTGCGGGCAAAAAGTTCAGCAGCGAAATCGGTAACGAATATTGAAGTGGCCTCTAAGGGTTCAACAAAACCTTGCGCAAGCCCTAGTGCAACTGCATTTTTGCACCAGAATTTTTCTCTATAACCCATGCGCATAGCGATCTTTCTGGGGGAGAATTTTTCCGCATCAATTTGAAGATGTCGCGATAGTTGTTCAATTGCAGTAGATTCTGTCATGTGAGCGCTAGCGTAGACAAAGCCAACACCACGTCGGTTGGTGAGTGGGATATCCCATAACCAGCCAGCCTGATGCGCTTTGGCTAAAGTATAAGGAGCGATTTCTGCGGTCGGTGAGGTTGGTATCTGTACTGCGAGTGCGGTGTCGGTTGCTATTTGTGATGACTTGTCAATGAAAGGCACATTGAATATTTTTCCAAGAATCAGCGAATGGAATCCTGAGCAATCGACGTAAAAATCAAAATGAAGTTGTTCGCCTTCTTTTGTAAGCAAAAAATCGACCTCGCCTTTTTCATTCAGTTGCGCATCTATGATGGTTGCTGTTTTGTGTAATACACGCAAATTTTCTTTCGCATTTTTTGCTAAGAGCTGCCCAAATTTGACCGCATTAAAATGGTAGGCATAGTTGGTCCAGCCTTCATATTCGAGAGAGGAAATTCTTTTTGGTGATTTCATGGCTTCGGCCAATTGCGGCACTTCCGTCACTTCCGAAAAATTCATTGATTGAGAATTTTTTAGATACAGCGAAGTGACATCAACCCCAGCAGGATAAGGTGAAGAAAATGGGTGGTAGTAGAAATTATTTGAGGGATCTGCACCCGGCCTCATCCAATCAACAAACTTGATGCCTTTTTTAAAGGTGGTATCGCAGCAGGCTAATAAGTCGGCTTCAGAAATGCCGAATTTCATTAATGACTTTCTGATGTGCGGTACGGTGCCTTCGCCTACGCCAATAATACCGATCTCAGGTGACTCAATCACCGTGATGCTGATATCTGTCTCAGCCCTTAACTCTACCGCTAAATGGTTTGCGGCCAGCCAACCAGCTGTACCTCCACCAATAATCGCAATACGCTTTACATTCATTTTTTCACCAAGTTGAAATAAAAAAAGGGAAAAAGCGCAGCCTGAACTGCACTTTTTTTACATCAATGTGGGAGGAGGGTTTTGTTGCGTGAAGGAGGTGAAGTCGAAACGCTTAAGCAAAGTATTCCATATTTCTTGGATGGCTACAAGCAGCATTTCTATGTCAAAAACAAGATTGAAAATCGATAGCGGCTTTGCTTTCGCAGCAATGCAATGAGTGATGCGTTACGCCGAATTTTTATCGCCAGTTAATAGAAACGCTGGTATGGCGTGAGCGTCCATGTTGTTTGTCCTAGCGTTTAAATTTTGCCTATTGCAGGATTTGCCATCGCCAGCACGCCTTTTTCTTAATTGAATAACCGAAAAAAAGGCAGGCATAAAAACGGTTCCTGTTGAAAATTGATACCGATTAATCCAAATTTCATAATGAAAGTGGTATTTTTCGAACTGGTGTTGGTTTGAGTCAACATACCATTGCATGCCAATTGGCAATATGTCGAAAAAAAGCCTTTTAAAAACAATTGCTTAATGCTGTTGATGGGTATTTGATACTAATACCAATGCCTAAAATTTGCACAATACCAATCAAATAAATCTAATACCACATGAATACCGTTTGACAATTGGTATTGAAGAATTTAAAGTGAAGACTCTTCAAAAAATAAATGTTTGGCTGATGTTTGATCTCGATGCATGAGATGTTGTGTTGTAAATATTCCTGTGGGGGGAGTGTTCGAAGTCTCAGCAGTCACATGAATGGTGTTTAGCAGTATTGGAGATGTTGCTTGAAAGATTTCGTGGCGATTGGGCGCCAAAGTGCAGTGAACTTAGCCTGATTTTTGCGAAGTGATTTTAAGTAGTTTGAATTTTCGTGATAAGTGGTAATTCGTGCAAAGCAAATTTTAGATCAATGAAATTGCTGAGCTTAATTGTCTTTATTAGTGTCTTTATGGAAGTCTTGGGGGAATACATGAAAAGTAATATGAAACCGGGTTTGACGCCTATCGCATCTGCCGTCACAGTTTTGATGATGACTGTGGCAATGTCTGCACAGGCGCAACAAGCCGACGCAAAGAAAGCTGAAAAAGAAGAACAGCAACAAATTATTGTTACTGGTGTTCGCGCTTCAATGCAGCAATCTTTGAATCAAAAGCGTAATGCGGAATCACATATCGAAGTGATTACTGCTGAAGATATCGGCAAGATGCCGGACAAGAACGTTGCTGATTCCTTGCAACGTGTTTCCGGCGTGACGACCAGTTCTGCTTCTGGTAATGAAGGTGGTTTTGATGAGAATGATCGCGTCAGTATGCGCGGTACTAATCCAAGCTTGACGCAAACCTTGATCAACGGTCACAACATGGCGGCGGGTGATTGGTTCGTGTTGAATCAATCGGGTGCTGGTGTTGGTCGTTCAATCAGCTACACATTGTTGCCTTCAGAATTAGTTGGTCGCATTGAAGTCAACAAAACCTCCCAAGCGAGTTTGGTCGAAGGTGGCGTTGCTGGTTCTATCAATGTGATTACGCGCAAGCCTTTGGAGTTTAAAAAACAATTGACCGCCGAAGCCTCCTTGGGCTTGGTCTATGCTGATTTGCCAAAGAAATCTGATCCGCAGTTGAGTGGACTGATTAACTGGAAAAATGATGCGAATACTTTCGGTTTGATGGTGCAGGCTTTCTCTGAAAAACGTAGTTTGCGTCGCGACGGTCAAGAGACTTTGGGTTGGTCACAAATTTCAGCAACTAGCCCTATGGCAAAAACCAATCCAGATTTGGCTGGTGCTTACTACCCAAGTTTGATGGGCTCTGCTTTGTTTGAACAAACTCGTCATCGTACGGGTGGTTTGATCAGTGCTCAATTTAAACCAAGCAAAGAATTTGATGTGGTTTTGAGTGGTTTTAGTTCTAAATTGGATGCGGCTAACTACAATCGTAACTACATGTTGTGGGGCTCTCACTTTATCGATGGCGGAAATGGTCAAGCACCAGAGCCAGGATATACAGTGGCTAATAACAATGGCGTTAAAACCTTGACCAGCGCAACATTTAAGCCAGTCGCTGGTACCACTTATGGTGTCTACGATCAGATTTCCCGTCCAGATGCGGGCTCAGAAGTGAATTTCTTCAGTGCCGAAGCAACCTGGAAAGCAAGTTCTGATTTGCGCTTCAATGGACAGTTAGGTACATCTAAGGCGAAAGGCAAAACACCAACGCAGGACGTGGCTGAATGGAACGTGGGTAACGGTTCTGGTGCATCATACAAAATTAACGGCGTCAACAATGCGGCTGACTGGAGCTTGGGAAATACCAATTATGCTAGTCGTTCAAAAGATACTTTAGGCTGGGTTTTTGGTTATCAAAATACTTTAGTCAATGATGAAGAATCATGGGCCAAGTTGGATGGCGAATATCAGTTGAATCAAGGTGTGTTTAGTTCATTGAAATTTGGCGTTCGTGCCACTGAACATAAGCGCAATAGCGGTGCCGCATTGGGCCAGGGCCCTGGCTGTAAAAATGCCGCTGGCACTCAAGCGCCTTGGGATTGGTCGCAATCTAGCTGGTGCCCGGTTGGCACAGTTGCACAAAACGATCCAGCAAAGTTCCCTTCAACTGTGAGTCAGTATCCATCGAACTATGGTTCCGGCTTGGGTGGTAACTTCCCTTCTAATGTTTGGTATTACACGCCAGCGCAATTGGCTGAGTTTAACAAATACTCCAATCGTGATAACAATGGCACACGTCTTGATTACGGTACGCAGTTTGCTTTGAAAGAAAACGTCAATGCTTTCTATGTTCAAGGGAATATGGAAGGTGAAGGCTGGAGTGGTAACGTGGGTGTGCGTGTCGTGCAAACTAAAGAAAGTGTAATTTCAACTTTGACGGGTCCTGGCGCGGGTCAAAAATCGTCTGACTTTGGTACTTTCCATTTTGCACAGACCGACAATACTTACAACGATGTACTGCCTAGCTTGAACTTGCGCTTCGATGTGCAAAAAGATCTGGTAGCGCGTATCGCTGTTTCTAAAACAATGACGCGTCCTGACTTCGGTGCTTTGGCTAGTGCGATTAGCTTGAGCCCACCATCGACAGCAACAGGTACCGGTAGTGGTAGTGGCGCCAATCCAAATCTGAAACCAATTCGTTCGAATAATTTTGATGCGTCGTTGGAATGGTATTTTGCGCCGCGCGCATTGGTGTCTGGTAGCCTTTACTACATGGATTTGACTAGCTATGTTGGTATTGGTCAAACCACACAAAGTTATTTCACTACGAGCTCCGCGATTCCACAAGGTGCGATGGTGCCTTACGTGTTAAGTGTTCCAGTTAATTCTAGTGCGAAAGTCAAAGGCTTTGAATTGGCTTACGAACAACCGATCAGCGCTAATTTCGGTTTTGCCGCGAACTATACTTACGCCGATGCTAAAGATGCGAAAGATCAAGAAGTGGTTGGCGCGTCTAAGAACACTTATAACTTGAGTGGTTACTATGAAGATGACACGTTTAATGCGCGTTTGTCTTATAGCTACCGTTCAGCCTTCTATAGTGGCCTGGACCGTGAAACAGCGTTCTCACAAGCAGCGACAGGTTCTTTGTCAGCTTCATTGGGTTATAAAATCAATGAGAATTTTGCGATCTCTTTCGATGCGCATAACTTGAATAATCCAACTTTGAAGTATTTTGCTCTGAACGATAATCAACCACGTTCTATCTATCAAAGTGGTCGTCAGTATTATTTGACTTTGCGTGTGAAGATGTAATTGAGGTGTGAGCCGGGTCGTTTAAATTGATGAAATCGCTAGCTCAGTTTTGTGCGATCTGGTTCATGTATTTTTGGTAGTAATTAAGAAAGGGTGACGAGGCGGAAATTGCTTCGTCACTTTTTTTTAAGTCTTTTAATTTTCAAGTTAATTGTTTGATCGATATTTTAGTTTGTTGGTTGATTTATTCGTTGATCGTTAAGAGCGTTTATTTTTTCTTTTGTACTTGAAAACCAGTGGCGTTTTTTTACCAAAGTCGCTGGTTTTGTTTGAGTCAGAATTGCTTGCGTGACTTTTGTCCTTACTGGCTAATTTGATGATGATACATAAGAGTAAAAATAAGAATTCTTAGGTGTTTACTGCTGCCGCTACGGGATTGTGAATCGTCTTTTTTTTGTCGCAAATTATTCAAAAAGAAGGCAAGTAATTGCAAATAGTTTGAATACCACTTAAATACCTATTGACAGCCACTTTAGAAACACCTAAAGTGTACTTAAGTCGTAATTTCTGTCTAGATTTCTGTTGCATTTGCCACTAATGGCATTGCTGAAAGCAGAGCTTTTTTGTTGGATGATGCCGTGAAAGATTCAAAGCAAGCGCAGCCGCAATCTCAGTTTTCATCGCAATTTCAATACCTGATCGGTGTTGACGGCGGTGGCACGGGAACCCGTGTTTTGTTGGTGGACAAAGACGGCAGAGAATTAGCGCGTGCGAGCGCGGGTCCTTCGGGCTTAATGCACGGAGCAAAAGCAGCATGGGAAGCTATTCTAACAGCAATTGAAAGAGCATTTGCGGAAACTGGTATTAGCATGCCGGCATTGGATCAAATGGCGATTGGTTGTGGTTTGGCCGGCGTGAATAACAAAGTCTGGGCCGACGAGTTTCGTGCCAAAAACCCTGGTTTTGCTGGCCTGGCGGTAGAAACCGATGCCGGAACGACGCTGCTTGGTGCGCATCAAGGTTTGCCTGGTGTCATTATTGCCCTGGGTACTGGTAGTGTGGGTGAAGTCATGCATGCAGATGGCAGTCGACGTGAGGTTGGTGGGTGGGGTTTTCCTTCCAGCGACGAGGCCAGTGGTGCATGGATGGGATTACGCGCCATCAATCACGTACAACATGCATTGGATGGCCGTAGCCCTATGGATGCATTTGCTCAAGCCTTAATTGATTTTTGCGGCGGCAGTCGGGATGCAGTGTTTGCCTGGCTAGGTGGTGCGAATCAAACTAAGTTTGCGCAACTGGCACCCCTGGTGATCGAATACGCGGCTCATAACCCTAAAGCAAAAAATATCTTGCTGGACGCGGGTTTAGAAGTTGAGAAAATGGCACATGCCTTAGATCCAACTGGTAGTATGCCAATTGCACTTTGCGGTGGCTTGGCGGAGGCAATTTGGGCATATTTGCCAGAAAAATTATTGCAACGCGTGACTAAGCCTAGCGGCGATTCTGCCGCAGGGGCCTTGATTTTAGTCAAAAAGCAATTTTTGAAGTCGTAACAATCATAGCGAATTCAGAGGATAAAAAAGATGTTGGCACAACTACTTGATTTCAAACCTGATGGCGATAGTTCTACGCCACTTTATTTGCAACTCGCAAATAAATTGGCGAATGGTATTCACAATGGTTATTGGCAGCCCGATGAGGCCTTGCCCTCCGAGCGTATGTTAGCCGAGGCTTTGGAAATTTCACGCGTCACAGCACGCAAAGCGATTGAGATGCTTTGTGAGCGTGGTTTGCTGACTCGTAAGCACGGTTCGGGTACTTACATCACGCCGAAATTGGAGCAACCTTTGTCACGTCTCACTAACTTTAGTGAAGAGTTGCGGCAACGTGGTTTTATGCCAGGGTCGCAGTGGTTGTCGCGTGATACCGGGGTTGCCTCTCCAGAAGAAATTTTATCTTTAGGTTTGTCACCGCACTCGGTGGTTTCACGTCTCAAACGTTTGCGTACGGCAGACAATGTGGTGATGGCAATTGAAAGCACCACTATCCCTAATGCGTATTTGCCGAATCCCAAATTAGTCACGGATAGTTTATATGGTTATCTGGATCAAAATAATGCCTCGCCAACTCGCGCTTTGCAGCATATCCGCGCGGTGAGTGCGACGGCCGAGCAAGCAAAGTTAATTGGGCTCAAACAAGGCACGGCGATGTTATTGATTACCCGTGTCGGTTATCTGGCGAATGGTGCGGCGGTTGAATTAACGCATTCCTATTGCCGTAGTGATTATTATGACTTTGTTGTGGAGTTGTTTAGATGAGTGCAATGGGATCAGTCGCACAAAGCATAGACGGCAATGTATTGACACCAACTGGCTGGGTAAACGGTCGTATTAGTTTCGATCAAAAAATTACCGCTTTGCCAAGCCAGAGAGTCGATCCAGATACGAATCAGGCGTGCTATATCTTGCCCGGTTTTATTGACCTTCATGTTCATGGTGCGGGTGGTAAAGATACGATGGAAGGCGAGGGCGCGATCGATGTGATTTCGCGTATGCACGCACAGCATGGTACGACCAGTATGTTGGCAACGACTATGACTGCTCCCATGTCTGATTTGGAAAATGCCTTACATGCTTTAACGGCTGTTTGTCAGCAACGGGCGCGTGGTGCCGCCAGAGTCTTAGGTGTGCATTTGGAAGGGCCTTATATTAATCCTGGAAAGTTAGGAGCTCAACCTGATTTTGCCCATGCCGGTTCGTTGGAACAAGTGCAGCTGTTGGATAGAATTGCGCCCATCAAATTAATTACTTTGGCACCTGAAGTTGAAGGTAATCTGGCAATGGTGCGTCAATTGACCGATCTGGGGATGCGTGTTCAACTCGGCCATACCTTGGGCACTTATGAAGACGGTGTGGCCGCTTTAGAAAATGGCGCCAGTAGCTTCACCCATTTGTATAACGCGATGTCTCGTTTAGATCATAGAGCGCCGGGCATGGTTGGTGCCGCATTGGCGCACGCGAATTTCGCTGAAATTATTCCTGATTTATTGCACGTACATCCAGGCGCAATCCGTGCCGCTTTGCGTGCAATTCCTAAAGTGTATTGCGTCACCGATTCCACCTCAGCCTCAGGTATGCCCGACGGTGAATACATGCTGGGACGTCAAGTAGTGCATAAGTGTCTTGGTGGTGTGCGTCTGGCTGACGGTACGCTCGCTGGCAGTACCTTGACCATGGATCAGGCATTAAAGAATTTAGTCAAGATTGGCTTAGAGCTGGAAGATGCGTCTAAGCGTGTTTCTACCTACGCAGCAGATTTTTTAGGATTATCTGATCGTGGTCGTCTGCAAGTCGATGCTTATGCGGACCTAGTAGTTCTTGATCGGGATTTGAATCTAATTGCTGTTTATATCGAGGGAGAAAAAATTGAGCTCAAAGATGCTTAAAGAGGCGTGTTCGTCAAGTGAATTTGTCGCTGCACAGTTAAGTCAAGATCGTGAACGTTTAGTCGAGTTAGGACAATTTTTACGCGCTACGCCACCGTCCTCTGTGGTGACTATCGCACGTGGTAGTTCTGATCATGCGGCGAACTACGCGGCCTATCTGATCATGGCACGATTAGGTCATATAGTCGCTTCTTTACCTATGTCTTTGGTGACTTTGAATAAGGCGCCACTACACGTCAAAAATGCCCTAGCGATTGCAATTTCACAATCTGGTCAAAGCCCCGATGTGGTGGAGCCGATTCGTTATTTCCGCGAAAACGGGGCGACAACAGTGGCATTGGTGAATGATGCCAGCTCCCCCTTAGCACAAAGTGCGCAATGGACTATGCCGCTGCATGCGGGGCCAGAGTTAAGTGTTGCTGCGACTAAGAGCTTTATTACCTCTCTTGTGGCCGGTGCACGTTTGGCGGGGCATTGGCAAAATGATCCAGCATTCCTTGCCGGTATTGAAGAGTTGCCGCAGGTCTTGCATCAGGCGACGCAGCTCGATTGGTCAAATGCTTTGGACGTGCTAGCACCTGCGCAAAGAATTATGGTGGTTGGTCGTGGCATTAGTTTCTCTGTCGCTTTGGAATCTGCTCTGAAATTTAAAGAAACTTCGGTAATTCAGGCGGAAGCATTTAGTGGTGCTGAGATTAAGCATGGCCCTATGGCCTTGATTGATGATGGTTATCCATTACTGATTTTCGCAACACGTGGCCCAGCACAAGCAGGCTTGATCGCCTTGGCTGAAGAAATGCGTGGTCGTGGTGCGAATGTATTATTGGCGGCACCTGCTGATGTTAAAGAACGGAATCTGACTTTGGCTACAGCGGCAACGCCAGATCTCGATCCTATTGCGGCGATTCAGTCCTTCTATGTCATGGCGGCGCATCTGTCAGTCGCGCGTGGATTAGATCCAGATAAGCCTCGTCACTTGAGTAAAGTAACTAAAACGAATTAATCAGCTGAATTAACTAAGCTAAGCGGGAAATCAGATAAATTGATTCCCGCTTTTCTTTGACAATTTTTCGTATTTTTAATTCGAATTCTTAATTCGAAGTTTTAATTATCCATCGCCATCGAGAAAACTTGGAAAAGCAATGAGTAACCTGATCAGTAAAGAAGAAGCACGTCGTATCGCCGGGCAATCGATCATGATCCGTATGCCTGAAACTGTCTTGAGTGAAGCGACAGCCAATTTTATTCGCGACAATCATATCCGTGCCATTTGCCTGTTCCGTCAGAATATGGTGAATCAAGAGCAGTTGTCAAAACTGACTGCCGATTTGCGTGCAGTGATGGGGCCTGAGGCTTTGATTGGTATCGATCAAGAAGGTGGCGCAGTGGTGCGCTCGACTTGGGTACCGCAGCCGCCCGCTGCAATGTCGCTTGGGGCAAGTAATGATCCTGACTTGTGTCGCCAAGTGGGTGCCGCTGTCGCTCGCAGTGTTAAGGCCCTGGGCTTTAACTGGAATTTTGCACCCGTCTTAGATTTAAATAATAACGTAAATAATCCGGTCATCTCTGAGCGCTCATTTGGCGCTGATCCAGTGCGGGCGCATCAACTTGCCAGTGCCTGGATGGAAGGTAGTTTGGCTGAAGGTGTTGCCTGTTGCGTCAAGCATTTTCCGGGGCATGGCGATACTCATGTCGATTCTCATCGTGATTTGCCAGAGGTGAATAAGTCACGCGCGCAGCTCGATGCTTTAGAGTTGGCACCGTTTAAAGCCGCAGCAAAAAATGCACCGGCGATGATGACTGCGCATATTGTCTATCCACAAATTGATCCAGAAAATCCTGCAACCATGTCGAAGGCCATACTCACAGGCATTTTGCGTGATGAATGGAATTATCATGGTGTCGTGATTACGGATGGCATGGATATGCATGCCATTGCAGGGCGCTATGGCGTCGGCATCGCTGCGGTGAAAGCTTTAGCGGCGGGCGCTGATATGGTCATGGCTTTGGGTAACACGGAAACGCAATTAGAGACCTTGGATGCCTTAAGTTCAGCGATTGTGTCTGGTGAGATCGAGTACACGAGTTTGCAAAAGAAACTAGCGCGTATCCGTCACTTAACGGAAACTTATCCTAGCCTTAGTGGTAGTTATACCGAACAGACTGATGCGGCGGATCGTGTGTTAATGGCGCAAGCGTGGCAACGTGGTTTAACACCTTATCGTCAACCACAAGCACCACAACCTGGTAGTAAAGTGCGCTTGGTGATCAGCGCCGACGTAGTGAGTGACGGGGTTTCCGAAGCTGGTATTCCAGCCCATAAAGTCGCCACTATGTTGGCGCAGATTTATGATCTGGAAACCACGACATTTGACGATGCCAATCGCTTTGAGTGGTCCAGTCTACCTAGTGATGGACGTACTGTGATTCTGGCTTCTACGGTGCGCATTCGTTACAACGACTATGCGCGTAAAACCTGGAAACCAGATTTACATTTGGTCTTGTGGAATCCCTTCCAAAGCTTGGATATCGCGGCACCCGCTTTGATTACTTATGGTTTTGCTGCACCGGCAATTGAGGCGCTGGCAAACTGGCTATCGGGTAAAGCTGAGGCGACTGGCGAGGTGCCGGTGGCAGGTTTTGATCAACTAGTTTGACCTGACATTTGATGCTGAACTGATAGGCTCAGCTAGCAGAAAAGAAAAAACCGAAATGCAAGATTTGCATTTCGGTTTTTTTGTTTCTTAAATTTGAATCTGGGCTTGACTTCTCGTTGATTAAACTTAGTGAGTAAGTTGAGCACTCTTGAAGTTTGGATGTACATCGAACAGAAAACTTGAAACCAGAAATCTTCTGTTCGCATTAGATCAAAAGGCTTTTGTCTTCACCTCTTTTTAAGAATCAAACTTCTGCGCCAACGCCATTATTTTTTGCTGCACTATTTTCAGCAGGGGCGGGCTCCTGATCTTTAATCTTTAAGAAGCGACACAAAAATAAGACAGGCAGAGCCGAGAGTAAAACCCAGATGAAAAAATGGTGATAGCCCAGCATAGTTTGAATTTTACCGCTGATCATTTTAGGGATGACTAAACCTAATTGCATAACACCCGTTGCTAATGCGTAATGAGCGGTTTGATATTTGCCTACCGCGACTACTTGCATCATGAACAGAATTAATCCAACGAAACCGAAACCATAACCAAACATTTCTATGCTGAGTGCCGATCCTATGATCAACAGGCTTTCCGGCATGGTGGTACTGAGAAAAAAGAAAGATACATTCGGAAAATTCATCGCAATAATCAGCCAGGGTAAAGCGCGACGTAAGCCTAGCCAAGAGGTGAAATAACCGCCGAGTATGCTACCGGCCAGGAAGGCAATTGTCCCTGCGGTACCATAAACCAAACCCACTTGTTCATTGCTTAAACCCAGACCGCCATTGCTTTTCAGCTCTTTTAGAAAGAGTGGGCCTATGGTTTGGATTTGACCTTCGCCAGTTCTAAATAAAATAATAAATAGAATGGCCAACCAGATTCCTGGTTTCTTGAAAAACTCGATGACGACGTCTACGGTGGTCGTGTAGATGCTATGCATAGACTGCTTGGATTCTTCTTGTTTTGTATTTGGCAAAGACCAGCTGTGATATAGGCCTAAACCAATCAGCATCGCTCCTAATAGGCCAAAGATGATGGCCCATGCCTGTGCTGGCGGCATACTTTTTTCTAAATGACCTGCGAGGATAACCAGGCCGCCTAAAGAAATAAATTTAGCGGCATTGAAGAACGCACCTTGCCAACCCGCATAGGCGGCTTGCTGCTTATTGCTTAAGCTGGCGATATAGAGACCATCTGCGGCGATATCGTGGGTCGCCGAGGCTATCGCGACGACGCCTAGTAAAGCAATACTGATGGCGAAATAATTAGGAAGCTGCATAGACAGCGCCACCAAACCTAAGCTCACGCCCCCGATTAATTGAAAGCAAACTACAAGAAATTTTTTGCTGCGAGCGGCTTCCAAGAATGGACTCCACAGGGGCTTAAATACCCAAGCAAAACCAATTGCGCCAGTCCAATAGGCGATATCCTCGTTAGATACGCCCAGGCTTTTATACATTAAGCCTGCCACCAGCGCCACCGCAAAAAATGGCAAGCCTTCTGCCAAATACAAGCTTGGCACCCACGAAATAGGCGAGCGTGAGTTATTTTTTTCAGTTGTCATGAACGAATTCCTAGTGATGATGACATGGCGATAATTTGAATTTTTTACCCTGCATGGCAGAACATACTATCCTCAATTATTCAGGTCAACTGGTTTTACAAAATTAATGCCACTTACGTACCAATATACAACTGTTTCTGCTTTTTTTGTTTTCATTTATGATAAATTGAAGCGAAGAACTCTATAATTTGCATAATTTAAAGTCCTAGACGACCCCATTTCTGTCTATTTGATATAAAAATACTTTATCAATATGTTGGCAGTATTTTTCTGGTGCATTTTAATCAGAAAAATCAAACTGGTATTGTGTGAAATGTATGAATTACGTAGTCAAAAAAATGATTTTTGTTTGAGGAAGAGGTAAATATGCTGACACACAAGACCCATCAACGCTTTTTATCGGTTGATGCTTTACGTGGATTGACCGTTGCTGCGATGTTGTTGGTGAACAGCGCTGGAGACTGGGATCATGTCTATCCCTGGCTGGAGCATGCTAGTTGGCATGGTGCGACACCAGCCGATTTTATCTTCCCCTTCTTTTTGTTTATTGTTGGGGTGTCACTTTATTTAGCGCTCATGCCCAAATTAGAAGCTGGTAGCGATCGTTTGGATCTGGCTCGCACTGTTGTATGGCGTGGTGTTCGCATCATTGCTTTGGGTTTGTTATTACATCTTATTGCGTATGCTTTGATACCTGGTCGCGAGTTTCGATTACTGGGCGTGCTGCAAAGGATAGGGCTGTGTTTTATTCTGGCGGGTTTACTCTTAATTTATGTACGTCGTGTATCGTTTTTGGCATGGATTGCGGCGGCTATTTTACTGCTCTATTGGGGCCTATTAAGTCTTGCTGGTTCGTATGAACCGCATATGAATCTGGTGGATCAAATCGATACCCGTTTGCTAGGCCATTTGGCTTACTCATTCGATGTAAAAACAGGGCTCGCACAAGAACCAGAAGGCTTGTTAAGTACCATACCGGCTTTGGTTTCTGTCTTGGTTGGTGTATTGGCGGGTGCCTTATTGCGTGGCGGTCTGACGCCGCGTTTGTGGCAAGCGGCGATTTTCTGCGCACTAGTCGCTTGGTGCTGGTCTGTGTTTTTACCTTTTAATAAGCAGCTTTGGACGTCGTCGTTTGTATTGTGGACAAGTAGTTTTGCCTGCCTGGCTTTATGGCTTGCGCACCATTTGATTGATCATAGCGCGTGGCCTGCTTTAGGACTCAGTTTTGGTATCAATGCGATCGCTGCTTATGCTGGATCTTGGATTTTGACATGCATTTTGGCGGCTCTGGGTTGGATGACGCCTTTATATCAGCAGCTTTTCGCAGCTCACCTGGAACCAGCTTTGGGATCAGAATTTTCTTCATTTGCTTTCGCTGCCGCCTTCACGGGTGTGTTTGCATTCTTGATGTATTTTCTACGCAGAGTCGGTTGGCGTTTTTCGATTTGATAAACTGAAAATCGCGCGTTCCTTCGGCTTTAGGTAAAGTAGTGAGGATAGAGTTGTTGTGAAAACCTCTAAGGAAATGGACGAAAAACAGGTAATTTGGCAATCCTCTGTTAGGATAAGAGCGTCGAGCTATTCGCTTCGTTTTTGTTAGCTTTGTTTTGATGCGGTAGAACATAGCTGGAGTAAGTATGTCAAATAAGCGCATTTCCCTGTCCGATATCCAACTCGGTCAGCCTCTGAAATGGGATGTCTATGGTAGCGACGGCGGCCTGTTGTTGCGGCGTGGCTTTGTAGTAAGCAATAGCAATCAAGTTGAAATTTTATTGCAGCGCGGTTTGTATGTAGGCAGTGATCCCGCGGAAGATAATGCGCAGCTTGATGCCGAAGGTAGAAAGATTTTCCCCAAAACACTAGAACGACCCTCCGTCGTTCGTATGATTTCTCAAATACGCAATGAACTCGCTGCGCTCTCCTTCAACTTGGCGGATGAGTCGCAAGCCAGGGCCAAATTTTTAACCCTCGCAAAACAAACCATGATCGCGACTTATCTGGACACCGATGTTGCATTGGGTTGTATTCTGCTGCATCAAAGTGGAGGGTATGCGATCCGGCATTGTGTGGACGTCGCAGTGGTTTCAATTTTGGTCGGGAAAGCACTGAAGAAAAGCGACGAGGAAATTATTTTTCTGGCCGCTGCTTGTTTGAGTATGAATGTCAGTATGTTGAGTCAGCAAGAGCACTTACAAGAGAAAAGCGAGGGGCTTAATGCTGAAGAGCAGGAATTGATTTTTCAGCATCCTGAACAAAGTGTGCGCATGTTGAAAGCGGCTGGTATTCATGATGAAGCTTGGTTGTCTTGGGTTTTAGATCATCATGAAAACGAAGATGGTACTGGCTATCCAGGTAAAAAGAAAAGTGGAGAGATCGCACAAAATGCGAAAATTATTTCCATAGCGGATCGTTATTGTGCTCGTATTTGTTCTCGTAGCTATCGTAAATCTTTGCTACCAAGTGCAGCATTGCGTGACATCTTAATTGCTGGGAAATCGACGGTCGATTTGATGTTGGTGGCCTTATTTATCCGTGAACTCGGAACTTATCCTATAGGTACTTTTGTCAAGTTAGATAATGGCGAGATGGGTGTCGTCACGAGTAAAGGTGCTAGCGCCACGACGCCCTATGTACATGCTCTCACGGGGCCATGGGGAGCACCGCTACCGGTAGCGATTAAGCGCGATACGCAAAAAACTTTGCATGGTATCCGCGAGGTTTTACATAGAGATCAGGTTCCAGTGAAATTCAGTATGCGACATCTATGGGGCGAGATTGCGATTGAGTAAAGATAAAATCGATGTTGGCAGGTGGCTTAGTTGTGAGTTTTAGTGGCTTTTTATGATTCCCATTGATAGAGTAAATAATGCACGAAAATTTTGAGCTGGATGAGCAAACTATGGATGATACTTCAGAGCAGGAACAACGACGCCAATTCGACTTGGTCTATGTGTTCGCTGCAGATACCGTATATGGTGCTGACTTGGCGCAGCTTTTGCGTTTATTTAATCATGAAGTTATCTATTTCAGTGATCTGGAAGAGTTTCGCGCTGCCATTCTGATCAGAGCGCCCGCCGCGGTTGTATTAGATATCGATTCGGAACAAGGACAACGCGCTAAGGCTGCCATGGCAGTTAGAGTGATTACGACTTTTCCAGCGATTTACGTGTCAGCTCAGGATAATTTTGATGATAGATTAGCGGCGGTACGTGAGGGTGCTGAAGGCTATTTTATTAAGCCGGTTGATGTACAGGCATTGAGCGTGCGAATAGACGAAAAAATCGCAAAAAATACTGTGCGCTCTTATCGTGTATTGGTGGTCGATGATGACGAGTTTTTCTTGAGTTTTTTTGATGCCGTCTTGAGTAGCGCGGGTATGCATGTGAAGTCTTTGATCGATCCGACTCAGATCTTGATAGCGATTAAAAAATTCAAGCCGGAATTAATTTTGACTGATTTGCATATGCCACAATGTAATGGTATCGAGATGGCGAAATTAATACGACAAAACAATCATTATCTTGATATTCCCATCGTTTTTTTGTCGTCAGAAACGGAGATGGAAAAACAGATCGGCGCATTAGAAACAGGTGCCGATGATTTTTTGACTAAGCCGATTGATCCTGAAAAATTAATTTCTTCGATTGCGGCTCGTGCTGAGCGTTATCGAAATCTGCGAAAACAAATTTGAAATATTGCAAAGGTTTAAGGATAAAAAATCTCCACGGTGTAGTCCGATGCTTTTAATCCGTTCAACTGAAAAAATATCTTGTGATTTGACTCACTATTTGCTGCCATACCTTTGTTTAGCAAGTCTTTGTTTTCAAGGTACTGTGCTGGCGTAAAAGCTTTTTGTAATAAATCCTTGCCGCGCCTGTCTTTCAGGGTAAGGTCGAAATGAGGCCATGCTTGCAAGGTGTTGCTCTTATTCTGAATTTGAACCGATAGCGTGTTCATGCTGAGTTCTTCATTCAAGATGAGCAATTCACTACCCGTGATCTCTAACATACTTTTTTGTGCCGGCAGTTTAATCTGGCAGGATAAGACTTTACAAACACTGAGCAACTGAGGTTTGAATTGCGGGAATTGTGCTGCAATATCAGAGCGAAGGAAGTAGATGCTTTGTGCTACTCCCATTAGTACAAATAAGAATGCGGTGACGCTAAGTCCGATTTTTTTCCATTTTCCAAAACGTTGAGCGCGTTCTGCTTGCAACACAAAAGCCGGCGTGACTTCATCGTCTTTGGTATCCACATTGAGATCAAGATCCAATTCCTGATCTGACAGGCTGTCTGTTTTGCTGTCGTTAATCCTCAAATCATCGAGGGACTGAAGTGGGTCTTCTGAATTGAGTGGGGAGTGATGTCTGACTGAACCAAAGTCGCCAATATCATCGAATATAGGTTTTAAATCTTTTAGTGAATCGATAAAGCCATCTTGCGCCGATTGCTGCTCATGCTTTGACCATGCATCGCTAGTTTCATCGAGGACTGCCGCGCGCGTTTCTAATTCTAATTGTTTTACTTGGGTGATGTCGTCAGCCCACGCTTGGTCTTCTTTGCTGAGCTCAAAATCCAAGCTCGCGGTGAGCGCGCCAGGTTTCTTGAGCTGTTTATTAGTCTCTTCTGAGATTTCGGGTTCGCTGCTGTTGTTGTCGCTTATTTGCGATGCAGTTTGAGTTTCAGCATCATGAGTCCTTGCTGTGTTTGTCGTTGGCGGATTGCTAATTTCAACTTCGGTGCTGTCGGCTTTGTTCTCTACTATTTCTTGTTCTGAATCGGATGAGTCGACCTCAGTTAAGTCTACATCTAAATTTTCATCTAGATCCGTTTCAGCCGCAGCGAGGTCTGCATTCACTTCAGGAAAAACTTGTTCTGATGTCTCAGATGGACTGTCGATTAAGTACGAATCTCGTTCTGGCGGCTCACTAGTTTCCTTTGGCTCAGCTGCCAATGCTGTTGTCAGATCTTCGCTCTCGGTCTGTGCCCTGGTTTCGAGATTCGCAGCAAGAGCGCTATCCTCAGTGCTTACTTCCGACGTGTCTGTTTGAGCTGCTAACTGTGTTTCTAATGCTGGAGTGGTTTCGCTGATAGATTCCGGCTCGTGTGCATCGCCGTTCTGATGGTCGGCAAGTGAATTGACCTTGGCTGCGGATGAAACGCTAGCCTCCTCGACCTGATCAGCCACATGCGCTGTAGGGTTTTCATGTGTGTGTGAGTTTGCCTCTGTTTCTGCGTCAACCGCATTTGCAGTATTTTGAGTGTCACTTTGAGAGGTGTCAGGTGTGTCCCCTAGTGCCGCCGAATTCTCAGTATCGGAAGTTTTACTTGGCGGGCTTTTTGGCGTCGCACCGGGTGCCAGCAAATGTTCAATACCATTAAAGGTTTGTTTGCAGGCACCGCAACGCACTAGGCCGGCGTGCAGTTTTAACTGATCGTTGGCTACTCGAAAACTGGTGTAGCAATGAGGACATTGGGTTGCGAGTGCCATGATATTTCTTAATAAACGGAAGTCAAAACTGAAGTAGGCCTTAATGGATGTTGCTGGTCAGTCGTCTGCGCTATGAGATGTTAAGCGCGCCGGCCGTGTAAAGCGACCCAGCCTTCGCGTTCTTGCCACACGCTTAATTGAATAAATGGAGCGTAAGCTGCCGCAACTTCTTCTGCCTGGCGTGCTAGCACACCCGATAAAATTAGCGCACCACCGGGGGCAACGCGGCCCGAGAGCATCGGTGCCATCAGCTTAAGCGGGCTGGACAAAATATTCGCGACGACGACATCGAACTGATGTGCGGCTGGATGTTGTTCACCAAATGCCTCAGGCAAAGAAAATTCAATCTCACATTGATTGCGTTCTGCATTGAAATTTGCAGATTCTATGGCTTGAGGGTCGATATCAACGCCGACTACTTTGTTGGCTTGTAATTTTTTTGCCACCATCGCTAAAATGCCAGAGCCACAACCGTAATCAAGCACCGATAAGTTTTGTGGTGCATGCGCCTCCAGCCATTCCATGCATAAGCGGGTAGTTGGGTGACTACCGGTACCAAAAGCGAGACCCGGATCTAATTCCAAGACTAAGGCGCTAGGATCAGGTACTGCGTGCCAACTTGGGACAACCCAGATGTTTTTGCCGATATGAATAGGTTCAAATTGGGATTGGGTTAAACGTACCCAGTCTTGTTCTTCTACGTTGCGAGTGGTAAAGGCGGGTACTTCGGCCAGCTTGATGGAGGTTGCGGCAGCATTGACTAAAGCGGCATGATCAATGTCCGTATCGGCAAGAGCAACTACGCGGCTGCGCTCCCAAGCGCGTTCGGTGATTTCCATGCCGGGTTCCCCGAATAAGGGCTTTTCAGCATCAGTACCTTCGTCTGCATCTTCGACTGAAACCGATAAGGCTCCCGCATCCATTAAAGCATCAGATAGATTTTCTGCGTGATCGCGTGCAACTTCAATGATGATTTCTACCCAGGCCATAATGTGCTTTCAAATTCAAATTGCATATTCGTGCACCAAAAAGTGGCGACGATTTAAATCAAAAAACGCGATTGAATATAGTATCTCAATCGCGTCGTGGAAACTATTAAACTAGCTAGGTTACAAAGCTTTATTTTGCTTTCTTAGACAGTACTGGCATGTCAGCTAATTTATGCTCGAGGTAGTGAATATTGGTGCCACCTTCGATGAAACGGGCATCCACCATCAATTCACGGTGCAAAGGAATATTGGTTTGTATACCTTCCACCACCATTTCAGACAAAGCGATTTGCATACGACGGATCGCTTGTTCACGGGTCGAGCCGTAAGAAATGACTTTGCCTATCATGGAATCATAATTGGGTGGTACAAAGTAACCGGCATAAGCATGCGAATCGACGCGTATACCTGGACCACCCGGCGTGTGCCAAGTCACGATACGGCCTGGTGATGGCGTGAACTTGAACGGATCTTCGGCATTGATACGACACTCGATGGAATGGCCGCGCAATTCAATATCAGACTGCTTAAAGCGTAGTTTGTTACCAAAAGCGATATGAATTTGTTCTTGTACGATATCGACGCCAGTGATCATTTCCGTGACAGGATGTTCAACTTGTACGCGCGTATTCATTTCGATGAAATAGAATTCGCCGTTTTCGTACAAGAATTCAAATGTACCAGCGCCACGGTAGCCGATTTTGCGGCAAGCTTCGGCGCAGCGATTACCAATTTTCTCGATAATCTTACGTGGAATACCTGGTGCAGGTGCTTCTTCTATGACTTTTTGATGGCGACGTTGCATAGAGCAATCGCGCTCACCTAACCAAACGGCATTGCCATGTTGATCGGCCAAGATCTGGATTTCCACGTGGCGTGGGTTCTCCAAAAATTTTTCCATGTAGACTTCAGGATTGCCAAATGCAGCACCAGCCTCAGTCTTGGTCATAGTGACCGCATTCAATAATGCAGCTTCGGTATGAACCACGCGCATACCGCGCCCGCCACCACCACCAGCTGCTTTGATGATGACTGGATAGCCCACTTTACGCGCCGTCTGCACGATGACTTTAGGATCGTCGGGTAAGGCGCCTTCAGAACCTGGTACGCAAGGTACGCCCGCTGCGATCATCGCGTGTTTCGCGGACACTTTATCGCCCATCAGGCGAATCGATTCAGCGCGCGGACCAATAAACACAAAACCTGATTGTTCTACCCGTTCTGCGAAGTCTGCATTTTCGGACAGAAAGCCATAACCCGGATGGATTGCTTGTGCATCCGTCACTTCAGCAGCGCTGATGATGGCAGGCATGCTCAGATAACTGAGATTGGATGCGGCAGGGCCGATGCAAACGGACTCATCAGCTAATTTGACGTATTTGGCTTCGCGATCAGCTTCAGAGTGAACGACCACGGTCTTAATACCCATCTCGCGGCAAGCGCGCTGGATACGGAGGGCAATTTCGCCGCGATTGGCGATCAGAATTTTTTCAAACATAATGTATTTTGCTTTGGCAGAGGTTGCAGCCCGGGAGCTTAGTGTCAGTCAATTTTATTTTCGCCAGATATCCTAGCGAAGCAGCAGCTAGCGAAGCAAACAGAGTCATCAAACTGCAGGCGACGATGCGGATGCTAGCGCTTATGATTAACTTAACCAATGATAAACAATGGTTGACCAAATTCAACAGGTTGGCCGTTTTCGACCAGGATTTGCTTGATGCTGCCTGTGAAATCACTTTCGATTTCGTTCAACAATTTCATCGCCTCGATAATGCATAGGGTATCGCCAGCGCTGACATTTTTGCCAATATCAACAAAGGCAGCAGAGCCAGGTGAAGCAGCACGGTAGAAAGTACCCACCATAGGTGATTTAACAACATGGCCTTCCGCAGCCGGGGCTGCGACAGGTGCCGCACTGGCAGCAACTGGTGCCGCAGCAGGAGCAGGCATAGCTTGTTGCATTTGTGGTTGCATCATGACCATTTGGCCTTGGGGCGCGGGTGAAGATTTGACGATACGGACTTTGCCTTCGCCTTCGGTGACTTCTAACTCAGAAATATCGGATTCCGCAACGAGGTCGATGAGGGTCTTGAGTTTTCTTAAATCCATGTGAAATCTCCTGAAAAAATGTGCCGTTTAAGCTTACTCTTGGTAGCTTAAAAGCTGTTATTGGAATGAACGCAAGGCATATTGAAAATCATTTTTATATGATTGATGTATGTTAATTGCGTGAAGATGCGAGAATTTAAAGGTTTTTTAGTGCAAAGTCAATTGCTAAGCGATATCCATCTACACCAAAGCCGCAGATGACGCCTTTTGCAATGTCGGAAAGATAAGAATGATGTCGGAATGCTTCTCTTTGATGAATATTAGAAATGTGAATCTCTAAAAACGGGATGGCAACTCCCGCTAAAGCATCTCTTAATGCAACACTGGTGTGGGTAAATCCGCCAGGATTGATCACGATGGCATCGATGTTTTCAGCGCGAGCGGCGTGAATTCTGTCGATTAATGCACCTTCGTGATTGCTTTGGAAACAAAAAAATTCAGCTTTTGCCAATTCTACTTGTTGTCTTGCTGCATTTTCTACGTCGGTGAGCGTTTGACTGCCATAGATTTGAGGTTCACGTGACCCTAGTAAATTCAGGTTAGGTCCGTTGATGAGCAAGATCTTGCGTGCCATAGAATTTATCATTTTGCCGAAGTTGCAGGCATTTTGCCGTTATTTACCCCTTATTGGCAAGGAAAAACACGGAAACTTTTTAAGTTTTTATATTCAGACGCTGTATGTCTGCGCGCAGTTCAGGCATTTTTAAGCGACCAGAGTAGGTTTTAAGAACTTTCCCCTCTGCTGAAATTAGAGCTGTAAAGGGCAGGCCACCCACTTTGTTTCCCATGGCCTGCGAGAGGCTGGTGCCATCCATGCCGGCGGCAAAAACGGGGTAACTAATTTGGTATTTTTGTGTGAATTCTGCAATATTTGTTGGCGTATCTATGCCTAATCCCAGCAATTGCACGTTTTTGCTCGCCAGGTCCTTTTGTAGTTGGCCTAATTCTGGCATTTCTTCGACGCAAGGTTTGCACCAAGTTGCCCAGAAGTTGACGACGAGAAATTTTCCTTGCCATTGTTTGATGGCTTGTGGTTTGGCTTGAGCATCATTTAAAGTCAATGCAAATAATTTCTGCGCGGCATTGTCTGCGGCGGGTGCGGGTTCAAATTTCTTGGCGCCTATAGTTGCCCCAAGGCCTGCGAATACCAAACCAATTATTACGGCGGAAATAGCGAAGCGTTTATTCATCATGATTTTCAGCTTGTTCAATTAAGTTGTTTAAGTTAGCGAGATTGCCGCGCTCTTTTTTGTCGGTGTGGCGTAGATCATCGATGTCATGGACTAATAAGTGTACGCCTTCGTTTTTAAACATAAAACTTAGTGTTTCTAGCGGGTCGCCGCGTTTCCCCTGATGTTCTGACACTTCGTAATCGATACCGGCATTGAGTAAATAAATGGCGACATCTTTGCTATTGTCAGTATATAAATGAAGGTGGATGTCTGAATGTTCACCTGCGGTTCCATTGAGTACCGCGCCTATCAAGTAGGGATTAAATTGCGCCAATTCTTGCATTAAAATCGCCGCAGTCTGACGCAGGTGATGCAAGCGCGCGGGCTGTGTGTCTGCAAAAAACAAGGCTTGATATTCGCGCACGGCTTGTTCAATTTGTTCATTGTCGGGCAGGATATTGCCATTTAACTTTTGGTTGCCAAGTAATTGCTTAACGGCGCGACGCTTAGCTGCGCCGTATTCGGCACCTTCTTCCGCGATAAACTTGGCGGCAAGTGATGCAATTTCATCACGTATTTGCGCTACCGGATCGCCTTCATTAAAAATAAAATTCGTCATTTGCGCATCATATCGCATTCGGTTTAGTCGTGTCTGTCTGCTTGCTCAGGTAGAATTGCGGCAATTGTTAAAAATTGGTCAAATTGAATGAAAAGCGCAAACTTTTGCCTGCTTTGTTCGTGATCAAGCATTGTGGAAAGTTGGCATTATTTTATGCATATTCATATTTTGGGCATTTGCGGCACCTTTATGGGGGGCTTGGCGGTATTGGCGAAACAGGCTGGACATCGTGTGACAGGTTGTGATGCGAATGTATATCCACCCATGAGCACCCAGTTGGAAGCCCAGGGTATCACTTTGATCGAAGGTTTTGGTCCAGAGCAAATTGATCTGGCGCCTGATTTGTATGTGATCGGTAATGTTGTGTCACGCGGCAATCCTTTGATGGAGGCGATTTTGAACCGGGGTTTGCCCTATGTGTCTGGCCCTCAATGGATAGGCGAACAATTATTACGTGATAAGTGGGTGCTGGCAGTCGCTGGAACTCACGGTAAGACGACGACGGCTTCTATGTTGGCGTGGATTTTGGACTATGCGGGCTATGCGCCGGGATTTTTGATCGGTGGGGTGCCATTAAATTTTGGTGTATCCGCCCGTCTGTCTGGTGAAACCATAGAAGGTGCTGGGAAAAAATCTAATTTCTTCGTGATCGAAGCAGATGAGTACGATACGGCATTTTTTGATAAGCGTAGTAAATTTGTGCATTACCACGCAAAAACGGCGATCTTAAATAATTTGGAATTTGATCACGCTGATATTTTTCCTGATATCGCTGCGATAGAAACGCAGTTTCATCATCTGGTGCGTACTGTGCCAGGAATCGGACGCTTGATTGTCAATGCAAAAGAGGCCTCATTGCAGCGCGTGGTGCAACGTGGTTGTTGGAGTGACAAAGAATATTTCACCGATGAAAAGGGTAGTGCTGACGACGATTGGCAACTGGTTTTGCAAGACGCTGAAGATTTTGATGTTTACTTTAAATCAGAGCTGCAAGCTAGAGTGCGATGGTCTTTGAATGGCGCCCACAACCGTATGAATGCCTTAGCAGCGATTGCAGCTGCACGTCATGTTGGCGTTACGCCAGTCACCGCGATTGCGGCCTTATCCGAATTTGTTAATGTCAAACGTCGTATGGAGTTGCGTGGTGAAGTGGCAGGCGTGAGCGTGATTGATGATTTCGCACATCACCCCACTGCAATTGCGACTACGGTACAGGGCTTACGGCATAAAGTAGGTGCATCGCGTATTTTGGCTGTGTTGGAGCCGCGTTCCAACACGATGAAAATGGGAGCGATTAAACAAGCTTTACCGGCCAGTTTGCAAAATGCCGATTTGGTGTTCGTGTATGGTGCGCAAAGTGGTAAAGATGCGATAGGCTGGGATCTCGCCGAAACTTTTGCGGAACTAGGCGATAAAGTGAAAGTTCATCATCAACTATCAGCCTTGGTAGTGGATATTGTGCAAAAAGCGCGGGCAGGTGATCACATTCTGGTGATGAGCAATGGCGGTTTTGGCGGCGTACATCAATTACTGTTAGATGGGCTGGCGGCAAAATCAGCTTCGTTGAACTAGGCGGACTATCGATGATTTTGTATTTGCACGGATTTCGTTCCTCGCCAGCCTCATTGAAAGCACGACTGCTAGCCAATTATTTCGCGGCACAGGGACGCGCTGGCGAATTTATTTGTCCGCAATTACCAGCGTCGCCTGCACAGGCTATCGCTTTGGCGCAGAGCCTGATTGATCAAAATGCAGGCGAAAAACTTTGTTTGATTGGTTCTTCCTTAGGTGGTTTCTACGCGACTTATCTTGCAGAGAAAAATAAATGTAGGGCTGTGTTGATTAATCCAGCCGTAACACCGCCACGCGAATTAGAAAAATATGTGGGCGTCACGACGGCTTACCATAGCGATGAAATATTTGAGTTTAAAGCTGGGTATGTAGAAGAGTTGAAGCAATTAGCCGTGTCACAAATTAGCCAGGCAGAGCGCTATTTTCTATTAGCGGCAACAGGTGATGAGGTGCTTGATTGGCGTGAGATGCTTGCGCATTATCGAGGCGCGAAACAGTTCGTAATACAAGGAAGTGATCATGGTATCAGTGAGTTTGCTGATTACCTGGATTTGGTCGTGGCGTTTTGTGATGCAGCGTAAGCGAGTTTCACCATCAGTGGCGAAATGGCATGCACACGTTAATCATGTGCATACATCGTCGTTTATGGCTGATTGGTTGAGCAATCGTGATTCACTGACGGCAAGATTGATTGCACATAGTGAACAATTTCGTGTGCAGCGTTTGTATCAAGGTCGTGGTTTGTGCTTGCCAGATGAGTTTGCCGAGATTCAATTACCCAGAGTGGAACAAGTGGTCGAGCGCGAGGTCTTATTGCGTTGTGATGAAGCGCCTGTGGTTTATGCGCATACCGTTTTGCCTTTGCATGCGAATGCTCAGCAGTGGCCCTTGTTTGCATCTTTAGGTAATCGATCTTTGGGAACGACTTTGTTCAGCGACCCTTTGGTGCGACGTGGCGCTTTAAGTTTTGCCCGTTTGCGCCCGACGCATCCCTTAATGCGCCGTATCGCGGCATTGGCTTTGTTTGAATTGACCGAACCGTATTTATTGGCGCGTCGTTCGGTATTTATGCGGCGTGGCGCGAGCTTATTGGTTACGGAAGTTTTCTTACCTGCGATTCGACACTTACAGGCGAAAAGTGAGAACTCAGAATAGAAGCGTGTTGCCAGCGTAACTAAGAGTAAGGTCAGAAGTAATCGTAGTAATTTTAAAAAGACAGACAGAATGAATTTATTTTTTGAAGAATCAGGTGACTTTAAAGCGGGTACCGTGCTGTCACAGGCTGGTGAGGCTTATCAAGTTGAATTAGTCAGTGGTAAGCGCACTAAAGTGAAGGCGAAAGAGGTGCTTTTGCAATTTACTTCACCGGATGCGGCGACTTTGCTGGAGCAAGCGAAGGCACAGGCAGCTGAGATTGATTTGGAATTTTTGTGGGAAGTGGCTGGGCAAGAGGAATTTGGTTTTGCTGAATTAGGCACCGAGTATTTTGGCCATGCCCCGCAAGCGGCAGAAGCGGCAGGATTAATTTTTGCTTTACATAATGCGCCGTTTTATTTCTACAAAAAAGGTCGAGGACGTTATAAGGCGGCGCCAGAAACTGCGCTCAAGGCTGCACTTGCGGGTATAGAGAAAAAGAAACAGCAAGCCATCGTTCAAGCTGCCTATGTGGAAGAGCTCAAGCAATTGCGTTTACCCGAACAATTTAAAGTACTTGGCCTGCAACTACTATTTAAGCCAGACAAAAATAGTATTGAATATAAGGCCATGGTAGAAGCCTGCTCTGCTTTGCAAATGAATCCAGCACGTCTGATGTTGGCGACGGGTGGCTTGCCAAATGCGAAGCAATTTCATTTATCTAAATTCTTGTTGGAAAATTTTCCTAAGGGTGTGGAATTTCCGGTCACGGACTTACCTGTTTTGCCTGAGAATTTACCAGTTGCCGATGTTCAAGCGTTTTCAATTGATGACGTTACCACGACTGAAATTGATGATGCGTTTTCCATTACTACTATCGACGAGAATACGGTCAAAGTTGGTATCCACATCGCAGCACCTGCATTAGGTATACGGCCGGGCGATGCGCTCGATCAGATTGCGCGCCATCGTATGTCTACCGTGTATATGCCCGGTGACAAAATTACGATGTTACCTGATGCACTGGTTGAAATTTATACCCTGGGCGAAGGTCAGACTCGACCAGCGGTGTCTTTGTATGTCACTTTGAGCACGCAGGACTGGCAGATTCTAGCAACAGAGACCAAGATAGAAGCCGTGCCTATGTCGGCGAATTTACGCCATAACGACTTGGATAGTGTGGTTACTGAAGAGAATTTGGCGAACGATGCGGGTGAGTATCCACATAAAGCCGATCTTGCTTTGCTATGGAAATGGGTGCAGGTTTTAGAGGCTGGGCGCATGGCCAAACGCGAGAGTTTTGGTTTAAAAGCCGAGCAGACTAATCGCGTCGATTTTAATTTTTATGTGGAAGATGATGTGGTCAGCATCGTGCGTCGCAAGCGCGGTGCACCACTCGATAAAATCGTTGCGGAATTGATGATTTTGGCAAACAGCACTTGGGGCAAATTACTGCATGATCACGGCATTCCTGGCATTTATCGTGCGCAAGGTGGTGGTTCAGGTGGTTGGGCAGCGAAGATGCAAGTGCGCATGGTGACGCACGCCGCGCCGCACCAAGGCTTAGGTGTGGATCAATATGCTTGGAGTACATCGCCACTGCGTCGCTACACCGATTTGGTGAATCAATGGCAAATCATAGCTTGCGTGCAAAATGGGGTAACTGCGGCCTTAGTTGCACCATTCAAACCCAAAGACGCTGACTTGTTTGCTATCGTTTCTAGTTTTGATGCGGCGTATGCTGCGTACGCCGACTTCCAGACGAATATGGAGCGCTATTGGTGCCTGCGTTGGTTAGCGCAAGAGGGGCAACGTCAAGTTGATGCCGTGGTACTCAAAGACGAAGTTTTGCGTTTGCTGGAGATCCCATTAATTATTCGCTTGCCTGGCATGCCGCAGGTAGCACGTGGTGCGCAGGTGCGTCTGGAAATTTTGCGTTGGGATGAATTGGATCTGAGTATCGAAGCACGTTTATTGGAAATGCTGACGACAGTGACGGATGAAGATTTAGACGACGCGGTGGAAGACGATAATTTGGCGCCTGACGCAACGACAGAGGAAAGCACCCCTGAATCTGATGTCTTGAATGTGGACGAAATAGGCGTAGAGAATTTGGAGTCAGTTTCTGAAGTGAGCGCTGAAACAGAAAACGAAAACCGTTCGGAATAGCGCAAAGTTGTTCTTGGATTTATTGGATTAATTTGTGAAGACGATACTCGATAATTTGATTTTAAGTGCAGCCATCTTGGTGTCTGTGCTGTTTCACACCGTGGTATTGCTGGTGCACTTCGTTATGCCCAAGTCTGAAGAAACGAATGCAACCGATCCAGGTTTGGAGATCATTTTAGTCAACGCTAAGCACGATAAACGTCCTATGAATGCGCAAGCCTTGGCTCAGGTGAACCTGGATGGTGGAGGTGCGCATGACGAGGGGCGCGCCAAGTCACCTTTGCCGGATATGCGGCGTACCGAAGATGGTGACAACGTACTGGTGGCGCAGCGTAAAGTACAGGAATTGGAAGAGCGCCAGCGCCAATTGATTGATCAGGTGCGAAACGAAACACGCTTTAAATCGCAACGAGTATTAGATAAGAAACATCTAGAAGATAATCAACAACAAGAGAATGGACGTGATCAGATTGATAGTAATAAATCTTTAGCACGTTCAATTGCTGAGATCTCACAAACTATCGAGGATCAAAATAAACGTCCCCGTAAAACTTTTTTATCACCGAGCACGCAAGCGGTCGGACATGCCATTTATTACAAAGCTTTGCAGAAGAAAGTGGAAGATGTAGGTACCCTGAATTTTCCGCAGGTTGATGGAAAAAAATTATATGGCGAGGTCATAATTTATATTCCTATCTTTCAGGATGGGACGATTTATGAAAAAGGTGGGGGCCCTAAAGTCGAGAAAACTTCTGGCAATCCAGCGCTCGATAAAGCGGCTTTAAAAATAGTTCGCAAGGCTGCACCATTTGGCAATTTCCCACCCAATATGCGTTCGAAAGATAAGGACGATATTTGGATAGTCATTACGCGTTTTAAGTTTACTCGCGATCAATTATTAGAGACTGAAATGCGCGGAGGTGCGCAATGAGTAGTACCCTCAAAGTCAACACCGTTAGTGACTCACTGGTGAAACCTGATCGTTATGTGGTGTTCGGTAATCCCATTGAACATAGTAAGTCGCCATTCATTCATGCCATGTTTGCACAGCAAACACAACAGTGTATGGACTATCAAAAATATCTGGCACCGACTAATGGTTTTTCGGAAGCGGTGCTTGGTTTTATCGCCGCTGGTGGTAAAGGTGCAAATGTCACCGTCCCATTTAAACTCGAGGCCTTTGACTTAGCGACAAAACTTAGTGAGCGTGCGGCGGTTGCTGGCGCTGTTAATACTTTAAGTTTTGAGGGGGGAGAAATCCTTGGCGATAATACGGATGGTGCTGGTTTAGTGCGTGATATTGTCCTTAATGCTGCGGTGCCTGTCGCAGGTTCACGAGTGCTGCTAATGGGTGCTGGTGGTGCTGCACGAGGCGCTTTGTTAGCTTTGTTGGCGGAGCAACCCGCATGCTTGGTGATTGCGAACCGGACTTTGAGTAAGGCGCAGGAGTTGGTGAGAATAGCCACTGCTGTGAGTCCAAATAACGTCACCATTGCGGCCTGTACTTGGGAACAGTTAACGGAAGAATTTGATTTGATTGTTAATGCGACTTCAGCGAGCTTATCGAGTGATGTGCCGCCCTTGCCTGTAACGGTGTTCGCAAAACACTGCTTGGCTTATGACATGATGTATGGGAACGAATCGACTAGCTTTATGCGCTTCGCCGAGCAACATGGCGCAAGAACCAGAGATGGTTTAGGCATGTTAATTGAGCAAGCAGCCGAGGCGTTTTTTATTTGGCGTGGTGCCCGTCCAGATACGCAGGCGGTTTTTGCAGAGTTAAATAAGCAACGCGAGTCGCAAGGCAGAGTGCAGGCAGGAGCATTGAATTGCCAAGAAAGTGGGAAAGCGAGTCTATGAAAAAACGTATTTTTTATTGGCTGATCTTGCTGCCTTTGGCGCTCTTCCTTGTTGTGCAGTTGTATTTTTTGATTCATATTTTGTGGTGGACCAAATTTAACCCCTCGTCGACCAGTTTCATGCGCCAGCAAGAAGCTATTCTGTTGGAAAAAAATCCTAAATTTGTGTTGCAACACAAATGGGTTGCTTATGATCGTATATCGAATAATTTGAAACGAGCAGTGATCGCATCTGAAGATGACGGTTTCTCAGAGCATGAAGGTGTGGACTGGGAAGCGATGCAAAAAGCCTTTGAAAAAAATAAGAAAAAAGGCAAAGTGGTTTCTGGCGGTTCCACTATTACGCAGCAGTTAGCAAAGAATTTATTCCTATCCGGCGAACGAAGTTATATTCGTAAGGGGCAAGAGTTAATCATTACCTATATGCTGGAAATCTGTATGGATAAAGAGCGTATTTTTGAAATTTATTTGAATGTGGTTGAGTGGGGCGTAGGTACATTTGGTGCAGAAGCCGCTGCCAGACATTATTACGGTATCAGTGCTGCTGCCTTGTCACCATCTCAGGCCGCGCGTATGGCGGTGATGTTGCCTAAACCACGTTACTATGACAAAAACACGGGATCTGCGTATTTGCAGAAACGGAGTGAGATTATTTTGCGTCGGATGAACTCGTCAGAGTTGCCGTAGCGAGCTAGGAGTTAAGTATGATTAATGTATTTGTATTACACAACGGACGTCTTAGCCAAATTCATATTGAGAGCCGAGAAGACCTTGAAAACACTTTGCCAGTTTGGGTTGATCTAACCGACCCTAATGAAGAGGAGCGTGAGTGGGTTAAAGGAATCTATGGCGTGACCTTGCCCGGTGAAGATGAAGTTAAAGATATCGAAGCCTCGGCTCGTTATTATGAAGCGGATAACGGAGACTTACATTTACGTACTGACTTTTTGATTGATGACGACGATGATGATGAGCCAGCACGGACGGTCACGGTCGCTTTTATTTTGGCACGTGAGATTTTGTTCTCTGTGCATACCGTCGATTTGCCAGTGTTTCGTTTAGTTCGTATGCGTGCCCGTTCGCGTCCCGGATCGATTGCGGATTACAAAGATGTGCTGATGGATTTGTACGCGACGGATGCGGAGTATTCTGCGGATGCACTAGAGGGTATTTATCAAAATTTGGAAGACGTGAGTCGTGCTGTTTTGCAAAAAGACTTTTCAGATCAAGATGCGGCAGTGGCTTTGAACGCGATTGCGCAAGAGGAAGATTTGAATGGTCGTATCCGGCGCAATATGATGGATACACGTCGTGCAGTCAGTTTTCTGATGCGCGGGCGTTTGCTGAATGCTGAGCAGTTCGAGGAAGCACGTCAGATTTTGCGTGATATCGAATCGCTTGACGGACATACTTCATTTTTGTTCGATAAGATCAACTTCTTGATGGATGCGACGGTCGGTTTTATTAATATTAACCAGAATAAAATCATTAAGATTTTCTCTGTAGCATCTGTGGCGTTCTTACCACCAACCTTGATTGCGAGTATTTACGGGATGAACTTTAAAGTCTGGTTCCCGGAATTGGAATGGACGCTAGGTTATCCATTTGCATTGGGTTTGATGCTGGTGTCGGCGATTACACCGTTTTGGTACTTTAAGCGTCGTGGTTGGTTGAAGTGAGTATAAAAAGGCAAAGAAATGCGTGGAATTACCGATAGTTCTTTGCAATAAGAGGTGTAACTTTGTTAATGATTGTCAATAGTGCGATTTGGCAGTAGATTTTCTCTCTAGAAAGTTGTTACTATTGTAAAATTAAAAAATGCGAATGTATTGTAAGTTGTCTCTCGTTGATAATTGTTGTCTTCGATGATGTAGCTTAGCTGACTCTCCTAACGAATTGCGATGGCGAAAAGGCATGACACAACAAGAAAAAAATCCTTCCCAAGATGCTGGTGCTGGCTTGAATGCAGCGCCCAATAAAGTCTTGAATAAAGCCATTGATATCACTGCCACCTCCGCTGCGGCTCAGGTGAGCAATAACATTGGCTTTGGCTCTGGCATACGTGAAGACTTATTGCATCGAGATCCTCTGCTGGATTGTTTGGTGGAGTTAACGCGAATTCATGGGCGCCCAAGTTCCCGCGCTGCTTTGACGGCCGGTTTGCCTTTGTTACCACAAGGATTGACACCTTCCTTATTTGCACGAGCCGCTGCTCATGCCGGTTTTTCCGCAAAAGTCGTACGCCGTGATCTATTGAAGATTGATCAAGCTTTGTTTCCTGTGATTCTACTGCTTAAAAATAACGAAGCATGTCTATTGCAAGGATGGAGTAGTGATGGTGCGACCGCGCAGTTATTGATGCCGGACTCAGGGCAAGGTGCCGTCAATTTAAGGTGCGAAGAATTGGCGGCGCGTTATACCGGCGTCGCCATTTTTTCACGACCCCATTTTCGTTTCGACCGGCGCACGCCGCCTTTGGTTGAGGTGCCTCAACGCCATTGGTTCTGGGGAGCCATCTTAGAGCAAAGTCCTATTTTTAAAGATATTTTGGCGGCCGCCTTACTGATTAATCTGTTCGCCCTGGCGATGCCTCTGTTCACCATGAATGTGTATGACCGCGTGGTGCCTAATTTTGCGGTTCAAACCTTATGGGTGTTTGCTGGCGGTATTACTTTGGTGTTGATTTTGGATTACGGTATCCGCTTATTGCGTGGGCATTTTATTAATCTGGTGAGTAATCGTATCGATTTGAAATTGTCAGCTTTGATCATGGAACGGGTCTTGGGCATGCGTATGTCGCAACGTCCTGCTTCGGTTGGCGCTTTTGCTTCGAATTTACGGTCTTTTGAAACTGTGCGTGATTTTATTGCTTCAGCCACAGTGACCGCGCTGATCGATTTACCTTTCGCGATATTGTTTTTGTTTGCTTTGGTGTGGATATCCTGGCCTATTGTGCTGCTGCCTATTATCGGCATTATCATCGTCGTGATTTATAGCTATATGGTGCAGCACAAGATGCGTGAGTTGTCGGAAACGACTTTTCGTGCCGCTGCTTTGCGCAATTCTACTTTGGTAGAAAGCTTAACTGCATTAGAAACCATCAAAGCCCATGGTGCCGAAAGTCAGATGCAGGCGAAATGGGAAAAGACCACGGCGTTTTTAGCTAAGGTGAATTCTGAATTGAAATTGCTATCTGCTTCCAGCATGAATGGTGCTTCGCTTATTCAGCAATTGGTGAATGTGGCAGTGGTGGTGGCGGGTGTCTATCTGATTCAGGAAAAAATGATGTCTATGGGTGGCTTGATCGCTGCCACGATGTTGGCGGGGCGCGCGATGGCGCCGGTCGCACAGGTAGTTGGTTTGATGTTGCAATTTGAAGGTGCTAAAAATTCTTTGGCTTCTCTTGAAAAAATTATGGCGACACCGACTGAGAGAAGTGATGAAACCGCTTTTGTGCATAGGCCTGAAATTAAAGGCCAAATCGAATTTCGCAATGTTCATTTTAGTTATCCAGAACGTACAGAAGAAGCTTTGCGTGGCATTAGTTTTAAAATCACCCCAGGCGAAAGACTGGTCATTATCGGCAGAATAGGATCTGGTAAGTCGACACTGGAAAAATTGATCTTAGGTCTATATACGCCGACCAAGGGCTCTGTGTTGTTAGATGATGTTGACTTGCGCCAATTAGATCCAGCTGATTTGCGTCGTAATCTCGGTTATGTGGAACAAGACTCAATGTTGTTCTATGGCACGCTCAGAGAAAACATCACGATACGTGCGCCGTATGCGGACGACAGGGCGGTGGTTGCGGCTGCTGAGTTGGCGGGTTTGACTGAGTTTGTGAATAGCCATCCTGAAGGATTTGATATGCTCATTAGCGAGCGCGGCGAATCGATCTCTGGCGGTCAAAGACAAAGTATTGCCATCGCCCGTGCCGCGTTACTAGATCCTCCTGTGTTATTACTTGATGAGCCGACTAGTGCTATGGATTATCCGTCCGAAGCACAATTTAAAGAACGCATCTCACGCTATGGTCAGCATAAAACGATGATTATCGTGACGCATAGACCAAGCCTGATGGATTTGGCTACCCGCATTATTGTGGTCGATAGTGGTGTCATTGTTGCAGATGGGCCGCGCGATAAAATTATGCATGCATTGCAAAACGGTCAAATTGGAAGAGCAAAATTATGAGCTTCTGGCGTCGCTTCGGACTCGCAATTATCGCCACGCTTGAAAAATTGCGTTTGAAATTCATGTTGTCGCCCGGCGGCTGGTTGCAACGCTGGAAGGACAATGTTGCGCTTCCTGAATCTGATTTTATGCATGATGCAGAAACCATCATGATTCAGCAAGAGCCTATACGCGCACGTATTTTGTTGCGCTCCGTGCTGTTCGTGTTAGTTCTATTTATCATTTGGACTGCCTTGGTGCATGTTGATGAAATCACCAAGGGTGAAGCTAAAGTGATTCCTTCACAACAGTTGCAAATTTATCCCAGTCTGGACGGCGGTATCGTCACCGAAATTTTGGTAAAAGAAGGACAGGTTGTAAATGAAGGGCAAATTTTGCTACAAATCGACACCACGCGGTTTGAATCGTCAGTGAATGAAAATCGATCGCTTTATTTGTCGTTGATGGCAAAAGCGGCACGATTGCGGGCGATTGGCGATGGCAAACCATATGTGCCACCGGAAGAGGTGGTGAAAGAAGATCCCAAGACCGCTGAAGAAGAGCAGCGATTGTATGAAACCGCGACCTCGGAGCTTAATGCGCAATTATCGATTGCCCGTCAACAGTACGAACAACGTAGCCAAGAGCAGGCTGAAGCCACAGCGCGGCAAAAACAAGCAGCAAATGCTTATGAGTCGAGTTTGAAAGAATATAACTTTACTAAACCATTATTGAGTACTGGTGCGGTTTCTGAAGTCGAATTATTGCGTCTGGAGCGCGATGTCTCGCGCTTTAAGGGCGAGCGAGATGTTGCTACGGCGCAGATTGCACGTTCTGGTGCAGCAATGTCGGAAGCGATGCGTAAAATTCAGGAAGTGGAATTGGCAGTAAGAAATAATGCAAGCAAAGAACTCTCGGAAACCATGGCTCGCTTGAATTCGCTAATACAAAGCGGTACCGGTCTGGCAGATAAGGTAAAGCAGTCCGCGATTCGATCTCAAGTGCGTGGTACTGTGAAACGATTATTGGTCAATACGGTCGGTGGTGTGGTTCAGCCTGGTCGCGATGTGGTGGAGGTCGTTCCTAGTGATGGGCGCTTGATTTTAGAAGCAAAAGTAGCGCCGAAAGATATCGCTTTCCTAGTGCCTGGACAAAAAGCAGTGGTGAAATTTACCGCGTATGATTTTTCTACTTATGGTGGACTAGATGCGCGTTTGGAGCATATTGGTGCTGACTCTGTGACAGATGAACGCGGCAATACTTTTTACACGGTGCGAGTTTCTACCGATAAATCGACCTTGGCGGGTGGTCAACCGATTATTCCGGGTATGGTTGCTGAGATCGATATCATTACCGGAAAAAAGACCATATTGACTTATTTACTGAAACCTGTCCTGCGTGCCAAACAGGCCGCATTTACCGAGAGATAGGTGAGAAATTGTCCCAAGAGAAAAAATTGATGATGCATTTCTTTTGTTCTGATTCTAAGGAAACACCAGCAGGCTTAGTTCATGCTTTTCCGTATATTCAAACAATGGATAACTTGAGCCATTTGGATACTGGAATTGCGATCGTATGGTTACATTTACGACCAGGCCAGACTGTTGCTCAGCAAATTTTGCAGCTCAAGGCGCAGCTGCCTGAAGTTTTTGTTGTATGCATGAGTGACTTGCCGAATGACCTCGAAGCACTGGCCGTATTTTCTATGATGGCAAAAGCATATTGCAATACGCATGCTGGTGCCGAAGTCCTCTTGAATATTGCCAGTGTCGTGCAACAAGGCGGTGTTTGGATTGGCGAATCGCTTATGCAGAAATTGTTGGGGGTGCCAACTGAACCATCAAAATTGACCGCGGCGATCAATGATTGGGCTGGTGTCTTAACAGGTCGAGAAACTGAAGTCGCAAAGGCAATTGCACATGGTGCAACGAATAAGCAAATTGCAGTGCAAATGGGTATTACCGAGCGTACGGTGAAAGCGCATGTGGGTGCTGTTCTAGATAAGTTGAAGCTTAAAAATCGCTTGCAATTGGCATTATTGGTAAAAGATCGTTAAATAGAGGTTTTATAGTACCTTAGTACAATTGGCTTAAAGAAACCTTGTTGTTACATTCTGGACATTCACTTTTTTCGTCTGGAGATTCGTAATGGCAAATTCTGCAAGTATTATCGGTAAAGTAGTTGCGTTGCAAGGTCAAGCAATTATCAAATCCCCAGACGGTAAGCAACATCAACTCAAAGTTGGTGATGTCGTCTATGAAAAAGATGTAATCATCACTATGCAAGGCGCGCAAGTTGAGCTCGCTTTCGATTCAGGTCATAGCTACACCATCCGCCAAAATGAAACTGTAAGTTTGGACGCTAGTGTCTTTGCACCTGCTCAGGTCGAAGTTGCGAATGCCGCTTTGTTGCCACCTGATCCCTCGGCACAAAATATCGCCAACGCTGTTGTTGGTGAAAACAGCTTGGATAAGTTGTTAGAGGAAACTGCTGCCGGTTTAACGGGTGGTGATATCGGCGAAGGTAATAGTTTTGTCAGAGTCGATCGTATTGCTGAAAACGTGACGCCTTCTGGTGTTGAAATTGATCCTGATCTTTCTTCGAGTTCAACCAGCGCGGACACACAAGCTGGTCCGCCTGCAAATACCGAGGTTTCAGTTGTTTCAGTGTCGTCGCCGAGTGCAACTGAGGGTGGTGTTCAGGACTTCTTAGTTCAATTATCGGGCCCAGGTGCTGAACAAATCACGCTTAATTTAGCTTTAACATCTGGTACCGCTGTAATCGGTGTTGATACTGTATCTCAGTTAGTTTCATTTGATGGCGGTCAAACTTTCGTTGCTTTTAGCAATGGTAGTGTGACTGTTCCAGTTGGTGTCACTAGTGTTTTGTTGCGGGTTAATATTCTTAATGATGGTGTGATCGAGGGAACGGAATCCCTTTCTTTGGCAGCAAGTACTTCGACTAATTCTACCGTAGTGAGCGGCTCTGGCACCATTCTCGACGGCGCGGTGCCGAGCGTAAGCATCATTGGCCAAGCAGAGGTGAATGAGGCATCTGGGACGATTAGTTTTACGGTTGAATTAAGTGAAGCCAGCCCCGCCTCTATTTCTGTGAATTTTAATACCAGCAGTGGTACGGCGGTAGCTGGTACTGATTTTACTGCAACTACGGGTAGCGTGACGTTTGCCCCAGGAGAGACTCGTAAGACTATTACCGTACCTATCACCAACGACACAGTATTTGAAGGTAATGAAACCTTTCAGGTGAGCTTGTCTGGCGCGACTAATGCGACTTTGGGAACGGGAAATGTAGTCACAACCATTCATGATGATGGTACAGGCGTCGGTGGTAGTAATGATGATCGTCCTGTGGTTAGTGGTGTTTCTAGCCCGACCGCAGTAGAGGGTGGTAATTTGGTATTTGCCGTGAGTTTAAGTGGTACGAGTACGACCGCTACGACGGTGAATGTCGCGCTAAATTCGGGGACGGCCACTTTAGGTTCAGATACGGGTGCTCAGGAAGTATCGATCGATGGTGGCGTGACTTGGAGTAGTTTGAGTGGGGCGGTGAGTGTGCCTGCGGGATCGAACGGATTCCTAGTGAGAATTGCGACTCTCGATGATGGTCTGCTCGAAGGATCTGAGACGATTAGTTTATCGGCCGCAACAGCGCAAAATAGTAGCTCTGTGGTTGGTGTAGGAACAATCGCAGATGGTGCAGTGCCGACGATCAGTTTGAGTGGTCCTGGAGAAGTGAACGAAGCTGCGGGGACAGTTACTTATACTGTGAGTTTAAGTACGGCCAGCATTGCTCCAGTGAGTGTGAATTACGGAACTAGCAATGGCACAGCGATAGCTGGCAGTGACTACACTGCAGTTTCAGGCAGTGTCACTTTTGCGCCCGGAGAAACAACAAAGACAATTGTCGTGTCAATTTCGAATGATGCGGTGTTTGAAGCTAATGAAACCTTCCAAGTGAATCTCACTGCGCCAGTAAATGCAAACTTGGCAAACAGCACAGTCGTCACTACCATCTTGAATGATGACCAACCAATAATTACCACAGTAGAGCAGGGCGCCTCAGGTGTTGCCGGTGACAATGTGGTCGAAGGCAATGACTTGGTCTACACCGTCAGCTTAAGCGCTACGACGACCGTCGCTTCCACCTACGCCTATAACTTGGGTGGTGGCACAGCCACAGCGGGTCTTGATTACAACAGCACTGCGACGTTCAGCAATGGTGTGACTTTAGTCGGTGGTAA